>DATDFC010000110.1:0-18019 GCA_036522815.1 Gemmatimonadales bacterium | reverse complement strand
CCGGCGGCGGCCGACGCCACCGCGGTGCCCGCGCGCGAGCCCGCGCTGCCACCCTCCATCGCGTTCATGACCGGGCTCATGCCGCTCAAGGACACGGGCGTCGACCAGTTCCGCGCCCAGCATCCCACGTACGACGGGCGTGGCGTCTTGATCGCGATCCTCGACACTGGCGTCGACCCGGGGGTGGACGGCCTGATCACCACCAGCACCGGGGCGCCCAAGATCGTCGAGCTGCGCGACTTCTCGGGCGAGGGTCGCGTCGCGCTCGCCCCCGTCAGCCCGGGCGCCGACGGCACGGTCGCCGTGGGCGGGCATACACTTGCAGGCGCACACCGCATCGGGCGCCTCACCACCGCCACGACCTGGTACGCCGGGATGCTGCGCGAGTTGCCCCTCGGCAAGCCGCCCGCCGCCGACCTGAACGGCAACGGCGTCAACACCGACACGTTTCCCGTCATCGTGGTCAAAGCGAGCGACGGCTGGGTGGCGTTCATCGACTCGAACCTGAACGGCTCGTTCGAAGACGAGATGCCGCTGCACGACTACCGGGAAGGGCATGAGACCATCGCCCTTGGGTCCAAGCCGATCACCCTCGCCGCCAACTTCAGCGAAGCCGACGGCGCCCCGCTGCTCGACCTGTTCTTCGACAACGGCGGGCACGGCACGCACGTGGCGGGTATCGCGGCGGGTCACAGTTTGTTCAACGTATCCGGGTTCGACGGCGTAGCGCCGGGCGCGCAGCTCGTCGGCTTGAAGATCGCCAACGCCGCACGGGGCGGGATCTCCGTCACGGGCAGCATGCAGCGCGCCATGGGGTACGCGGCCCGCTACGCCGAGCAGCGTAACATGCCGCTGGTGCTGAACCTGAGCTTCGGCGTCGGGAACGAGCGCGAGGGGCACGCGGTGATCGACTCCATCGTGAACGCCTTTCTCGTGGCCCATCCCGCGGCGGTCTTCACCATCAGCGCAGGCAACGACGGCCCGGGCCTGTCCACCCTCGGGTTCCCCGGCTCGGCGGACCTCGCGCTGTCGGTGGGCGCCTCGTACCCCGGCGCCTTCGCGCGCCCGGTGCAGCCGGGGACCGCTCCGGCCCCCGACGTGATGGGGTGGTGGAGCTCGCGCGGCGCCGAGCTGGCGAAGCCGGACCTGGTGGCGCCGGGCGTGGCGTTCTCGACGGTGCCGCACTGGAATACGGGCGACGAGATCAAGGGCGGAACCAGCATGGCCGCGCCGCACGCGGCCGGCCTCGCCGCGTGCCTCCTGTCGGCCATGGCGCAGGAAGGGCGCAAGGTGAGCGCGGCGGATATCGCGCAGGCGCTGCGGGCTTCGGCGGTCCCGTTCCGCGGCGAAACCCCGATCGACGACGGCGCGGGTCAGCCGCGACTCGACACGGCGTACCGCTGGCTGCTGGGCGGACACCAGGGCTCGGCCTACGTCGTGCGCGTGCCCGCCGGCGTCTCAGCCGCGTTCCATCGGGACGGTCTCGGCGACCCGGGTGATACGCTGCAGTCGTTCCAGGTGCGCCACGTCGGGGGGTTGCGTGCCGCGCAATTCCTGCTGAAGAGCAGCGTCCCATGGCTCACGGCGCCCGCCACGGTCGTGGCGGGCGCGCGGGAGACGGAAATCCCGGTCGTCTACCAGCGGTCGGCCCTGGCCGCGCCCGGCGTCTACGTCGGCACGGTGAGCGCCTGGAATCCGAGCGATACGCTCGCCGGTGCGCTCTTCACCCTCCGCAACACGGTCGTCGTGCCGTATGACCTGCTCGCGAAGCCGCTGTTCGACGAGCGTCGCGCCATCGGCCCGGCCCGCGTGCAGCGCTACTTCCTCAAGGCCCCGGTGGCGGGCACGACGCTCTCCACCGCCGTGACGCTGCCCGATTCCGCGGCGCAAACCGCCACCGCCTACCTGTTCGAGCCGAACGGCGCGCCGTTCCGCGGCACCGGCCATGACTCCGTGGTCTCGCTCGGCGGCACGCTGCCGGGCACGGCCCGGTTCGTCGTGGACGCGGAAGACCTCGTTCCGGGCGTGTACGAGCTCGACGTAGTGGCGCCCCCGCTCTCGGGAGTCACAGCGACCGTGCGCGGCACGCTTGCCCCTTGGGCAATCGCCCCCGCCGCGGCAGGGATCGAAGCGTCGACGGCGGCGCCCGAAGCCGCGCCCGGGCAGGCGACCGCGACGCTCATTGGCGCCGAGCGCTCGGTCGCCGTGAACGGTCGCGGCGCGCCTGCCGAGAGCGTGACCGTACGCGTCCCCGAGTGGGCCGACCAGGCGACGGTGGACGTGGCGATGCCGCCCGAGCAGTGGGACGACTTCACCGACTTCGGCGTCACCGACTTCGACTCGTCCGGGCAACAGGTCGGGCAGGGGGCGCTCAACTACGCGTTCGGCCGGCACGCGGTGGACGCCCGGGCCGTGGCCCCGCTCCGGGGCCGGACGCTCACCGTCGAGCTGTTCCCCGCGTTCGCACGCTACTCCGGTGCCCACCCCTGGCGCGCGACGGTGCGCGTACGCTTCCTGCTCGCGCAACCGCGCTCCGTGGGCGGGAGCACCGATGTGCACGTGGTCGCGGGGGGGCGCGCGCTCGTTCCACTGACGCGACCGCGGGAGCTCACTCTTCCCGAGGGATTCACGCCGCTCATCGAGGTGCGCATCCACCCGACCGACGGCATCGGCGTGGACGCGGTCCGGCGGCTACCGCTCCCATGAGGGCGGCGCGGGGCCCGCGCCCCGTCCGGATCGCCGCCGGCCAGGGCTTCTGGGGCGACTGGCCCGAGGCGCCGTACCGCCAGGTGACGGGCGGGCCCGTCGATTACCTGATGATGGACTACCTGGCCGAAGTGACCATGTCCATCCTGCAGAAGCAGAAGTCGCGCGACCCCTCGCTCGGGTACGCCAAGGACTTCGTGCCGTTGATGGAGCGCATCCTCCCGATCGTCGTCGAGCGGGGCATCAAGGTCACGGCCAACGCGGGCGGCGTGAACCCGCGCGCCTGCGCCCAGGCGGTCGCGGAGGTCGCGCGCCGGCTGAAGCTCGCAGGCAAGCTGCGCATCGGCGTCGTGACGGGAGACGACCTGCTGGGTCGGCTGGACGGTCTCCTGGCCCGCGGGCACGAGCTCAAGAACCTCGATACGGGCCGGCCCCTGTCCGACGTGCGCGATCGCGTGCTCGCGGCGAACGCCTACCTCGGCGCCCGGCCCCTGGTGGATGCGCTGCGGCGCGGTGCGGACGTCGTCATCACCGGCCGCGTGACCGATACCGGGCTGACGCTGGCGCCGATGATCCACGCGTTCGACTGGCCGCCCGACGCCTGGGATTTGCTCGCCGCCGGCACCGTGGCAGGTCACACGATCGAGTGCGGCGCCCAGTGCAGCGGCGGCAACTGCCTGGTGGACTGGGAAAAGATCCCCGACCTCGCCAACGTGGGATATCCGATCGTCGACGCCCGTCCCGACGGCACCTTCGAGATCACGAAGCATCCCGGGACGGGCGGGCGTATCAGCGTCGCCGGCGTGACCGAGCAGCTGGTGTACGAGATGGGCGACCCGACCGCATACATCACACCTGACTGCATCGCGGACTTCACCACCATCCGGCTCGAGCAGGCGGGGAGGGACACGGTCCGGGTGTCGGGGGTGAGGGGAAGACCCGCTACGGATAAGCTCAAGGTGTCCCTGGCCTACTTCTACGGCTACAAGGCTGTAGGCACGCTGGTGTACGCCTGGCCCGATGCGTACCAGAAGGCCCGGGCCGCGGACCGCGTGCTGCGCCAGCGGCTCGAGAGCCTGGGACTCCAGTTTGAGGCCATCCACACCGAGCTCGTCGGCGCCGACGCGACGCACGGCCGCTTGGCGCTCGCAGAGCTGGCGGTCGAGGACATCCCGGAGGTGCAGCTGCGCGTCGCTGTGCGGTCGCGCGACCAGGCCGCCGTGGAGCGTTTCACCCGCGAGATCGCGCCGCTCATCCTGAACGGTCCCCCCAGCGTGACCGGATTCGCGGGAGGACGCCCCAAGCCGGAGGAGATCGTGGCCTACTGGCCCGCGCTGCTCGACAAGAGCATGGTGGAGCCGTGCGTGGAGCTGGTCGAAGTATGAAAAAGGCGGCGGCCAGGCGGTCGGGCGGTCGGGCCGACAGAAGGAAGATGGTTCCGCTGCTGGCGCTCGCCCATGCGCGGTCGGGCGACAAAGGTGACACGGCCAACGTCGGGCTCATCGCTTTGAAGCCGCAGTACTACCCGATCCTCGTGAAGCAGGTGACCGCGGCGCGCGTCGCCCGCCACTTCAAGGGCCTGATCACGGGTCCGGTCGAGCGGTTCGAGCTGCCGAATCTGCACGCGTTGAATTTCCTGCTGCACGGGGCGCTGGACGGCGGCGGCACCATCTCGCTCAAGACCGACGCCCAGGGCAAGGTGTTTTCGACCGCGCTGCTGCGCCTCGAGATCGAGCTGCCGCGATGACGGATCGCGTGCTCGTGACCGTCGACGCCGGGATTCTCACGGCCACGCTCAACCGGCCGGACAAGAAGAACGCGATCGACACGCCCATGATCGACGGGCTGCTCGCGATGCTGGAGCGCGCCGAGCTGGACGCCGCCGTGCGGGTCGTGGCGGTGCGCGGAGCCGGCAGCGACTTCTGCGCCGGCATGGATCTCCACGAGCTGCTCGCCTCCGCGGACAAAAGCGTCGACGAGAACCGGCGCGCCGCGCTCCGGTTCGCCGAGATCTTCCTGAGCATGCGACGGCTTCCCAAGCCGATCGTCGCGGTCGTGCGGGGACGGGCGCTGGCGGGGGGATGCGGGCTCGCCACGGCCTGCGATCTGGTGCTGGCGGCGCAGTCCGCCCAGTTCGGATATCCGGAGGTGCAGCGCGGCTTCGTCCCGGCGATCGTCATGACGTTGCTGAAACGCAGCGCCGGGGAGAAAGTCGCCTTCGATCTCGCCGCGACGGGGCGTCTACTCGGCGCCCCCGAGGCGGCCGCCCTGGGGCTGGTGTCGCGCGTGTCCGAGGACTCGGCCTTCGACGATCAGGCGGGTGCGGTGCTGCGCGCGCTCGCCGCCGCCAGCCCGTCCGCGCTGGCATTGACCAAGCAGCAATTCTACCAGCTCGACGGGATGCGGTTCGAAGACGGCCTCCGCCTGGGCGCGGACGTGAACGCGGTCAGTCGCACCACTCCGGACTTCCGGGCAGCGCTACAGGCGTTTCTCAAGAAATGACCAGAAGCTTCGTTCTCAAAGCATGGTTCGGCGGCGCCGCCCTCGGCGTCGGCCTGCTGGGGATGGCGACCGGGCAGCGCTGGCTCGTGTGGATCGCCGTCGGTCTCGCAGGCGTCGCGTTCCTCGTGCGGTTCGTCGAACGCGCCCAGAGAGCGCCGTAATCCCGTGAGCGGCGACACCCTGCGGGCGCCCGGCGCGATCCTCGTCGTCTCCTGCTACGAGCTCGGTCACCAGCCGCTCGGTCTGGCGTGGCCCCTGGCGTTCCTCGAGCGCGCCGGATACGCCCCGCGCGCGCTCGATCTCGCGCTCGAGCCGCTGGACGAGGCAGCGGTACGCCGGGCGCACCTCGTCGCCGTCATGGCTCCCATGCACACGGCGCTGCGGCTTGGGGTGCTCGCGGCGCAGCGTATCCGACGCCTCAACCCGCACTGCCGAATCGTGTTCTGCGGCCTGTACGCGCTGCTGTGCGCCGGGTTCCTGCTCGATGGCGTTGCCGACGGCGTGATGGGGGCGGAATTCGAAGGCGAGCTGGTGGCGCTGGCGCAGCGTCTCGAGGCCGGCCGGGAGCCCGAGCGCCGCGTCGCCGTCCTGCAACGTCTCGCGTTTCCGCTGCCCAGTCGCGCGTCGCTGCCGCCGCTGACCAGATACGTGCGGCTGGCGCGCCAGGACCGCCTGGTCCCGGCGGGGTACGTCGAGGCGAGTCGTGGCTGCTTGCACACGTGCCTGCATTGCCCGATCCCGCCGGTCTACGGCGGCCGCTTCTTCGCGGTAGCGCGCAGCGTGGTGCTGGAGGATATCCGTCGCCTGGTCGCGGCCGGGGCAGGCCACATCACCTTCGGCGACCCCGATTTCCTCAACGGACCGGGGCACGCGCTCAAGCTGGCGCGCGAGCTGCACGGCGAGTTTCCCGACGTGAGCTACGACTTCACCGCCAAGATCGAGCACGTGCTGCGTCATCGCGAGCTGTTCCCCGAGTTCGCGGCCACGGGCTGCGCCTTTGTGGTCTCGGCGGTAGAGACGCTGTCCGACGTGGTGCTCGCCCATCTCGAGAAGGGCCACACCAAGGCCGACGTCGCGGAGGCGATCGCCATCCTGCGCCGCGCCGGGATCGCGCCGCGACCGACGTTCGTGCCGTTCACGCCCTGGAGCACGCTCGACGACTATCTCGATCTGCTCGACTTCCTCGAGGCGCACGATCTGGCGGATCACGTCGACCCCGTGCAGCTCACCATCCGGCTGCTCGTGCCTCCGGGGTCGCTGTTACTGACGCGGCCCGCGCTCCGCGCCGCATTCGGCGAGCTCGACGCGGCCGGCCTGAGCCATCGCTGGACCCATCCCGATCCGCGCATGGACGAGCTGCAGCGGGGGGCGAGCGCCCTCGTCGCCCGAGCCGCGGACGCCGGCGAGGATCCCGTCGACACGTTGCAGCGCATCCGGGTGCTCGCGAGCCGCGCCGCAGGCAGAACAGCGCCCCCCGCGCCGTTCCGGCGGCCGCCGCCGGAGCGCCCCGTCGCGCCCCGGCTCACCGAGCCGTGGTTCTGCTGAGCGGAGCCCACCGAGGGCCAGGTAGGCCCTGTGGAGCGGGAAGCAGGCGGCTGGGCCTGACGGCGCTGTCAGCCTGCTGACAGGTTGGCCGGGTAGGTTTTCCGTCGGCGACATGTTCCTTCGAGCGTCTCTTTTCCTGGTGGCCGCCGCGCCTGCGCTCTTCGCGCAGCAGCCCGTCACGCGCGCGCAGGCCGTGGCGGCGGCACTCGCGCGTGGCGCCAGGGCGGCCTTTGGTCGCGCCGACAGCGCCGGCGCCGCCGGCGCGCTGCACGGAGCGCGCCTCTATCCCAATCCGCTGCTGTCGGCGACCTATACCAAAGATGTCCCTCACTACCACGTGATCGCGGACCTGCCCCTGGATCTGCCCTGGATTCGCGCCGCCCGGATCGGGGCTGCCGCGTCCGCGCGCGACGTGGTGCGCTACGACGTCGCCTTCGAGCGCGCCGCCATCGTCTTCGACGTCGATACGGCCTACACCCGGGCGCTCGCGGCGCGCGCGCACGCGCAGCTCTCGCACCGTAACGCCGTCGCCGCCGACAGCCTCCGCAAGATGGCGCAGCTGCGACGGGAAGTCGGCGATGTGAGCGAGCTGGACGTGAACCTTGCGGCGGTGAACGCGGGGCAGCTCGAGAACGTCGCCGCCGACGATTCGCTCGCCGCTATCGACGCGCTGGTCGCCCTCCAGCTCGCGATGGGACTACCGGGAGACGCAGTGACCATCGCGCTCGTCGATTCGCTCGCGCCCCCCCCGCCATCCGGCACGGTGCCCGCTGCGCCCGAGGTCCCGCTGCCGGTTGCCGCGGCGGCCGCGAGCGTGCGCGCCTCGGAGCAGGCGTTGGCGCTCGCGCACCGCAGCGTGCTTGCCACCCCCTCGCTGCAGTTCGGCGTAGAGCAAGGTGATCCAACCGGGCCGGGTGGCTCGCTGCCTACCGTCGGGCTGTCGCTGCCCTTCCCGCTGTTCAATTGGAACGGCGGCGAGGTCGCGCAGGCGGCCGCCGCGCGCGACCGGGCGCGGGCGACTCTGGATCTGGTGCAGCGGGAGACGGGAGCGGAGCTGGCCCGCGCACGGCGCGGCTTCACCGTGGCGCTGGCGCGCGTCGAGCGCAGCCGCCGGCTGCTCGCGAGCGCCGACCGCGTCGCCGCCATGTCGCTGCAAGCATACGCCGAAGGCGCCATCCCGCTCGCGGCGGTGCTCGAAGCGCAGCGCAACGGGCGTGAGGCGCTGGGGCGCTACATCGACGACGTCGCCGCGGCGAACGACGCCGCCGCGGCGTTGCGGCTCGCGACCGCATCCGCAGCCGAGCCATGAGGCGCCTCTCGCTGGTGCCGCTCGCACTCGTGGCCGCTGCCATGGCCTGCCGCGGGCGCGCCTCGGCCGACGAGTCCGACTCCGCGGCCGCCACGGTTGCGGCGCAGACCGCCCCCGCGACGGCGCAGCCGTTCGCGCGCGTCGTGCGCGCCATCGGCACGGTCACGCCGCGGCCGGGACACTTCGCCGAGCTCGCCGCACCCGGCCCGACCCGCGTCGCCCGCATTTTCGTCGCCGCCGACCAGCGGGTCAGCGAGGGCGATTCGCTCGTCGAGTTCGAGCGTGCGCCGTTCGACGCCGCTGCCCAGAGCGCCGCCACCGCGCTCGAGGCCGCGCAGCGCAGCTCTGCCCGCGCCGTGCGACTCGTGCAGGCGGGGATCCTACCGCAAAAGGATGCCGACCAGGCGGCCTCCGAGCTGGCGCAGGCGCAAGTGGCCGCGGTCACCGCGCGCCGCAACCAGCAGCTCGCCACGCTGCGCGCCCCGCTGGCGGGGGTGGTGACCCGCATGACCGCCGTGCTCGGCGCCTCCGTCGACGCCAGCCAGCCGCTCGTCCAGATCGCGGATCCCGCGGCGCTCGACATCGTCTGCAACGTGTCGCCCGCCGAGGCCGCCCGGCTGCAGGCGGGAGACTCCGTGGCGCTGAGCACCGGCGACCCAACACCTGGCGACCCGCTCGCAGCGGGTGTCGTGACCGGTGTCGCCGCGGCAGTCGATTCCGTCTCGCGCGCCGTCGCGGTCCGCATCCACGTGCGGCGTCCCGGGCGGACACTGCGGATCGGTGAATCGGTGTTCGCGCGGATCGTCACGGCGATCGCGCCTCGCGCCGTCACGATCCCCGTCGCTGCGCTCGTTCCCGCGCCCGACGGGGAGGGGTTTCAGGTGTTCGTCGTCGATTCGGGATCCGTGGCCCACGCCCGGTCCGTCACGGTGGGCGGGCGCAGCGAATCCACAGTCGAGATCCTGTCGGGGCTCCAGGCGGGCGAGATCGTCGTGACGAGCGGGGCGTACGGCGTCGCCGACGGCGCGCACATCGTGCGGAGTCCGGCCCCGGCTCTCCCCACGACCCGATGACGCTGTTCGACGTCCTCAGTCGCCAGCGGCGCCTCGTCTATCTGCTGGTGACGCTGCTGGGTGTTGCGGGCCTGTGGGCCGCGTCGATCCTCCCCTCGGCCATTTACCCCGAGCTCAACTTTTCCCGCGTCACGATCGTCGCGACCGGAACGTCACTCGGCGCGCGGCAGCAGCTCTTCAGTGTCACCCGGCCCATCGAAGAAGCGACCAGCATCGTCCCCGGCGTCACCCGTGTCAGGTCCCGCAGCATCCGGGGGGGAACCGAGATCAGCGTGGACTTCGCGCCCGCGACCGAGATGGTCAACGCCCTGCAGGAAGTGCGGGCGCGCGTCGACCAGATCGTGCCCGACCTCCCCGCCGGCGTGAACATCCAGGTCGAGCGCATGACGCCGTCGCTGTTCCCGATTCTGTCCTACAACGTGCAGGGCGGCGATCCGGCGACCTTGTACGACATCGCGCGCTATCAGATCAAGCCGATTCTGTCGCGCGTGCCGGGCGTCGGGCGCGTGGACGTGCTCGGGAGCGACGTCCGGGAGATCGAGGTCGTGGCCGATCCGCTGCGCCTGGCGCAGCAACGGATGACGTTCGACGAGCTCGCGGCGGCGATCCGCGACGCGACCAGCGTGGCCGCCGTGGGGCGTGTCCCGGGCGATTACAAGCAGTATCTCGTCGTCAGCGCCACCGAGGCGCATGCGGCCGACGACATCGCCGGCATCGTCGTCGGGCACGGGCTGCGCGTGCGCGATCTCGCCACCGTGACGCCCGGCACCGAGGACCGCGTGAGCATCATCGCGGGCGACGGGGAGCCCGTGGCGGAGATCAACATCACCCGCCAGGTGGGCGGCAACGCCCTCGCGATCGCCGACAGTGTCGCGGGCGCGGTGCGCGGGCTGGCGAGCACGCTTCCCCCCGGGGTGCGGCTCAAGCCCGTGTACGACCAGGCGTCCCTCGTGCGCGATGCGGTCAAGGCGGTGCGGGACGCGATGCTGATCGGCGCCGCCCTCGCCGTCGTCGTGCTGCTGCTGTTCCTGCGCCGCGGACGGATCACCGCAGTGAGCGCGTCGTCCATCCCGCTCACCCTCGTCATCACGATCTTCGTGATGTCGCTCCTGGGGCAGACGTTCAACCTGATGACCCTGGGTGCGATGGCGATCGCCATCGGCCTCGTCATCGACGACGCCGTAGTGATCACCGAGAACATCGTCCGTCACCTCGACCTGAAGGCCGACCGGACTGCGGCCATCCGCGACGCGGTCCAGGAGCTGCTCTGGCCGGTGACGACCTCGACGCTCACGACCGTCGTCGTCTTTCTGCCGCTCGGCTTGCTCCAGGGCGTGGTCGGTCAGTTCTTTCACGCGCTTTCGATCACGCTCACGGTCGCCGTGCTGGTGTCGCTCGTCCTGGCGTGCTCGATCATCCCCCTGCTCGCCGAGCGGTACCTCACGGCGCGCGACGCGGAGCATGCGGCGCCCGTGCCCGGCGCCGCGCCGACCGCGCTCGAGCGTCTCGGCCGCGCCATCGACGCGCTCGCCGAACGCTACACCCACGCCCTGGGCGCGGGGCTCGATCATCCACGGCGCGTGGTCGTCGTCGCCGTGGCGCTCGCCGCCGCGGGGTACGGCTCCTACCGCTTCGCCGAGAGCGGGTTTCTTCCGGAAATGGATGAGGGCGCCTTCGTGCTCGACTACTGGGCGCCCGGAGGCACGGCGCTCCCGGAAACCGATCGCCAGCTGCGCGTCATCGATGGCATCCTGGCGCGCATCCCGGAGGTGGACGGGACCAGCCGCCGCACCGGCGCCGAGCTCGGCCTGTTCGCGACGCTGCAGAATCGAGGGGATTATGTGGTCCGGCTCAAGCCGCAGAGCCGCCGCCAGCGGTCGAGCTTCGAGGTGATCGATGAGGTGCGCGAGCGGACGAGCGCGGCGCTGCCCCGCATGCGCATCGAGTTCGTGCAGATCCTGTCGGACGTCGTGAACGACCTCGCCGGCAACGCGCGCCCGGTGGAGATCAAGCTGTTCGGCCCCGACCTCGCCGCCCTCGAAGCCTACGGGACCCGCCTCGACTCCGCGATGGCAAATATCGACGGCCTCGAAGACCTGTTCAGCGGCGTCAGCGAGCCGACGGCCGAGATGGCGATGAGCATCGATGCCGCCGAGGCGAATAAGGTCGGGCTGACGCCCGCTGCGGTCAGCCGGGGCCTGAGCGGCGCCCTATTGGGCGTCGACGCGGGCCAGATCTTCCTGGACGACCGCAGCGTCGGAGTCCGCGTCCGCGCCCCCGATTCGGTGCGCTTCGACCCGCTGCGGCTGGGGGCGATCACGCTGCTCTCGCCCGACGGCCGCGCGCCCGTCCCCGTCGCGTCGGTCGCGCGCTTCACGCCGCTGGACACCCGCGCCGAGCTGCTGCGGGAGAACCAGCAGCAGATGATCCTGATGACCGCCGACCTCGGCGACCGCGGGCTCGGGAGCGTGATGAAAGACGTGAAGGCCGTGCTGGCAAGGTACCCGCCGCCGCGCGGCATCCGGCTGGAGTTGGGTGGCCAGTATGCGAGCCAGCAGACCGCGTTCCGGGCCCTGTTGCTGGTGCTCGGCCTCGCGGCGGCGAGCGTGGTGGGCGTCATGCTCGTGCAGTTCGAGTCGTTCGTCGAGCCCCTCGTGGTGCTGCTCGCGGCGCCGCTGTCGTTCGTCGGCGCGATGACGCTGCTGCTCGTCACCGGCACGCCACTCAACGTCTCGTCGTTCATGGGTCTGATCCTGCTCGTCGGGCTGATCGTCAAGAACGGCATCATCCTGCTCGACTTCACCCGGCTGCGAATGCGCGATGAGGGCGTCACGCTCGAGGTCGCGATCCGGGAGGCGGCGCGGGTGCGGCTGCGGCCCATTCTGATGACGACGCTCTGCACCCTGTTCGGCCTGCTGCCGCTCGCGCTCGGCATCGGGGCGGGCAGCGAGATGCAACGGCCGCTCGCCCTCGCCGTGATCGGTGGGTTGGCGCTGTCGACGCCCATCACCCTGTTCGCCGTACCGGTCCTGCTGGTGGCGGTGCGGGGCAGGAGCTTCACGCTCCCGCGGCCAGCGGGAAGCTGATCGAGACGCGCGTACCGGCGCCCGGCTGCGATGCGACGTCGATGCGCGCGCCGTGCACCGACGCGATCCATTGCGCGATGGCGAGCCCCAGGCCGGCGCCTCCCCCCGCGACGTCCTGGCGCACCTGGTCGCCGCGGTAGAACCGCTCGAACACGTGAGGGAGGTGCTGGGGCGGTATGCCGATGCCGGTGTCGCTGACGACCACTGCGGCCCGGCCGTTTTGGGCCGACACGTCCAGCCGCACCCGGCCCCCCGCGGGGGTGAACTTGAGAGCGTTGTCGAGCACGATGAGGAGCAGCCGCCGCACGAGCGCGGGGTCGCCCACGATCTTCGCCTCCTCGAAGCTGCCGACTTCCACGAACACGCGTCGCTGCTCGGCGTAGGCGCGTGTCGCATCGACCGCTCCGGCGATCGCGTCGTCCAGGTACAGCGTCTCGCGTACCACCGGCCATTCGCCGGCGTCGGCCCGAGCGAGGGTGAGCAGGCCCCCCGCGATCTCACCCAGGCGCGCCGCCTCGCGCTCGATCGCCTGCAGCGTGGCCGCGTCGCGCGCGGGCTCGCGCTCCTGACTCCCTGCGACCTCCGCTCGCGTGCGGAGCAGCGTGATCGGAGTCCGCAGCTCATGGGCCGCGTCGGCCATGAAACGACGCATCTGCTCCATCGAGCGCTCGACCGGCGCCGCGGACTTGCGCACCAGGATGGAGCCGCCCCCCGCGACCAGGACCAGCGCCGCCAGCGCCGCGGCGGCGAACGCCTCGATCAGCGACGTGTACTCGTCTTCGAGCTCCATCCGGTCCGCCACCACGGCGGCCACATACGACGTGCCGGTGGTCCCCGTGAAGCGCTCCGCGTACACCCGCAGCTCGCGGCCGTCCGGTGCGTCGAGATTGCGGTAGGGGTGCTCGCCCCGCGCCGCCTGGCGGATGGCCTCCCGGGTCCAGTCGGGCAGGACGGCCGGCTTGATCGGATGCAAGTCCTCATCGAGCAGGTAGAGCGAGCGGTCGGGAATGTGCAGCTCGTCCACGGCGTCGACCACGGCGCCGTGGGCCGCGGCTCGCTCGGTCTCGCGAATGCGCGCCGCCTGCTCGAGCGCGGCCGCGGCGGCGCGCAGCGAGACGTCCAGATGTCGAGCCATCTGGCGCCGGACCGTGAGGAACAGCCCCACCCCCAGCACCAGGAGCACGAGTCCCAACACGCCGGCGTACCAGGCCGTGAGCTGCAGCCGCAGCCGTGCGAGCTGCTCCATCACCGTGCGCTCACGACCCGAAGCGGTAGCCCGCGCCGCGCAGCGTCGTGATCAGCTTCGGCTCGAACCCGTCGTCGATCTTGCGGCGCAGCCGCCGTACCAGCACTTCGAGCACGTTCGTGAACGGATCGTGATTATCGTCCCACACGTGCGCCGTGATCGTGGCACGGTCGAGCACCTGTCCCGCGTGGGTGACCAACAGCTCCAGGAGGGCGAACTCTTTGGCGGAGAGCGTCACGGGGCGGCCGCCCCGACGTACCTGGCGGGCGGCGATGTCGACCTCCAAATCCGCGACGCGGTGCACCGCCGGCGTGAGCACGGGCCGGCGCCGGGCCAGCGCTTTCACCCGGGCCACCAGCTCGCGGAAAGCGAACGGCTTCGTGAGGTAGTCGTCCGCGCCGACCTCGAGACCACGCACCCGGTCGTCCACGGCATCGAGCGCCGTCAGCATCAGCACCGGCGTGGTCACGCCCCGGCGCCGCAGCTCGCCGCACAACGCGAACCCGGTGCCGTCGGGAAGGCGGACGTCGAGAATGATGACGTCGAAGCTCGTGAGCGCCGCCTGCTCCCGACCCGCGGCGAACGTGGCGGCGACCGTCGGGTCGATACGCTGCGCGCGCAGCCCGTCGCGCAACAGCGCGGCGAGCTCGGGATCATCCTCGACGATCAGCACTCGCATGGGCGACGCTCCTCATCGCGGCGCGGGGGAGGCGGTCCCCGCCTCACCCAATTATGATTCACGGGAAGTCACTTTGCGATTCGAGGAGCCCATGGCAAGCTTGAACGTCCCCCTCTACGACCCCCGTCTCGTGCAGCCGATGCGCGAGGAGCTGACGCGGATCGGCTTCCAGGAGCTGCGCACGCCCGCCGAGGTCGACACGGCCCTGGCGACCGCGCACGATACCACGCTCGTCGTCGTGAACTCGGTGTGTGGCTGCGCCGCCCGGAATGCCCGCCCCGCCGCTACCCTCGCCATCCAACACGCGCATCGCCCGGAGCGGCTGTTGACCGTGTTCGCCGGCCAGGACGCGGACGCCACCGCGCGGGCGCGGAGCTACTTCACCGGGTATCCCCCGTCGTCCCCACAGATGGCGCTGTTCAAGGATGGCAAGCTGGTCTTCATGCTCGAGCGGAAGAACATCGAGGGACGGCCGGCGCACGACATCGCGGCGGATCTGACGGCGGCGTTCGACGAGTACTGCGCTTGACGCAAGGTTGTGGAGGATCTGGAGGTTCTGGAGGTTGTGGAGGTTACCGCCTCCAGAACCTCCACAACCTTCACAACCTCCACAACCTCCTTTAGAGCACCTTCTCCCGCGCCACGCGCACGTCCACCACGTTCCGCACCCAGGACCAGAGGGAGTCCTGCCTCTCCATCGACACTCCGTCCAGCACGTGGCGGCGCCAGCCGCGCATCACGTCCGCGTCCTGGGTCCACAGTCGCACGCGCTTGCGCGGCACGCGCTTCTCCCACAGCTGGGCGATGGGTGGGGAGGCGTAGAGCAAGCGCACGGTCACGTTGCGCGCCAGGTATTCCAGCGGGGTCAGGTCGATGCGGGTGTACTTCTGCTCGGGCGTCATACGGGCGGCGCTCGGGAAATCCGGCTCGCCGTCCGAGAACAGCACGACGTTCAACGGCGCGAGGGCCAGATTGTTGCGCCGGACGTGTGTAGCGGCGCGCTGAAAGAAGGCATTGAAGTCGGTGATCGGGTCTTCCTGCGGGAACCAGGCCCGCAGGTTGGCGGCGATCTGCTCAGGCGACAGGCCCGTGAGATCCTGGATTGGGTGGAACACCTTGGCCTGGCCGGGCCGCTCACCCCCGAGCTCGCCGACGAAGATCGCCGTGTTCTGCCCCAGTCCACCGACCCCGTTCAGGTGACCGTAGATGTAAATCGACGCGAACTCAATCGCTCCCGCGAAGGCCGGGTTGCGACGGAACGAGCCGCTGATGTCGAGGCCGATCACCAGCGTCGAGCGCGGCGGCCCCGCGTGCTCCGACGGCGCGCACGCCAGCAGACTCAGGGCACCCACCAAGACCCCGACCCGGCGCCTCATATCGCACCTCCCTCGGCCGTCTTGCCGCCCACGAACGGGGTGCTCGTGAGCACCTGCTCGAGCGACCGGAACGGCAGCGTGAAATGCGGCTTACCCAGGATCACGACCGCGCCGAAGTTGAACCCGGCGGCGAGCAGCTGCAGCACCGGCAGGGTGAGCAGCTCGACCAGGTGCTGGGCCTCCTTCTTGAACCATTCGTGCTCGGCCTTGAGGGCGTTGATCGGCCCGCGCCAGAACTCCGCATCCGCCGCCACGGCCGCACGCGCCGCACCCACCCCTTCCATGGCCTGTCGTCCGAGGATCGAGATCAGCGCCGGCGTGCCAAAGCGCCCGAACAGGAACCACGTCATGCCGCGCACGCCCGTCCACCCGAGGAAGGCCAACCCCAGTGTCCCCACGATGCCGAGCTGAAATCCCTGCTGGGCGAGCCACGGGGTGATCGCATCGATCAGCTCCCGGTACAGGAACAGCACCTCGAACAAGGCGACGGTGATTTCAACCAGGACCATCGACACGATCTGCCCCACGGCCCGGGTCCTGATCGCTTCGTTCAGCACCTGGATGCACGCGAAGCTGCCGCCGATGATGATGAACAGGAAGAACCATAGCAGCAGGACCAGCGCCAGGGGGTTCACCGCGTATCCGGTCAGGTCCGCCAGCAGCTCGGCCATGGTGGGACGCAGCGTGAACGTGAAGATCGTGGCCTCGATGGCGGACCAGAACACGAGCAACACGAACGCGATCCACGGCACGCCGGGCTGGCGCGAGGTCGAATCGAGCAGCGCGAACGGCGACGTGACCAGGTTCTTGAGGGTTCGCCAGAACAGGCTGACAGCGAGCCGCAGCAGGCCCCATATCGAACCGATGAACACGACGATGAATCGCACCAGGCCGAACCAATAGAACCACGCCATGCGCGCCACATCCCACCACGACATCAGCAGCGACGCGAGGAAGCGGCCGCGTCCAGAGCGGAACGGGATCGTATAGAGCGACACCATCGTGCCCCACACGCCCGCCACCAGCACGGTCGTCGGGAAGAACAGGAAGATGAACTTGAAGAACGCCTCCCAAAACGAGCTGCCGCTGACCACGAACCGGAACAGGAATGCCTGCCAGACGATAATCCAGGAGAGACCGCCCCAGACCCACCCCCAGACGGTCTGGAGAATCCAGCTCCATTGCTCGGTCTGGGCGGTGCCTAGTGGGCCTTGCATGGCTGTGCCCTCGCTGGGATGCGGAATCGGAAGTGCGGCCGCCGCCGGGCGACGCCGCCAGGATGGCGTCGCGGCGACGCCGCGGGAGGTGCAATACAGGCGCGCATTAATAGCGCGGCGCCCTGTCCTGTCAAGCGGTGCGCGTGATCCACATCACGTTTCCGGCACGTGAACCCGAGCGCGCCCCGGTCGGGGTCCCCGGTACAGCCTGGGAAGTGGTATACTGAGCCCCATGCCGGACAAGGCGCCGAAGCGGTTGATCGTCGTCGGGGACCGCGTGCTGATCGCCCCCGAAGAGGGGGAGGAGCGCACCAACGTCGGGCTGTACCTGCCGCCCACGGCGGTCGAGGCCCGCCAGGTCCAGGGAGGCCGCATCATCGCCACGGGGCCCGGCACGCCCATGACCGAGCCAGCCAGCATGGACGACGAGCCGTGGAAGATTCACGGACCCGACGTCAAGTACCTGCCGATGCAGGCCGGCGTGGGCGACTACGCCCTGTTCTTCCGCAAAGCAGCGGTGGAAATCACGTTCGAAGGCTCCAAGTATCTGGTCGTCCCGCAGGCGGCAATCCTCGTGCTGGTGCGGGACCGGACAACCGAGGAAGCGGAGTGACGCGCATGGGCGAGAAGGGGTGGGCTCGCAGCCGAGGAGATCGTGCGGAAAAAGAAGGCCTGCGGCGCGGGGCCTGGTACCGGGTGGTGGAGGAGCCCGGCCAGCCCTGGGTGGTGCTCGACGTGAACCGCGTCGAGATCCGCGTGCCGAAGGACACCCTGGAAATCCGCAATGACCGCCCCAAGGCGTGGAGCGTGGTGCACGAGCCCCATCTCGTCTGCCCGGGCTGCCACAAGCGCCAGCACGTGCCGGGACGTCCCGGGGAAGTGACCTGCCAGGAGTGCGGCCGGAGCTACGGCGTGGATTGGAGCGACAAGGCCTGACGCCCTCGTCCGTCGCGTAGTTTTTCGCCCCTGCTCGCATGCGTCGGGCCCCGCACATCGCTCGGGGCCCGCTTTAGTTGGCAGCCCATGCCTCCGGGGGCTTCTCCGTTTCGGGGCGGGCTGGCCACGGCCCGGGTGCTGTTGCGGGACCGGTTCGGCCATCCGGCGTTCCGCGTGCATCAGCTCAGAGTGCTCGGCCCGCTGCTGGCGGGGCGGAGCGTGCTCGCCGTGCTGCCCACCGGGGCGGGGAAGTCGCTCTGCTTCCAGCTCCCCGCTCTCATGACCGCCGGGTTGACGCTCGTGGTGTCGCCGCTCATCTCGCTGATGCAGGACCAGGTCGGGGC
>DATDFC010000109.1:0-24429 GCA_036522815.1 Gemmatimonadales bacterium | reverse complement strand
AACCCGACGGCACGCCCTTCGCGGCCGGCGACTCGATCCAGATCACGGTCACGGTCATCGACCCGAAGCGGTTCCAGTTCGACTTTCAGCCGTCGGGCCTCCAGTTCAATCCCAGCGATCCCGCGCGCCTGAGAGTGGAGTACCACTACGCCGATCCGGATTTCAACGGCGACGGCAGCGTCGACTCGAGCGACGCGGACATCGAGGGAGTGTTGTCGTTGTGGCGGCGCGAGCCCCCCGACTCCGTCTGGTTCCAGATGGCGGCGGTGAAGTCGGTCGAGCTCGAGCAGTTCGACGCCGATGTGTTGCGGTTCTCCCAGTACGCCGTCGCCTGGTAGGGGATGAGGGACGCACCGTGCTGACCTCCCTGCCCGACGAGGCGGCGCTGCTCGCCGAGTTGCGCGCTCTGGCCGAGCGCGGCCGCCACCGGGAAGTGTTGGACCGGCTCGAGCGGCTGCCGCCGGAGGCGATCGCGACCCGGACACCGTTTGCCCTGCTCGCGGCGGAGGCGCACGGGCGGCTGGGCGCGCATCGCGATGCGAGCCGGTGGGCGGCGGCGGCCCTCGCGGTCGCGCGCGAGCGAGGGGAGCGTCACGCCGAGCTGCGGGCGCGCAGCTACCAGGGCGCCATCGCGTTGGAGGGGGGGGACGTGGACGGCGCCGAGTCGCATGTCGCGGCGGCGCTCGATCTCGCCCGGGCATTGGACGACGACGCGGCACAGGCCCGGTGTTTCAACAACCTCGGGATCATCGCGAATCTCCGCGGCGAGTGGCGCGAGGCGCTCGCCAGCTACCAGCTGGCCCTGGCCGCATACCAGCAAGCTGGGCTAGGACGTGGCATGGCCGAGACGCAGCACAATATCGGTATCAGCCGGCGCGCCCTGAGAGATTACGGCGGCGCTCTGGCCGCGGCCGAGGAAGCGGTACGATTGGCGGAGCAGCTCGGGGACGAGGCCCTCTCCGCCCTCGCGCTCACCGGACGCGCCGAGCTGCACCTGGTGCAGGGGGACGTGGAGCTCGCGGCGGTCGAGCTGGCGCGGGCCGCGGCCATTTACGAGCGGCTGCAGCATCCCGTCGGGTTGGCGGAGGTCTGGCGGCTCGAGGCCGCCGTGGCGCGGGGGCGGAGCGACGACGCTGGCGCGGCGACGGTGCTCCGACGGGCAGCCGAGCTGGCGCGGGGGCAGGGAAGCGCCCACACGCTGGCCGAGATCGAACGAGATCTCGGTGCCGCCCTGGAGGCGCTCGGCGACGCCGGCGGAGCGCGCGCCGCCCGCGAGCGGGCGGTCGCGTTGTATCGGGGACTCGGCGCGGGACCGGCGGCGGCGGAGATCGCTGCCCTCATCAAGTAGAGGGACCAACTAAAGAAGGCGGCGCATGCCACGCGCCGCCTCCTCACCAACCGCGCCAGGGGCGGGTCAGTGCCCGCCGTCGTGACCTTCGTGCCCGTCGTCCATCCCGTCCTCATCGTTGTCCTGGAAGGCGTGGAACGACCGGAGGATATTGTCACGCACCAGGTTCTCGTTCTCGGCGCCCTTGGCCGCGGTCGCAGGATCGACCAGCGTGCTGCCGCTCCGGAACCAGCCGTTCAGGTCGAGCTTGATCGTCACCGAGGCCGGCGTCCCGGCTGTGACTACCACCGGCGGATCGAACCGCAACTCCTCGCCGACGCTGAGATCGCTCGTGTAGGTGAAATCGGCGCCGTTGAACGTGCCCTTCACCCGAATGCTGATCCCGGCGAAATCGGGATGCGCCTTGAGGAAGTCCTGGTCGGCGGCATCACCGTCGCTGCTCGGTTTGTGAATCTGGAACTCGAGCGCGTCGAAGGTTCCGGCGGGGACGTCCGCCGTGAATGTTCGCTCGATGCCGCCGAGCGGCAGATCCACCAGGGCTGGCCCCGCCTCCAGCTCATCGCCCTGGCCGTTGTCGTCGTCGCACTGACCGTCGTCAGACGCTGTGATACCGGACGTGCTCATGGCACATCCGGCTGTCTCCGCCGCCTCTGCCCGCTTGAGCTCCACCTTACGCAGCACGACTTCGACGCTCGAGATCACCAGCGTGTTGGTGCTGTCGGTGAAGGTCTCGCTCGCGGCCGCCTGGGGCGCGGCCGGGGCCGTAGCGCTCGCGCCGCTCGACAGCGCGAGGCTGACCGGGGCTATGCCGCGCGAACCCGTCCCCTCGGTGCATGCGGCGACCACCAGGGTGGTCGCGATCACACAGAATGTGGTCACATGATTTCGCATCGTACCTCCAGGGCAAAGTGAAACCGTCGCTTCGGTTGGGGCTCGCGCATTACTCATGCCCCGACGCGTCCGCCGCCGGCGAGCCTGGAATCGCGTGCGGCCCGCGCCGCTCCTGGCTCATTACGGCGCACACTGACTCGTCCCGAGACACGGGCTCCCGGCGCCTTGTGCGGGGCGGGGCCCGGTGTATGATGCTGATCGAGGTGCGCGATCATGCGGCAGGGAGCTGACCAGGTGACCGTCCGGGCCGGCACGGCCGACCGGTCGTCACTGGCGTCGAAGATTCGCGGCTGGAAGGACGACGCCACGGGTCTCGAGCAGCGCCTCAAGGATTTGGAGACCATCGCGCGCAGCCTGCGCCGCCGCTGGTGGCTCGTGGGCACCGGACTGGTCCTCGGCTTGATCGGATGGGCGGTCGGAGCGGTACGGACGCGGCCCGGGACGATGGTCCTGGTGGCGGGCGGCGGCCTGATCCTCAACGCCTTGCTCGGGATGATCAACGAGCGCGGCTGGTACCGCTGGTGGCTGATTTACGCGCTCGCCCTGCTCGACGTCGCTCTCGTCGCCGTGCTGATCGTCTGGTTCGGGCACGGTGGCTTCGTGGTCGCCTTCCTCATCTCCGTGCTGCCCTACGCGTTCGACCAGGGGCACACCGTCGGCAACTTCCTCGTCCTCACCGCGGCCCTGGCGTACCTCGCCGCCGTCCAGACACACTATGCGCTGTACGGCGGCGATGCCGCGCTGGCCACGGGGCCCGTGCTCGAGACAGTCACGTTGATGGTCGTGGCCATGACGCTGAAGGAGATCCCGGCCACGTTGATCCAGCGCATCCGCCGCACGCGCAGCATCATGGGAGAAGCCGAGCACGGCCTGCTCGCCGTGCGCGCCGCCGCGCTCGAGTCCGACGAGCTGGGGTTCCTGGAGAAGAGCTTCAACAAGATGATCGAGGAGATCGGCGGCACGATCTCCACCGTGCAGCGGGAAGCGGATGAGGTCGCGGCGTTCGCGGAGGAGCTCGCGGCCTCGGCGGAGGAGCTGCACGCGACATCGGAGACCGTAACGCACACGGCCCAACAGCTGGCGGGGGACCTGGGCAAGCAGCGCGACATGGCCGAGGGCGCGCGCGGCGAGAGTGTCAAGGCCGCCGACCAGGCGGAGGCGCTGCGCGTGCGGGCGGAGCTGATGCAGGCCGATGCCGGGCGCCTGGTGGCGGCCGCAGAGCGGGGCCGCGAGCGCGTGGCGCGCGCCAGCCAGACGCTCCGCACGGTGGGCGAGGAAGTGCGCGCCACGGCGTCGACGGTGGCGGGCTTGTCGGGGATGTCGGAGCGGATCGGCGTGTTCGCGCAGACCATTGCGCGGATCGCACGCCAGACACATCTGCTCGCGCTCAACGCCGCCATTGAGGCGGCGCGGGCCGAGGAGCATGGGGAAGGGTTCGCCGTCGTGGCGGACGAGGTGCGGGCGCTCGCCGCGGAGGCGGGGAAGTCGGCGCGTGAGGTGGCCGAGCTCGTGTCCGAGCTGCGCGCCGGCATCGACGCCGCCGCGCGGGCCATGCAGTCGGGGGAAGCGAAGGTGCGCGACATCGGGGCCGTCGCCGCGGAAGCGGACAGCGCCCTCCAGGAGCTGCACCAGGGCATCGAGCTCGTGGGCGACCTGGTGAACGCGACGGCGGAGGTGTCGCGCAGCCAGGCGCAGCGCCTGGCGCAGCTGGCGCAGTCGCTCCAGCAGGTGGCGGCGATCTCGAGCGCGTCGTCGCAGAGCGCCGACGGGGCGGCGGCCGCGACGCAGGCCGAGATCACGTCGATGGGCGACCTGACGGCGACGTCGCAACAACTGGCGCAGCTCGCCGAGCGGCTGCGCGCGAGCATCGCCCGCTTCTCGGTGCTCGGCCGCGACCAGCCCGCCCCGGAGGGCCCGGTGAGACGCGCTGCCGCGGACTGACGCGGGGCGTGGCCCCGGGGTTTAGCCCGCCCGGGACACGCGAGTCACGTTCAGTCCTTGGTCCCACAGGCCCGCGTTGAGTGGGCAGAACGCGCGCAGGGTGTCCCGGTACGGGGTGATCAGGAGGTCCACGTAACGCTCGAGCGCCACGTCGAAGGGAAAGCGGCGGCGAAACTCGCCGGCGGTGACGCCGAGCATGGCCTTCAGGTGGCGCCCCAGGCTCTGGGGCGACGAGTAATCGAGACGGTACGCCACGTCGCCCACCGACAACCCGGGATTGCCGAACAGATACGCCGCGTGCACGAGCCGCATCCCGGCCAGGTAGGTTTTCGGCGACGGGAGGCTCTCGCGGTAGAAGCGGGACATGAGCGTGCTCGGGCAGATGCGCAGATGGCGCGCCAGCCGCCGCACGGTGCCGAGCACCGGCGCGAGCCGGGCCATCGCCTCGAAGAACGCGCGCACGTCGCCGGTCGCGCCGGCGAGCGCCGGCACGACGCGGGCGAGGATGCGTGCCGCCACCGGCGACGCGGGGTGTCCCACGAGATCGCGCAGCCGCCGCCACCCGGCCGGCTCGGAGCAGTCCACGGCGGCGCGGATGCCCGTGGCGCCCAGGCGCAGCAGCGTCTCGGAGGCATCGCGGTCGTGGCGCGACACGAGCGCCACGGCAGGGATCGCCGGAAACTCGCGCACGAAACGGGCGACCGCCGGCAGCTCTTCCCCACGGCACGCATGGACCGACAGGACCAGCGCGTCGACCCGTTTCCGGCGCGCGGCACGCAATGCGTCGCGCAACGATGCGGCGTGGAGCGTCGCAAAGCAGCCGTCCGCGGCGGCATCGAGGCGCGGCCGCTCGGGAGGCGGGAGGACGGTGCACACGGTCACCATGCGGGTACGAGGCTAACATGGAGGGGTCAACGTCGGCTCAAGCGGGGTCGGGGCAGGGCGCCGCGCGCCCCGAGGCGGGCCGCGTCGCCTCAACCCCCGGTCAACGGGCGACTCTCGCCGAACGGCTGCGGCGTCACGTGCTCGCGCTGGAAGGGGTGCGCCACCCCGTCGCGGCACCGGAGCGCCACCGCGCGGCCCGCGACTATATCGCGCGCGAGCTCACCGCCCTCGGCCTCGACGCGCAGCTCGCACCGTTCTCGTTTCGACGACGCACGTACCACAATGTGGTCGGCGTGGTGCGCGGCAGCGACCCGCGCCGTCCCCGGCTGGTCGTGGGCGCGCATTTCGACTCCACGGCGCACACGCCCGGGGCCGACGACAACGCGAGCGGCGTCGCCGCGCTGCTCGAGTGCGCCCGGCTCCTGGCCGGGCGACGCCCGAGCGCCGGCATCGAATTCGTGGGCCTCGACCTGGAGGAGCTCCAGACCGTCACCGGCCGCTACCGCGTCGGCAGTCAGGCGTTCGCACGCGCCCGGCGGGCGCGGGGCGACGAGCTGGCCGGCGCCCTGATCCTCGAGATGGTCGGCTACCGCGACCCCACGCCGGGCGCCCAGACCGTTCCGCCGCTCCTCGGGATCGAGGTCCCGCGCACGGGCGACTTCCTCGCCGCCGTGGGCGACGCGCGCTCGCGCGAGCTGCTCGACCGATTCGTCGCGGCCGCCCGGGCCGCCGTGCCCGAGCTGCCCCTCGTCCCCTACCGAACCCGGTTGCGCGGCTGGCTCCTGCCGCTCACGCGGCTCTCGGACAACGCGTCCTTCTGGGACGCACGCTACCCGTCGCTCATGCTCACCGACACGGCGTTTCTACGGAACCCGCACTACCACCAGCGAAGCGACACCGATGCGACACTCGACTACGAGTTCATGGCGCTCGTGACGGAGGCGACGGCGGGAGCCGTCGTCCGGCTGACGGATGCCACCTGACGCCCCGGTCACGCCGCCGCGGCGGGCCCGGCGTCTCGGGGTGGTGCTCGCCGGTGCGACCGTCGTACTCGGCGCCGCCGGCGCGGCGTGGTTCTTTCGATTCGCCGAGCAGGTGCGGCGCGATCCGGGCGTGGTATATCGCGATCCAACGACACTCGACAACCTCCTCAAGCGGGCGAGCGAAGCGGAACGGGCGGGCGACCGGGCCAGCGCGATCGCGACGTACCGATTCGTCGCGGCGGTGGGGACGGGCAAGGAGTGGGCGCCCTACGGTGCGGCGGCGCGCGCGGCGCTCAAGCGCCTAGGAGCCGCCGATACACTTCCAGGTCTCCCGCGCTGAAGCATACGAACCGCACGAGGTCGAGCGGCCCCGGCTCGCGCACCCGTTGGCGCACGGTCTCGACGGCGATGGTCGCGGCCTGCTCGATCGGGTAGCGATACGCGCCCGTGCTGATGGACGGGAATGCGATCGACACGAGCCCGTGCTCGCCGGCGAGCCGGAGGGCGCTCTCATAGCAGCCGCGCAGCAGCTCGGGCTCGCCACGCCTGCCGCCACTCCAAACAGGCCCCACCGCATGGATCACATAGCGCGCGGGCAGCCGGTACGCCCGCGTGATCCGGGTCTCCCCGGTCGGGCAACCACCGATGCGGCGGCACTCCTCGAGGAGCCCCGGACCCGCGGCGCGGTGAATCGCCCCATCCACACCCCCGCCGCCCAGCAGCGTGGTGTTCGCGGCGTTGACGATCGCGTCCACCGCCTGCTGGGTGATGTCCCCCTGGACCGCTTCAAGCCTCACGCCGGGGCAATCTAGCGCCCGCCGGCCCGGGTCGTATTGTTAGCTCGTACCCACGGCCGGGAGCGTGCGGCGTCGGGGGACGGGACGGAACGGCATGTCGGGACGCGATCTGATCGAGCGGGTCCGCAAGGCGCTGGGCGATCGCTACAGCGTGATCGCGGCGGTGGGCCGGGGCGGGAACGCGTGCATCTTCTCGGGCCGGGACGCGAGCGGCGCGGACGTGGCCATCAAGGTGCTGCATCCGGAGCTGGCCGTCTCGGTCGCCGCCGACCGCTTCCTGCGTGAAATCCGCTACGCGTCGCAGCTCAACCACCCGCATATCGCCCGCGTGATCGACAGCGGAGAGGCGGACTACCTCCTCTGGTACGTGATGCCGTACGTACCGGGCGAGAATCTGCGCCAGACGCTGCGCCGCGCGCCCCGGCAGCCCGTCCCGGACGCCACGCGAATGGCCGTCGAGACGCTGGGCGCGCTCGAGCACGCGCACGCGCACGGCATCGCGCACCGCGACATCAAACCCGACAACATCGTGCTGTCGCCCGCGGGTGCGGTCCTCGTCGATCTGGGGATCGCGCGCGCGATCGCGACCTCGGGCGACGACCGCGTGACCCGGAGTGGCTTTGTGGTCGGCACCGAGGAATACATGAGCCCGGAGCAGGTGGAAGGCGCTCCCGACGTGGACGGGCGCACCGACCTGTACTCGCTCGGCGTGGTGTTGTTCGAGAGCCTGGCGGGCCGGCCGCCCTTCTCTTCGGTCAGCGCCGCAGCCGTGCTCGACATGCATCAGCACCGGCCCGCGCCCGATGTGCGCAGCGTGCGACGCGACGTGCCGAAGGACCTCGCCGCGGTGCTGGCGCGCGCGCTGGTGAAGCCGCGTGCCGAGCGCTGGCAGCGGGCCCGCGACATGCGCGACGCGCTCGCCCGCTTCGCCGCAGCCGGGTGACGGCTGGCCCGGGCGCGCGGCGCCCGCTACACTGACGGGATGCGATCCGTCCGGCTCACCGCCGTGCTGCTGCTGTGCGCCTGCCAACCCCAGGCGCGGCGCCTGCTGGTGCTCGACCTCGCCCTGTCGGAGCCCGCCCTCCTGAACGGCACGGTCCAGCCATGGCGCGCCGAGGGGTACAACGTCGAATACCGCCGCTTCTATCCGCACCTGGCGCGTGCCGATCTCGGCCGCTACCGGGTGCTCCTGTTCCTGCTCGGTCGTGAGCCGGAGGCACCGTCCGATGCCCTCACGGCCGGCGACCTCGCGCTGCTCACCGAGTGGGTGCTGCGCGGCGGCGTGGCGGTGCTGGGCTATGACGCCGACGGCGAGGGGTACCTCGACCGCTGGACCACCAATCGCTGGCTCGACTTCCTGGGGACCGGGATCTCGATCGGCGACCGGCTGCTGGAAGACACGACCACCCGTGCGCTCACGACCACCGGCCGGCCGCAGCCGTGGGCGGAGGCGCGCACGGTCGGCGACGAGCCGCTCGGCTCGCCGCTGGGCGAGGTGTACGAGTCCTTCCCGCTGGACCGGAACAACGTCATCACCGTGCGCGATCATTCGGCGCTGCTTGCGGTGACGTCGGGCCACGCGTTCGTGCGGGCGCCACGACCCCCCCGGACCCCGTCGCCCCGCGGGGACGCCGGCGTCGTGGCGGCGGCGCGCGTGGGGGAGGGGCTGGTGCTGGTCATCAGCCGCCACGCGCTCGGCGCCCTCGGGCCGCAGTTCCGGCCGACCACTGCTCCACTGCAGCAGCCCGACGCGCTCGAGCGAACTCGAGGGTTCCTCACCGCGCTGGCGCGCTGGACGCGCCGGCCCGCGGAGTGGGCGCACGTGCCCCCTGCCGGGCGCGGCGTGCCGGTCGCGCTGCAACAAGCGCCGGTGCCGGTGGAGCTCGTTCCGCCGCCGCTCGTGCCGCCGGTCGGCGTGGACACGATAGCACTGCCGCTCGTCCCCGATCCCAAGCTCGACCGCCCGACCAGCGTTCCCGAATGGCTGCGGCAGCAGGGGATGCGCCTCCTCTGGACCCCGCTCCTCCCGTCGCGGGACGGGCGCCACGTCGTGCGGCCCGGAGCCTCGCTCGATTCACTCGTCACGCTGCTGGACGTCGGCGGGTTCAATCTGGTGGCAGGCGATGCCGACCCGGCGGCAGCGGACTCGGCACACGCGCGCTGGGAGGAGCGGGACGCCGTGCGGCGCGCCTGGGCGGCCGCGGTGGGCCGCCTCGAGCCGACCAGCGTCGCATGGATTCCGGTGCTCGACTACGGGCACGCCCGCCGCAATCCCGCCGACTCGTCGCGCGGGGCACGCGGCGAGGGGCTCGCCGCCCCATGTGCGCTCGATTCGGCGCTGTGGGCCGAGGGACTCTCCGGCGCCTACGCCGCGCTCGGGCGCCTGGCGGCGGAGCAGCGCACCCTGGTCATCGCCCTCGGCCTGGACATCGACGGCCCGCGCGGCTACTCAATGGGCCAGGAGTTCTGCGATGCCGCGTGGCGCCGCGGCATCGCCGGCTTCGGCAATCGAGCGGAGCTCGACTCGCTGCCGTCCCGGGCCCGGTACGCCGCGCTGCGGGACGCCGGGCTGCTGTCGCGCTATTACCGCGCCCTGGAAGACGAAGTCGCCGCACGGGCCGCGGCCTTGCGCGACCGGATCCTGAAGCAGCGGCGCGACGTCTATTTCGCGTTCCGCCTGCCCCAGCCGCCGGGCGATTGGTTTACGCTGGGACTGCTGCGCGGGTTCGCCCTCCCCGACCGGCCGCTGCTCCTGTTCACGCCGGAGCTGCGCACACGCCGGCTGCTGGCGCTGTACCGCGGTGGTGGCCTCAACCTCGCGCACGCCGTGGCCCTGCCGCCGGCGGCGCTGGCCGCCCGCGACTGGACCAGCCTGAAGCGCCTGGTGTTCGAGGAGAACGACGGCTTTTGGCTCGCCCCCGACGAAGCACCCGGGCTGGGGAAGCGCGTGTCGCTCGATAGCTTGGGCCGCCTGCTGCGGCGGCTGGCGCGCTAGCCTTGTGCCGACCCTTCCGGAGCCCGTAGCTTTGATGCTGGGTGGCGGTAGGGCGTGATGGTCGCGGCATGTCGGCTGGAGTGGCGTGCCGAGGAAAGTCCGAGCTCCACAGGGCAGACTGCCAGGTAACTCCTGGGCGCCGCGAGGCGACGGAAAGGGCCACAGAGAACAGACCGCCCTTTATCCAAGGGTAAGGGTGAAACGGTGGGGTAAGAGCCCACCGCGCGCCTGGCAACAGGCGTGGCACGGTAACCCCCAGTCGGAGCAAGGCCAAGTAAGCAGCGAGACCCGGCCCGGGTCGCCTGAGCTGCGGGTAGGCCGCGTGAGGTGGCTGGCGACAGCCGCCCCAGAGAGATGACCATCTGCCCCGCTACGGCGGGCAAACAGAACTCGGCTTATGGCCCTACCGCCCTCCTCCCTATGACTTCGCCTTCGAAGCCCTACCCGGCGCAGTGGGAACAGGTCGCGGATCTGCGGGTGTTCCGCACCACCGCCCAAGAGTGGGAAAAGCTCATCGGATGGCGCGCCGACATGCGCAAGCGCGGCTGGAAGCTGCTGCGCGTCGCGAGTGAAGGCAGCGAGATGGTGGCCGTGTTTGGCCGGACGAAGGGCGAGCGCGTCTCCCCATGACCCTGCGGCGATTGCTCGTGGCGAGCGTGCTTGCCGGCGCCTGCGCCTCGGGCAGGGCCGGACCGGCGGCGGGACCGGCGCCTGCCACCTCAGCCGCGGCTCCGATCCAACCCCCGCCGCCATCGCCCCCGCCTGCCTCCGCGTCCGCGAGCGTACGCTACGGGCCCGGCGCCCAGCGCTATCTCGTGCACCGGCAGCTCCACATCAAACAGACCCTGGGCGACCAGGTGCAGGCGCAGACCCTCGGCGCCCGTATCTTCGTCACGATGGCGATCACCGGCCCTGCGGACAGCGTCGGCTACCCGACGACCTTCAGCGTCGATTCGATCGTGGCCGACTCCGGTACGCCGGCGCCGGTCGCCGACAACATCGTCAAGGTGCGCAAGCTCGTGTTTGCCGGTCGCGTGGCGCGGCGCGGCGAGTTCGTGAACGCCGTGCCGTCCGACAGCGCGCTCGCCCAGTCCGTGGCCCAGCTGCTCGGCAACTTCCGGGATTTCCTGCCACGCCTCCCGGCGGACGGGGTCAAGCCCGGCGCCACCTGGGCCGACACGGTGGAGACCACGCAAAAGGCCGGCGATGCCACCAGCTCTCGGCGCGCGACCATTCACGCGAGCGCGTCGACGTGGGAAGACCGCGCCGGCGTGCCCGGCCTGCGGGTGGAGACCAGTCAGACCTACCACGTCATCGGGAGCGGGAAGAACGCGGGTCAACCCTACGAGCTGTCGGGCGAGGGGACTGCGACCGGCACGGCCTTTCTCACCGCCGACGGCCGCTACCTGGCCGGCGAGGTGCGGGATTCGACCGCCCTCACCGTCCGTCTGCCGGTGCAGGGAGTCTCCGTGCCGGTGGTCCAAGTCGCCCACACCGCGGTCTCGGTCCTGCCGTAGTGCGCAGCCCTCGGCGGATGGGCGGGCTGTCGCTCCTGTGGCTCGTTGTTCCTGCCGTGGCGGGTGCCCAGGCGGTGCCGAATCGGGCCACGCTGTACCTGCACCCGAGTGACGTGACCGATGCGCGCGCGGTGTGGGTAAACCCCGCAGGCTCTGGCCGGTTCGAGGCAGCATCGCTGCATCTCGACCTCACGGTGCGGGACCCCGGTGCGGCTGGCCGGCTGCGCCAGCTCACGCTCGGCCTCAGCTCGCGCGGGTTGTCGTTCGGGTATCAGCGCGACGTGTTCGACGCTGGGGCGCGAGGCCATACGTATCGCATCGGCTACGCCGCGGGACGCGCGGGGCTCGCGGGTGGCGTCGCCGCCGCACTGTACCGCGGAGCTGGTGCGTCGGCCAGCGGCTGGGATCTCGGGGTAGTGTACGACCCCGGGGCCTCGCTCACCCTGGGCGGCGTGATCCAGAATGTGGGGCGCCCGATCGTGCGGGGCACCACGCTCCCCATCACCTACGTGCCGAGCGCGACGCTGCGGCTGTGGGATGCGCGCGCCGCGCTCTCGGCCGATGGTCGCTTCACGTCGGGGGGCGTGCTGGGCTACGCGTTCGGCCTGCGAGCCACGCTGCGAGCGGGGACCCACGTCCCGGTCGGAGTGCTCGCCCGCCTCGACACCGACCATGCGCTGGCACGCGCCGGTCTGGCGTTGGGTGTCTCGCTCGGCTCCCAGGACCTCGCGGGCCTCGTGGCGACGGCGCCCGGCGATGCCGGCCGCATCGACGCCGTGGACTTGTACGGCGTCTCCACGCGCCTCTTCACCCGCTCCCGGCGCCTCAGGGACTGACGCGGAGCTGCCGCAGGCGCGGCGTCATCTCGTACACGTCCCGGACCGACAGGCGGCGAAACGCCGTATCCTCGCGCGCCCGCGGTACGCTGAGGATCATCCGCAGCACGAGCCCGCCGCTCAGGTTGAGCCGGTAGCGCGCGCGCACGCTGTCCCGGGGATACACCCGCGCCCCGTGCGGGGTGACGATGCTCACGACCCGACGCGCCACCAGCAGCAGGGTCGTATCCTCCGCGCCGCGCGGCGCGAACACGTACAGGGCCACGTCGCCCGGCGGCAGCGCCCGCTGGCGCCGCAGGATCTGGAGCACGCTGTCGGGGACCGGGGCGCTCACGGAGAGGCGGGGCCCCCGCGAGAGCACGGTGAACCCGATGAGCCCGAGCACGGCCAGCACGCCCAGACTCATGAGCACACGGAGCATTGCGGCCGCGATGCCACGTCGCGCGTGCAGCTCGTCGCGTGCGGCGCCGGGCAGCGCATCGACCAGCGCCTGGCTCACCTCCTCGGCAGTCTGGTAGCGGTCGGCCGGGTCCTTGGCGAGCATCCGCTCGATCACGCTGGCGACGGCCGCCGGCACATCGCCGCGCAGCTGGCGGATTGGCACCGGGTCGACGGTGGCCTGCTTCATGAGCACCGACTGGGCCGACTCGCCCTCGAACGGGGGCGTGCCGGCGAGCATCTGGTACAGCACGACGCCGAGGGCGTAGATGTCGGAGCGGCCGTCGACCCGCTCGCCCGTCGCCTGCTCGGGGCTCATGTAGTGCGGCGTCCCGACGACCATACCCTCGGTCGTGAGCTGGCTGGCCGAAGCCTCCTGTGCGGCCTTGGCGATTCCGAAGTCGGTGACGAGCACGTGGCCGGAGCCGTCGAGCAGGACATTGTCGGGCTTGACGTCCCGGTGTACGATGCCATGGCCGTGCGCATAGCCGAGCGCGTCCGCGACCTGGCGCGCGATCCGGGCCGCGTCGACCACGGAGAGGCGCTGATCCCGCTCGAGCAGCTGCCGCACCGACAGGCCGTCGACGCAGCGCATGACGATGTAGAGGACTTCGTTTTTGTAGCCGCCGACCTTGTAGATCGGCACGATGTGCGGGTGCTCGAGCTGCCCGCTCGTGCGCGCCTCGCGCACGAAGCGCTCCGCCAGCCCGGGCGACGGGGTCAGACCCAGGTCGAGCACCTTCACGGCGACGTCGCGGTTCTGCGCATGGTCGCGCACGCGGAACACGGCGGCGAAGCCGCCTTCGCCCAGCAGATCCCCGACGGTAAATTCCTTGCCGAGTGCTTTTTGGAGGCGGCGACGCAGCGTGGCGAGGTCGAGCGACATGGCGGACGCGAAACCTAGGAACGCACGTCGCTGGGCGCTAGGGACCGCTGGCGTCGCGCTGGCGTGGCTGCTCGGCGTGTGGCCGCCGCCCGTGTGGTGGCGGGATCATTGGCCCCGTGAGACGGCGATGATGCGGGAGGCGGAAGGTTGGAAGGGTGAAACGTGGGAACCTTCCAACCGTCCAACATTCCATCCAACCCCGCTTGCCGACATCTCCCCGGTGCTCCAGCGCATGGTCATCATCGGCGAAGACTCGCGCTTCCGGACCCATCACGGCATCGATCCCAGCGAGATCGCCGACGCGCTCGGGGCGGATCGGGAAGGCGGTCGCGGCTTCCCACGCGTGCTGATCGCGGCGTGGCGACAGCGCGACAGGCTGCGGGGCGCGAGCACGATCACCCAACAGCTGGCGAAGAACCTGTATCTCTCGTCGTCGCGCAATCCGCTCCGCAAGCTGAAGGAGGCCGTGACCGCCCTGCGGCTCGAGCTAGCGCTGCCGAAGGATCGGATCCTCGAGCTGTATGTGGACGTCGCGGAGTGGGGTCCGGGGATCTGGGGAGCGGATGCGGCGAGCCGCGCCTACTTTGGTGTACCGGCGTCGCGACTCTCCGAAGAGCAGGCGGCCGAGCTAGTGGCGACTCTGCCGCACCCCCGCACCTCGAACCCGACGTTTCGTCCGGCGCGCACGCTCGAGCGGCGCAACCTCATTCTCGCGCGCTATCACGGGGTCGAGGTGTACATCCCGCCCGAAGAGGAAGCAGACTCGCTCCTGATGCCGTTGCCGGCAGCCGTGATCCCACCCGCACTCGATTCGCTGGAGATCGCCGCGCCGCTTCCAGTGGACAGCACACAGGACAGTCTCACGACTAGACGCACAGACGCGCAGGGGAGAACAGCGGACAGTAGTCGGGACAGCCTGCCCTGATCACTGCCGTCTGTTCACCGCTGCGCGTCTGTGCGTCTAGTCGTTGCCTGTCCGGCCGTCTGTCGAAGTGTCAGTCTACCAGCCTTAGGGGCATGACCAGCGCCATATAGCTCGCGGGATCGTCCCAGCCCACCGGCTCGACCGTGGCCGCGCGCTCGGGAGCCTTGAAGGTGATCCGCACTTCGTCGGTCGGCATGTACTTGAGGATCTCGAGCAGGTACGTCGCGTTGAACCCGATCTCGAGCGGCTCGCCCTCGTACGTGACAGCGAGCTCGTCCTGCGCCTCGCCCAGGTCGGGCGTCTGGACCGAGAACTTGACGGCGCCGCCGGCGAACGCGAGCCGGATGCGGTGCGTCTGGTCGCTCGCCACGACGCTCATGCGGCGCAGCGCGGCCGCCATGGCCGCCTTGTCCACGGTGGCGACTTTGTCGTTCTCGCGCGGGATCACCTGCTCGTAGTTGGGATACGGCCCTTCGATCAACCGCGAGAACACCAGGGTGCCGCCGGCGCGGAACCCGATGTGGTTGTCGCTGCGGGCGATCTCGAGCGCCTCGTCGGCCGCGAACAGACGGCGGATTTGCTCGAGCGCCTTGGGCGGCACGATCAAGTCCGCCGTCGATCCGCCCTTGGCCGGGACGTCCATCTTGGCGAGGCGGTGGCCGTTGGTCGCCACCATGCGCATGTGGTCGGGCCGGAGCTCCCACAGCACGCCGTTCAGGATCGGGCGGCTCTCCTCCGTCGACGCGGCAAAGGCGACATGCCCCACGAGCTTGTGCACCACGCCCGCCGCCGCCTTCCACGCGCCGTCGAACTTGACGGCAGGGAACGACGGGAACTCCTCGCGCGGCAGCCCCAGCAGCTTGAACTTGGACCGACCGCATTCGATGCCGACGCGCGACTCGCCCGCCGCGGTGATGCGCACCGGACCCGAAGGCAGCTCGCGCGCGATATCCACCAGCTTCTTGGCGGGGAGCGTCACCGCACCCTCCGCCTCCACCTCCGCGGGCACCGTGGTGGTGACCGCGATGTCGAGATCGGTGCCCGAAAGACGCAGGCCTTGCTTGGTGACCTCCACCAGGACGTTGGCGAGGACAGGCAACGTGGTCTTCGCGGGGATTGCCGCCGCGACTGCGCTCAGCCCTTCCTGCAGCTGCTCTCGAGTAATCGTGAACTTCATCCGCTGCGCCGCCTCGCCCGGTGTGGGAATTGTGAACGTAAGAATCTACTACCTATACCTTATACAACTACTAGTAGTAGTAGTAGAGAGCGGGGAAATGTTGGTGACGCGGGCTAACGTTCGTATGGCGCACCGTACTACCCGTTCGCCGCCCTGTGGGCGCGCTGTTGGGAGTGTTGGCAATCCGGCCCACTTTCCCACGGTGCCGCGGCGCATCCACACCGGCCCACATATCCCCGCCCACATGTTGGCTATAGTGCGGACAACTCTTGACGCGCCATTTCGACGCGCTCTTTGAACGTCCGGTCCCGCACCATCTGCCGCTCCACCTTGTCCACCGAGTGAATCACCGTCGAGTGATCGCGCCCTCCGAACGCCTGTCCGATCTCGACGAGCTGCATGCCCAGCATGTCGCGCGCGAGGTACATCGCCACCTGGCGCGGGATGGTGAGCGTCTTGGTCCGCGCCTTGGACCGCAGGCCCTCTGGCGTGACGCCCCAGCGGCGCGCCACGACCTCCTGCACGCGATCGATGCTCGGTGTCGCCTGGGTGGCGTACCCCCCGGCCTCCTCGCCCTGGCGGATCTTGTCGGACAGCGCCTCGCGCGCGAGCTCGATCGTGACCTCGCGATTCTTGAGCGATGCGAACAGCAGCAGTTTGATGATGCAGCCTTCGAGCTCGCGCACACTCGAGCGGATGTGCTCCGCAATGAATCGCAGCACGTCGTCGGGAATCGTGAGCTCGAGGTGATCCTGCTCCGCCTTCTTGCGCAGGATGGCGATCCGGTGCTCGAGATCGGGGTGCCCGATGTCGGCCACCAGCCCCCACTCGAAGCGCGAGATCAGCCGGTCCTCGAGGCCCGGGATCTCCTTGGGCGGTCGGTCCGAAGTGAGCACGATCTGCTTGTGCCCCTCGAACAGCGCGTTGAAGGTGTGGAAGAACTCCTCCTGCGTCATTTCCTTGCCCTCGAGGAAATGCACGTCGTCGACGAGGAAGAGGTCCACATCGTTGCGGTAGCGACGCCGGAACTCGGACATCGTGCGCGCGTGAATCGACTCGATGACCTCGTTGATGAACTGCTCGGCCCCGAAGTAGTGGACCCGCGTGCCCGGATACTTCGTCAGCACGGCGTGGGCCACGGCCTGCATCAGGTGCGTCTTGCCGAGACCGGTGGCGCCGTAGATGAAGAGCGGGTTGTAGGTCTTGCCGGGCGCTTCCGCGACGGCGTGCGCGGCCGCCGCGGCCAGCTCGTTCGATTTGCCGATGACGAAGGTCTGGAACGTGTAGCGCTCGTTGAGCGGCGTCGTGACGACGCCGGTCTTGTCGAGCGCGACCGCCTCGCGTGGCGCCACAAAAAAATCCATCTGGGGGCGCTGCTGACGATCCTCTTGCACCCGGAACACCACGGCCGTCGGGCGGCCGAATACGCGCTCCGCGGCGCGCGCCAGCACGCCAGCGTGCTTCGACTCGTTCCACTCCACCGCGAATTGATCGGGGGCCCCGACGATCAAGCGACCGTCGTCCAGCGCGATCGGCTCCGCCGGCTCGAGCCACGTTCGCACGGTGGCGTCGGGGAGTTCCCGCCGTGCTTCGTCGAGGAGGCGCTTCCAAGCTTCTTTAGTAGACTGCTCCATCCGCGATTGACGAAAGGTGGGACGTCCAGCAAGGGCGTCGCGAAACTACGGCTCGCATGTGGAAAAGTCAACCTTGACCACCGCGCTCGCGACAGTGTACGTTTCCCGCCTCCCGAGAGGAATGTATGGGTCCGACGTATCGCCCGCGCAATCGGCGGCGCATCAACAAACATGGATTCCGCGCGCGGATGAAGGATGTGTGGGGCCGCGCGGTCCTGTCCCGCCGGCGGAAAAAGGGGCGCAAGCGCCTCACCGTCCGCCTGCCCTCCAAGCACCGGAGTCGCTAACGGGAGAGCGGTATCCGCGTCGCGTGCGTCTGGCGCGCGGCTCGGAGCTCACTGCCTGCTGGGAAGAGGGTCGCCGCTTGCGCACCTCCCATCTCGACCTGGCCTGGCGTCCCAATCCGATGGGCCACCCACGCGTCGCCGTCGTCGTTCCCAGGTTTCAGTTCACCGCCGTCGCCCGCAACCGCCTGCGGCGTCGCGTGAAAGAAATCCTGCGACGCGACGCTCTCCCGGCACTGCCCGCCGTCGACCTCGTCGTGCGCGCCAAGCGGGCCGCCTACGCGGCGTCCTTTGCGGTGCTGCGCGCCGACCTGATGGATCTGGTGAGTCGGGTCACATGAGCATGCGGCGCTGGCCGCGACGCGCGGTGCTGGCGTTGATTCGCCTCTACCAGCTGACGTTGTCGCATCTGGTGTTCACGCAGTGCCGCTTCGAACCCTCGTGCTCGCGCTACACGTATGAAGCGGTGGAGCGCTATGGCGCGGCGCGGGGCGCGTGGCTTGGCGTGCGGCGCATCCTGCGGTGCCACCCGCTGCATCCCGGCGGCTACGATCCGGTGCCATAATGGAAAAACGCATCATTCTGGCCATCTTCCTGATGCTCATCGTGGCAGTATTGCCGAGCATCCTGTTTCCGCCCAAGAAGCCGGCGGACGGGCGGTCGGGCGGACAGGCGCGCGGGGATACGACGGCCAAGAGAGCCGCCGGCGTGCCGGCCGCGGAGTCACTGCCCGCCCTTCCGCCCGTCCGCCCGCCCGCCGTCTCTGCCGAAACCGTGTGGGTCACGTCCCCGACCTACCGCCTGGGCTTCAGCACGCGGGGCGCGGCGCTCGTGAGCGCGGAGCTGTTGGAATACCACTCGTTCACCCCCGGGGACTCTGGGGGGGGCCCCGTGCAGCTCGTGCCGGAGGGCCGCCCGTGGCTGCGCTACGCGCTCACCGCCGGCGGCGACACCGCGGCCCTCGCCGACTGGACCTTCTCGCCGGGCGCGACCCGCGTCCACGTCGGGGAGGGGCGCGACAGCGCCCAGCTGAGCTTCACGGCCGAGCGGGGTGGAGCGAGGATCGAGCTCGAGTACCGCTTTTCTGCCGCGGATTATCGGTTCGCGGTGCGGGGCCGCTTCGCGGGCTTCGGCTCGGGCGGGGCCACCCTGCTGGTGGGAATGGGTGACGGGCTGCGTTCGGTCGAGGCCGACTCGATGGACGACTTCCGCCACTACGCGGTCGTCACCAAGGCGGCGAAGACGCAGAGCACGGACTTCCAGTCGCTCAAGCCCGGCGAGCACAGGATTCTCGACGGGCCGTTCGAGTGGGCCGGCGTCAAGTCCAAGTACTTCTTCCTGGCCGGGCTCGCTTTCGAGGAGAACCAGCCGCGCTTCGGCGCCGCCATCGTGGCAGGCGGGCCGCGCACGGTCACGGCCTCGTCGCTGTTCGGTCGCTCGGCCGTGGCGACGCGAGCGCCCGTCACGCTCACCTTGCCCGTGCCGCCGGCGGGAGATTTCCGCTACCAGGTGTACGTCGGCCCGCTCGAGTATCGCCGCCTGGCGCAGCTCGGTCACGACCTGGACGATGCCAATCCGTACGGCGGGTTCCTGCGACCGATCATCCAACCGGTATCGGCGCTGGTGGTGAACATCCTGATCTGGATGCACGACCGGCTCAAGCTCGCGTACGGCTGGGTCCTCATCATCTTCGGCGTGCTGGTGCGCGGGCTGTTGTGGCCCCTGAACCAGAAGGCGATGGAATCGAGCATCCGGATGCAGGCGGTCGCGCCGCTTCTAAAGCAGGTGCAGGATCGCTACAAGAACGAGCCCGAGCGGCTGCAGCGCGAGATGATGAAGCTCTACAAGGAGCACAACGTCAACCCGTTCGGCGGCTGCCTGCCGATGCTGCTGCCGATGCCGGTGTTGTTCGCGCTGTTCTTTGTGTTCGCGAACACCATCGAGTTCCGGGGCGTCCCGTTCCTGTGGCTGCCCGACTTGGCGCGCGCCGACCCGTACTACATCATCCCCATCGTCATGGGGCTGTCGATGTTCGTGCTGTCCAAGGTGGGCCAGATCGGCGTGCCGCCGAATCCCCAGGCGAAGACCATGCTGTACTTCATGCCGGCGTTCATGACGCTCTTGTTCCTCCGCTTCGCGTCGGGGCTGAACCTCTATTATGCCGTGAGCAACATCTTCAGCATCCCGCAGCAGTACATGATCGCGATGCGCCGCCTGCGGGAGCAGGGTAAAAAGACTTAGGGGCTAGGGACTGGGGACTAGGGACGATGCTGTCAGATTCTATTGTCGCCCTCGCGACCCCCCCCGGCCGCTCCGCCCTCGCGCTGATCCGCCTCTCGGGACGCGGGGCGTTCGAGGTCGCCGCGCGCGTCCTGCGGCCCTTTCGCCCCGAGCCATTCCGCACCGTCCGGCGCGTCCAGGTGGTCCATCCGGCCACGGGCGTGCCCCTCGACGACGCACTCGCCGCCTGCTTCCGTGGGCCCGCGTCTTACACTGGTGAGGACTTCGTCGAGCTGTCGACGCACGGTGGGCTGGTCGCGCCCGCCGCGGCAGTCGGCGCGTTGGTAGCGGCCGGCGCGCGACCGGCCACCCCAGGAGAGTTCACGCGGCGCGCCCTCTTGAACGGCAAGATCGACCTGCTGCAGGCGGAGGCGACCGCCGACCTGATCGACGCCGGCTCCCCCGCGCAGGCGCGGCGCGCGCTGCAGCAGCTCGACCGCGGGTTGTCCCGGCGGCTCGAGCAGCTGCGGGCCGAGCTGATCGAGCTCGAGGCCCTGATCGCCTACGAGATCGATTTCCCCGAGGAGGACGAGGGTCCCGTGGCGCCCGAGCGCGTCGAGCGCGCCTGGGGCGCGGCGCGCCAGCGGATCGCGCAGCTCATCGTCACGGCCCCCGAGGGGGAACGGCTGCGCGAAGGTGCGCTGCTCGTCATCGCCGGGCGTCCCAACGCCGGCAAGTCGTCCCTGTTCAACACGCTGCTCGGTCGGGAGCGCGCCATCGTGACGGAGGTCCCGGGCACGACGCGGGATGCGATCGAGGCCTACGCGGTGCTCGAAGGGTTTCCGTTCCGGCTCGTGGATACGGCCGGGTTGCGGGAGAGCCACGATCGGGTCGAGCGCTTGGGCATCGAGGTGAGCCGCAAGTATCTCGCGGCGGCGGATCTGGTGCTCTTCTGTCGGGATGCGGGAAGCGAGACGCGGGATGCGGCGTCCCAGGAATTTCTGGCTTCGTGCACCGCACCAGTCGTCGAGGTGACGACGAAGGTCGACCTCGCTGACCGCCCGACCGCCCGATCGCCCGACCGCCTTGGGGTTTCCGTGGTGACGGGGGAGGGTCTCGCCGAGCTGCGTCGCAAGCTCGCCGAGGTCGCGTTTGGCCGTCTGCTCGCGCTCGGCGACGTGGAGCCGGTGGTCACCCGGGCGCGCCACCGCGAGGCGCTGGAGCGGGCGCTCGCGGATGTCGAGGCGTTTCAGGCCGCGCGGGAAGGCGGCGTGGACGCCGCGGCTGCCGCGACCCACCTGCGCGCGGCGCTGGGCGCGCTCGACGACCTGATCGGCGTGGTGACTCCCGATGACGTGCTCGATCGCGTGTTCGCGAGCTTCTGCGTGGGCAAATGACGACGTTTCGGCTTGCTGACCATCCGGATCAGGATCATGTTTCCCGTCCTCCCTTCCCGCGAGGCCGTCCATGTCGCTCCTGCGGTCTATCTCCCGATGTACCGTCCTTGGGGCGGTAGCGGCAACCGGCTGTCTCGACGACGCGAGCATTCCCACCGAGCAGGCGGCGCGCCGCCTCCCGGCGATGAGCGTGAGCCGCGCGGCGCCGGTGACCGCCCCCGCCGCCGCCACCGGCCGCCACATCGTGTCGTTTGCGGGCACGGTGCCGGTGGGCTTCGCGACGCGGGTGCATGCCCTGGGTGGCTCGGTGCTATGGGTGTCCCCGGCCAGCGGTCTGGCTGTGGTGAGCGGTCTCACCGGCGCTACACGCGCGACACTGGCCTCGGGCAGGGGGATCCAGTCGGTGGACCTCGATACGGTGATCACGCTCGAGGTGCCGCGCACGGCGCTCGACGCCGGCGACGCCGGTGGCGTGGCGAGTAACGCCGACCCCACTGCAGCGCGGTTTTTCGCCCTGCAGTGGAACATGCGCGCCGTGCAGGCCGACGCGGCCTGGGCGCACGGCGTCCTCGGCTCCTCCGACGTGTCGATCTTCATGCTCGATTCGGGGATCGATTATCTCCACGCCGACTTGCTCGGGCGGGTGGACCTGACTCGCTCCGTCGACCTGCTCGGCACGTTCCTCGCTCAGGCCGTGGTCAACGAGGACACCGTGATCGTGCCGTTTACCGAGGCCGATACGGTGGCCAAGTACTTCCCGGGCCGGCAGCCGTTCACCGACTTGTTCTTCCATGGCACGCATACAGCGGCCACGGTGAGCAGCAACGCGGTGCGCGCCGCGGGGATCACGTCGGGCACCACGCTCGTCGCTGTGAAGGTGTGTAGTTATATCAACGTGTGTCCGTTCAGCTCTACTCTGATCGGCGTGATCTACGCCGCGCAAAACGGCGCCGACGTGGTCAACATGAGCCTGGGCGGTGGGTTCCCGAAGGCGGGGAATGGCCGCTTGGTGGGACTGCTCCAAAAGGTCTTCAACTTTGCGAGGAGCAAGGGCGTGACGATCGTCGTCTCGGCTGGCAACGAGGCGGCAAACTTGAATCGGAACGGCAACGTCTACGAGACGTTCTGCGATACACCGGCGGTGATTTGCGTCTCGGCCACGGGACCGACGGCCGACGCCACAGGGTTGACCACCGCCACCGGTCCTTGGACGAACATCGATGCACCGGCCTTCTACAGCAATTTCGGGTCGGCCATCAACGTGGCGGCACCAGGAGGGAACGAGTCGGCTGGCCTGCCGCTCCCGCCTCCCGCCTTCCGCGGGGCTTTTGTCTGGGCCGGCTGCAGCCAGACCATTTATCCACCGCTCGCGGCGCAATTGGGATTGAGCGTGTGCGCCACCTCGCCGCGATTCATTATAGCCGCGGAAGGGACGAGCATGGCCGCGCCGCACGTCTCTGGCACCGCCGCTCTGCTGGTCCCGATGCTCGGCAGGAATCCCGCCCGGATCAAGGCGCGCATCGAGCAGACGGCCGACCACATCGATACGAACGGCCAGAGCCTGTTCTACGGGCACGGCCGTGTCAACGTGGCACGCGCCGTGGGGTCCATCCCGTGACCCCCTACAAAGGCGCTACTGCCGCCGGATGGCGACGGTCTTATCCAGGCCGTCGCCGCCGCGATGCTGGATGTCCACGAACAGCGTCCCGCTGCTGACGTCGAAATACAGGCCCGTCGGTTCGGCGGCGCAGTCCGTGAGTGACGCGAATCGCACCACGTCGGCCGCCTGGCCACGGTCGGGGCCGGTCGGCGGCGTGGCGACCCAGATGTCGTCCCCCTGACCCGTCGTCTCCGCCGAGCCCGGATCCTCGGCGATGAACAGCCGCCCGGTCTGGTCGAGCGCGAGGTTATCCGGCATCAAGAACGCGTCCGGCGCGTTCTCACCCACCTTCACGTAGTTCGAAACGAAGGCTGTACCGTCGTTACGGAGCTCGACGGCGAGCACCCGGCCGCGCACGACGGTCCCGTTCCCGGTGATGGCCACATACAGCGTGTGCGCGCCGCCCGGGCTGTTGCCGGTGCTCGTCGCGAGCTCGATATCTTCCGGGCGAAAGTAGCCGGTCGCGCCCACCCGGGCTGCCTCGGCGTTCGAATTGATCTGCACCGCCGCGCGGTCGAGCGGCACCCAGACCGCTTCGCCCGTCCCGTCGCCCGGGTCGTCCACGACCTTGAGCGCGTACAGCTGGCCGGCCGACAGGTCGCCGCGGCGGTCGGGCTCGAACTTGAAGATCGATCCCGGGTTCGACTCGGAAATCCCGTACAGGTTGCCCAGGGGGTCGAATCGCATCCCTTCGTGCGCGCGGGAGCCGATGGCGGGCCGCGGCGTCGCGTGGGCCGTCTCGGGGTCGAGCTCGTACACCAGTCCCGCCGTGGCCGAGGGGAAATCCGGGTCAGGGAAGCTCGCCACGGTCCGCTCCTCGGCGAACAAGATGGTGCCCCACGGCGTCCATACGATACCGTCGAGCGCCTCCCAATCGGAGCGCCGCACCAGGACGTGCGTCTCCCCCGCCCAGAGGTCGGTGACGGAAACGCCCGCGTTGCTGCCGAGCTCGTGCGTACGGTACAGGAAGCGACCGGCGAACGGGCCCGTCTCGTTCAGCGTTTGCATATCCGGGACGTCGAGATAGTCCGGCTCGCTGGCGATGACCGTCTCCGTATGGCCGGTGGGCAGGGTGAGCGGCGCGGCCGGGTCGCCGCCGAAGCTGCATTGTGTCGACGAGGCGAGCGGAGTGAACGGAGCGCCGGCGTGGAGCGCTTGGGCGCTGAGGCGTGGCGCCGGGGCGACTGGTGCTTCGCTACAGGCCCCGATCGCGCCCGCGATCAGGGGAACGATGCCGAGCAACCCGCGGGACGTCATGGATGCCTCCTGGTGCGTGCGAATCGTAGAACTGGACATCCTCAGCCTGCCGGGCGCGGGTCACCGGATCGGCGATGACCGGGTCACAAGTCAGTCACTGCGTTTCCCGTGCCATGCCAGCCGTTGCGTGGACGCAGCAGTGGAGTTGTGCGTAGATTGTCGCCACCTCATGGACACTCAAGTGGGCAAGACGTCCCCCATGCGCTCGCCCGAGCGCTGGCTCGCGTTTCTCCGCATCGCGGTCGGTATCTGGTTCGCCAAGGCGATCTTTACCAAGCTCAGCATCACGCTGGCCTGGGGGTTCCTGCCGCTGCCCACCGCCTCGGACCGCTGGATCCATGTGATGCCGCTGCTGGTC
>DATDFC010000108.1:0-4918 GCA_036522815.1 Gemmatimonadales bacterium | reverse complement strand
GTAGGGGTGACGATCATGCGGTCGCCCTGCGTGAGAATCATCGACTGCAGCACGTTGACCATCTGGGCGATGTTGGCCATGCGCACGCGGTCGGCGTGGCGGTTGAAGATGTCGAGCGAGACGGCGGCGACGAGCGCGTCGCGCAGCGTGGTCTGCTGGTAGAGAAACGCCGGGTTCGTCCCCGGCTCCACGTCGTGCCACAGGCCCCACTCGCCCACGACCAGCGCGACGCGCTTCTGCGGGTCGTAACGGTCCATGATGGCGGCGTGCCGCGTGACGAGCTCCCCGATGTGCAACGCCTTCTCGAGCGCCGTGAACCATTCGCGCTCCGTGAAGTCCGTGGCCGACCCCTTCCTGGCCCAGGAGCCCACGACCGTGTAGTAGTGCAGATCGAGCCCGTCGATCATGCGGCCGGCGTCGCGCATCACGACGTCCGTCCAGTGGTAGTCGTCGGTGTTCGGTCCGGTGGCGATGCGGAAGGGACGCGTCTTGCCGTACGCCGGCAGGAACGTCACGAAGCGCCGGTACACATCGGCATAGTACTCGGGCGTCATGTTGCCGCCGCAGCCCCAGCTCTCGTTGCCGACGCCCCACAAGCGGACGCTCCACGGCGCGGCATGGCCGTTCTTGCCCCGCAGGCCGGCCATGGGGCTCGTGCCGTCGAAGTTTACATACTCCCACCACTGGGCCATCTCCTCGGGCGTGCCGCTCCCCACGTTCCCCACGATGAACGGCGCGGCGCCGAGCCGGTCGACGAGCTCGAGATACTCGTGCGTCCCGAACGAATTGTCTTCGGTCACGCCGCCCCAGGTGGTGTTCACGATGGTGGGGCGCCGCTGCGGCGGTCCGATGCCATCCTTCCAGTGGTAGCGATCCGCGAAGCAGCCGCCGGGCCAGCGGACGTTCGGGACGTGGATCTTGCGCAGCGCCGCGACCACGTCGTCGCGCAGGTGCCAGCGGCCGCCGGCGCCCTTGGTCCACAACCCGTCGTAGATGCCGTGTCCCAGGTGCTCGGCGAACTGGCCGTAGATGTTGCGGCTGATGGTGTCGCGCCCGGAATCGGCGTGGACCACGAGGCGCACCGGACCGGGCGCCGCCACGGCGCCCTGCGCCAACGCGGGAGTAGGCACGCCGAGGACGAAGGCGACGGCGAGGGCTGCGCGCATGGTCAGTATCCCGGGTTCTGTCCGAGGGCGGGGTCGAGATCGATCTCCCGCTGCGGAATCGGCAGGAACACCATGAAGTCTTTGATACCGATCTTCGCGACGGGATCGTTCTGCAGTGTCGTGTAGAACTCGCCCCAGCGCTTCAGATCGAACAACCGCTTCGATTCGAACGCCAACTCCCAGCTGCGCTCCTGGTGCACCGCGGCCCGGAACTGGTCCTGGCTCAGCCCGCCCACGGGCAGATCTGCCAGCTTGGCACGCTCGCGCACGAGGTTGATCGCGCCGTATGCGGCCGGCGTGGGGCCGTTGGCCTCGTTCTCCGCCTCAGCGAACATCAGCAGCACCTCGGCGTACCGATAGATCGGCCAGTTCAAATCGGTGCGCTGGTTCTGGCTGTTTTGGATCGACCCGTTGGCGTCGAAGAACTTGCCGTAGTACGGCATCGGCTGAGGGAAGCGTGGCTGCTTGTTGCCGAAGGCTGCCGTCTTGCCGTCACTCGCGGTGTTGTCGTAGTGGTACGTCACGCACCCGGTGGCGCCGGTAGTGCAACCCAACGGGACGTTCACTTGAGTGAGGAACGTGACGCTCTTGCGCGCATCCAGGGAATCGAAGCTGGCCATGAACGCAGGGGTCGAGTACCAGTAGTTGGTGCATGATTCCGCGCCGATCCCCGATGGCCGCGACTGGCAGGTGAACAGATTGCGCTTGAGTCCCTGGAACTGGATCGAATAGATGTGCTCGGGACCGTTCTTGTTCTTGATGAGCCACAGATCGGCGAAGCTGGGGACGAGGCTGTACGCCCGGCTGTCGATGACGGCTTTGGCCGCCACCGCGGCGTCCGCCCAGTGGTTCTGGTTGACCAGGGCTCCCGACATGTTCATGTAGACGTCGGCGAGCATGGCATTCGCGGCGCCGCTCGTGGGGCGGCCGTCGTCCGGCGTCGCCGAGTCGGGCCAGCGCAGCGGCAACAACCGGGCGGCGTCCGTCAAGTCGGCCACGATCGCGGCATAGACATCCGGGATCGGGGCGCGCGAGACTTGTTGCACGCTGGAAAAATCCGTCACGGGCTTGAGCATCAGGGGCACGCTGCCCCACACGCGCACGGCGTTGAAGTGATTGAAGGCGCGATGAAACTTCGCCGCACCCAAGTAGCGATCCTTCACATCCTGCGCCACTCGCGTCATCTGCGGAATGCGCGCGATGAGGAAGTTCGCTTGGCCGATCGCGCCGTAGATCTGCCGCCACACGCGCCAGAGCCACTCGTTCGAGGGGTTGAGCGTGAACGCGTCCTGCTGAGCGCGCGAGTCGGTCCCGGTGGCCGAGGCCACGGTTTGGTCCGACGGCACCTCGGTGAGCATCGGCCAGCCGCGGTGGAAGTACGCCTGGCTCTGGCCGCCGGTGTACCAGTCGTCGATCCCGCCGAGCGCGATCTTCAAATCTGCCTCGCTGGCGGGAAAGTTGTCCTGCGAGAAGAAGTCCTGCGGCTCTTCCATGAGCCAGTCATGGCAGCCTGCAAGCGCCGCGGGTGCCAGCGCGGCGGCGCAGACCATCAGCGTCCGGAATCGCATCGCGCGTTCTCCTAGAAACCCATGTTCATGCCGAAGGTCATCGTCTTGGTGCCGGGGTAGCCGGAGTCATCCCATCCGAGCGTGAGATCGCTCGTGCCACGCGAGCTGATCTCGGGGTCATACCACGAGTACTGCGTCGCGGTGAAGAGATTCTGTCCGCTCACGTAGACGCGCAGTCGCCGCATCCCGAAACGGCCGCTCACTTGCGGCGGGAGCTCCCAGGCGACGGTCACGTTCTGCAGCCTCACGAACGAGCCGTCTTCCACCCAGCGCGACGTCATCCCGTCGTACGGTCCGATGTTGATGGCCGTCATCGTGTTGGTGTGGTTGCTCGGCGTCCAGTAGTTCATCACTGAGGGAAGCATGTTGGTGCTCCCGCCCGGTGTCTCCATCCCCGCCCGGCTCACGTTCACGACCTGGAAGCCCAGGGCACCGCGCAGGATCCAGCTGAGGGACAGGCCCTTGTACGTCGCGGAGCCGGTCAGGCCGAACAGATAGCTGGGGATGGCGTTGCCGAGAATCGTTTGGTCGTTGCTGTCGATCTTTCCGTCGCCGTTCACGTCCTTGAGTCGCATGCTGCCGGGGACGGCGCCGGCCTGGCCGCTGGCCGCGACCTGTGCCGAGTCCTGGAAGATCCCGTCCCAGACGTAGCCGTAGAAGTTCCCGAGCGGCTGACCGACCTGCACGATCACGTCGTTCTCCCAGCGCGGCAGGGATGTGTTGGAGCCGGTCAGCAAAAACGATTGGTCGCCGCCGAGATCCAGTACCTTGCTGCGATTGAGCGACAGGTTGCCTCCGAGGCGGAGCTCGAGCACCCCGATGGTATGGCGCGTGTCGAGAGCCAGCTCCAGGCCGCGGTTGCGGACCTTCCCGATGTTCGTCACGTAGCTGGCGAACCCCGTGAAGTACGGCAGCTGCTTCGCGTACAGCAGGTCGGTGGTGGACTTGTCGTAGGCGTCGGCGGTGAGACTGACCCGGCTGTCGAATAGGCTCAGGTCGAGACCAAGGTCGTACTGGGTGGTCGTCTCCCAGCGCAGGTTTGGGTTGGCGTTGCGGCTCGGATGAGCGCCGTTGAAGTAGGTCGTGGTGCCGATCGCGTAGGGCGAGCCCAGGCTCCATGCCGCCAGCGACTGGTAGGGACCGATGGCCTCGCTCCCCGATTGGCCGGCGGAGAGCCGCAGCTTCAGCTCGCTCACGATCGGCGCGATCCGCCGGAAGAACGGCTCCTCGCTGACCCGCCACGCCACCGCCGCCGACGGGAAGGTGGCCCACTTGTTGTTCACCGCGAACTTGGACGAGGCGTCGGTCCGGATCGTCCCGGTCACCAGATACTTGCCGGCAAAGCTGTAGTTGAAGCGACCGAACACCGACGCGAGCCGCTCCTGCGACAGGCTGGAGTTCCCAGTCACGAGGTTCGCCAGGTTCAGGCGGTTGTAGCCCAGCTGATCGCTGGTGAACCCGACTCCCTGCTCGCTGTTGGTCCCCGTACGGGTCTGTTGCGCCGTGAAGCCGCCCAGCACGGTGAACGCGTGCTTGCCGGCGAGCGTGCGCCGCAGCGTAACCGTGTTTTCAGACAGCCAACTCGTCTGGTCGTTGTTGTCGATGTTGGCCTGCCCCGAGCCGAGCGCGGCGCGCAACAGCATGGAGGTGTAGCGCTGTTCGAGGCGGTTGCGCGAGGTATAGCTCAAGCTGCTGCGCAGCGTGAGCCCGGGCAGCAGGTCATACTCGGCGAACAGGTTGCCGACCAGATAGTCGGTGGTGGTCTTGTCGGCCAGCAGATTGACCATCGCCACCGGGTTGTCCATGGTCTGGCTCGACAGCAACGGACCGCTGAAGTTGCCACCCGAGTCGTACACCGGGATGGTCGGCGCGAAGCGAAGGGCCTCCGCCGACACGGCGCCGCCGCCGGACCCATATCCTGCGTTCACCCGATCCTCGTTCCCCACCGAGCGACTGTAGCTCACGCGCGTGCCCAGGCGGGCCCGGGCGCTCAAGTCCTGGTCCAGGTTGAAGCGCACCGATCCGCGACCGAAGTCGGAGGCGCGGACCACTCCCTGCTGGTCGAACCAGTTGGCCGAGAACATCAGGCTGGTGCCGCCGGTCGAGCCGCTCACGCGAATCTGGTGGTTCTGGATCGGCGCCGACCGGTAGATCAAGCCCTGCCAGTCGGTGTTCGGCAGGTAC
>DATDFC010000107.1:0-5923 GCA_036522815.1 Gemmatimonadales bacterium | reverse complement strand
CGACGCGCTCGTCGCCGCCGTCTCGCTCGACATCTTCAACCGCCACGCCGACCGCGTGCGCATGGCCAACATCGCCCAGATGGTCAACGTGCTGCAGTCGATGATTCTCACGCAGGGCGACCGCATGATCGTCACCCCTACCTACCACGTGTTCGAGATGTACACGGTACACCAGGACGCGACGCTGCTGCCGACCTCCATCGAGGGAGGCGAAGCACGCTACGAATATGAAGGCCGGTCGATTCCCGCGGTGAGCGCGACCGCGTCGCGCGACCGGGAAGGAAAGATCCACATGACCCTCACAAACCTCGACCCGAACCGGGCCCGCACCGTCAGCGCCGAAGTGCAAGGCGCGACGGTAACGAGTGTGTCGGGCCGCGTGCTGACGGCCGGCGCCATAACCGCGCACAACACGTTCGAACAGCCGGATGCCGTGCATCCGGCGCCGTTCGACGGCGCTCGCGTCTCGGGCACGCAGCTCACGATCGAGCTCCCCGCGAAGTCCGTCGTGGTGCTCGAGCTCCAATGACCCGGCCCCCTCGCCCCCACCGCCCCCCTTCCTGCTCGCGCCGCGAGTTCATCGCCGCGACGCTCGCCGCCCCGGTCGCGACGACGCTGGCCCGGGATTGGGACCTCGCGGGGCGGGCTCCCTCGCCCGGGGTCATCCGCGTCGCCAGCCCGAGCGGTGCCATCGAGTTCCAGCTGTTCCCCGACGACCGTGGGCCGTTGAGTTACGCCGTCACCTTCCGTAACCGCAACGTCGTCGAGCGCTCTGGGTTCAGCATGCTGCTCGACGGTGTCGAGTTGGGACAGGGCGCTAAGCCGGGGAAGGTCGAGGCGTACGAAGGCAACGAGCGCTACGCCTGGCGCGGTGTGCACTCCGAAGCGGTCAACCGCTTCAAGGGCGCGAGGATCCCGCTGCGGCATGGCGCGACCGGCACGGACTACGTGCTCGACGTGCGCGCCTTTGACGACGGGGTGGCGTTTCGCTCCATCGTACCCGGCTCCGGGCCCCGGGTCCCGGATGAAGCGACGACGTTCGTGGTTCCGGCTGGATCAACCGTGTGGTACCACGACCTGCGTGGGCACTACGAAGGAGTCCACGCCAGGAAGGACATCGCTCAGGCTCAGGCCGGCGAGTGGGCCGCGCCGCCCCTGACCTTCAAGCTCGCTGACGCAGCCGGATACGCCTCCATCACCGAAGCGGCCATCATCGACTACAGTGGCATGGCCCTCCAGGCCGACGGGCAACGCGGCTTCCGCGTGCGGCTCGGGCACGCGCAGCCGCCGAGCTATCCCTTCACCCTGCGCTATGGCGACGCCGAGGCCGCCCGGCTGGCCCAACCGGCGGCGATCGTGGGAACGATCACCACGCCATGGCGCGTGGTGATGATCGGTCCCGATCTCAACACGCTGGTGAATTGCGACATCGTGCACGATCTCGCGCCGCCGCCCGATCCCGCCCTTTTCCCGCAAGGGATGAACACCGCGTGGATCAAGCCGGGGCGCGCCGTATGGAAGTACTTGGACGGCGGGGGAGAGAACTCCCTCGACACGATGAAGGAATTCTCCCGGCTCGCCGGGGAGCTGGGGTTCGAGTACAACCTGATCGAGGGCTTCTGGCAGCGATGGCCCGAGAGCGACCTGCGCGAGCTGGTCAATTACTCGAAGGAAAGAAACGTCGGGATCTGGCTCTGGAAGCACAGCAAGGACATCCACGACCCGGACGCGCGCGCAGCGTTCTTCCGACATGCGCAGGACGTCGGCGCCGTGGGGGTGAAGATCGACTTCTTCGACCACGAGGCCAAAGAGGTCATGGACCTGTACCGGGCGGCGCTCGAAGGCGCTGCCCGCCACCGGTTGATGGTCGACTTCCACGGCGCGGACAAACCGGCTGGTGAATCGCGTACCTGGCCGAACGAGCTGAACCGGGAAGCGGTGTCGGGCATGGAGCGCAAGAGCACGCCGGCGTGGGCGGTGCACGATACCACGCTGCCCTTCACCCGCATGCTCGCCGGCCCCATGGATTTCACCCCGATGCTGTTCGGCGAGCGGCGCCGCGAGACGTCGTGGGCGCACCAGATCGCCACCGCGGCGACCTTCACCGCGCCCTTGCTCGTCTATGGCGCCCACCCCCGGGCGATCCTCGACAATCCGGCGGTCGAGCTGATCAAGAGCATCCCCACGGTCTGGGACGAGACCCGCGTGCTGCCGGCGAGCGAGATCGGCGAGCTCTCGGCGCTGGCGCGGCGATCGGGTGAGCGGTGGTTCCTGGTGATCGCGAACGGCCCGGTGGCGCGCTCGGTCGATGTGCCGCTCTCCTTCCTGGGGGAGGGGGCGCACGAGGCGCTGCTCGTGGGCGACGAGCCGGAAGACGCGGCCGCGGTGCGGGTCGTGACGCGCACGCTACGGCGGCAGGACTCGCTGAAGATCGATCTGCGCGCCGCAGGCGGGTTCGTCGCCCGGTTCTGCTGACATGCGGGTGGTGAGCGCCGCCGTCCTGATTTCGATTCTCGCGGCTGCGCCGGCCGCGGCGCAACTCGACTCCTCAGCGCTCGCCCGTCTCGAGCGGCCGCGCGTCCTGTCCGCGGCGGAGCGGTATCTGCGCGAAGCCCCCATCACCATCACGGCGTTTCCCGCGCCGCGCAGTGCCGGCGGTCCGCACGACTTTTTCTCGGAAGGCGACTACTGGTGGCCCGATCCGCGCAGCCCCGACAGCCCCTACGTGCGGCGCGACGGCGAGACCAACCCGGCGAACTTCGTGGCGCATCGCGACGCCATGCGGCGGTTGAGCCAGATCGTCCCCGCGCTCGTCGCCGCGTACGAGATCACGCGCGACCAGCGCTATGCCCGCCACGCCGCGGCGCATCTGCGGGCCTGGTTCGTGGACGAGCGCACGCGGATGAACCCGACGCTGTTGTACTCGCAGGCGATCAAGGGTCGCGCGACGGGGCGGGGTACGGGACTGATCGACACGATTCACCTGGTGGAGGTCGCGCGGGCGGTGGAGGTGCTCGAGCACCTGGGGTACCAGGACGAGACTCTGGCGGGCACGAAGCAATGGTTCCGAGAGTATCTCCGCTGGGTCACGACCCATCCGTATGGCAACGACGAGCGAACCAGCGGCAACAATCACGCGGCGGCCTGGGCCCTGCAGGTGGCCGGGTTCGCTCACCTGGTGGGCGACACGGCACAGCTCTCCCGCATGCGGCGCTTTTTCCGAGATACGCTCGTCTCGGGTCAGATGGCCGCGGACGGCAGCTTTCCGCGGGAGCTCGGCCGCACCAAGCCGTACGGCTACTCGCTGTTTCAGCTGGATGTCATGGGAACGCTCGCGTGGGTGCTCGATGCCTGGACCGACACGGTGGCCGATGGGCGCGGCATGCGCCGGGCGCTGGCGTTCATGTATCCCTTCATCAAGGACAAACGCACCTGGCCCAAGCCGCCGGACGTGATGTATTTCGATCACTGGCCGGTCCGCCATCCGGCCTTATTCTTCGGGGGCGTCGCGCTGCACGAGTCGCGCTACGTCGACCTCTGGAAGACGCTCGACCCCGATCCCACGGTGGACGAGGTGATCCGCAACTATCCGATCCGTCAACCCCTGTTGTGGCTCATGGGAGGAGCCGCTCCATGATCACGCGACGCCAATTCGTCGAAGCATCCGCCGCCCTCTTGTCCTCACCCCCTCTCCGACGTCCTCCCTCTCCTGAAAGGAGAGGGGGACGGGGGGTGAGGACCCTCCCCATCGGCTTCTCCACCCTCGGCTGTCCGGCCTGGACCTGGAAGCAGATCCTCGACTTCGCCCAGGCGCACGACTACGCCGCGATCGAGCTGCGCGGGATCGAGAAGAACATGGACCTGACCCTCGCGCCCGAATTGTCGCGCGCTGGCGGACGTATCGAAGAGTCCAAACGGGAGCTGCGCGAGCGCGGCCTGCGGATATCCGACCTGGGCGCCTCGGCCGAGCTGCACGAGCAGGACCCCGCCAAGCGCACAGCCCAGCTCGACGAGGCACGGCGCTTCATCGACCTGGCGGAGACGTTGCGCGTGCCCTATGTGCGCGTGTTCGGCAACAAGTACGTGGCGGGCGTGCCCCGGGACATGATGCTCGCCCACATCGCCCGGGGCCTGCGCGAGCTGGGCGACTACGCCCGGCCCAAGGGCGTCACCGTGCTGATCGAATCACACGGCGACTTCACCGACTCCCCCTCGCTGCTCGCGCTGCTCCAGCAGGCGGCGTCGCCCAACGTGGCGCTGTTGTGGGATGCGCATCACACCTTCGTGTCGGGAAAGGAGCAGCCCGAAGACACGGTCCGCCAGCTCGGCCGCTACATCCGGCACACCCACTTGAAGGACTCGGTGCCCGCGGGAGCCGACGGCAAGGACCGGCGCTACGTGCTCACCGGCATGGGCGAGGTGCCCGTACGGCGCCAGATCGAGGCCCTGGCGCACTCGGGTTACCGCGGCTTCTACAACTTCGAGTGGGAGAAGCGCTGGCATCCCGACATCGCGGAGCCGGAGGTCGCGTTCGCCCAGTTCGCTACCGTGGTCGGTGGATACTTGCGTCAGGCCGGCGTCGCCGAGTTACCGACGCAATAGGAAAACGACGGTCGGGCCGAGCGGATAGCGCCCGAAGCGCCGGCCGTAGATCGCCAGGCCCCCGGGCAGCTCGGGGTCGACCTCCAACCGGATCACCAGCTGTCCCTGCGCGGCCGCGCGCTCGAGCGCCTCGCGCGGGATGGCGATGCGGAGCAGCGTGCCGTACGAGCCGGCCTCGCGCAGCCGCCGGTCGTGCCGCTGATAGTGCCACGACAGGATGCCCCGATGGTCGGCGGGGTCGTCGGCGAGGGTGGCGCGTCCCGCGATCACCCCGTTGACGCGCAGCGTCACGGCGCTAGGGGAGAGCTGCTCGTCGGTCATCGGGTAGGCGTTTGGGTTAAGGCTGGGGTCGAGCGTCCCTCGACCCCGCATGAAGTCCCCTTCGATTCGGCCGCTGCCTGCGCGGTCCTTGCCGAACAGCTGCTTGGACGAGACTTCCGCGACGAACACCGCACTGTCGACATCGGCCAGCGCGATTCCCGACGGCCATGCCACGCGATACTCGAAGAATCCCGACCCCGCGCCGTTCACCTTCAGGCCGTCCATCACGTTCCACTGTTTGAGCGACCACGCGGCGGAATCGAAGCGGGCGGGGTCGATCGCCATGAGACGCGCGCGCCGGCCGTCGTCCAATCGGACCTCGGGCGGCGGATCGCCCGGGACCACGAACGTGCAGAAGTTGCGGTGCAGCACCGTCCCCGTTCCATCTTCGAGGCGCACGGCGAGCACCAGGACGGCCGGCCCGGGGGGCATGGTGACGGGGAGCGGCTCGAGCGACCCCGTCATCCAGGGATGGTAGGGGATGCGACGGGTCGTATCGAAGTAGGCCTGTCGCTGGCCGAGGGCGTCCCAGCCGTACAGCTGCGCGCGGAGCGTCAGGCTGTCGCCCCAGGTTTTGTTTGGCGTCAGGAACGACGCGTACAGCGGCACCCGCAGCTCGGCGCCGGCGGGCGCGGTCTGGCTGAGCGAGTCGCCCACCACGACGTACAGGGAGGAATGGAGATCGCGCAGCGACATCCCGTCCACCAGCTCGCCCAACCCGGTTTCCTTTGCGGAGCGGTCGTAGCGCCAGTAGCCGTTCCATTCGTTCACCACGTCGTGCAGCTCGGTGTAGAGCCAGCCCGCGATCTTGGGGTGACGCCGAAACGCGTTCACCGCCCGGTGGTAATCCCAGCTCCAGTCGACGTCGCCCGTGCTCCCCTCGTAGCCCCAGACGTTGCCGAACTCGCTGTTGATGTCGGGTTGCCGCGCCTGGCGGTAGCCGGACTCGAAGTTCCACGGCGAGCCCGGATAGGTGCTGTCGCTCACCATCCGGTCGTGC
>DATDFC010000106.1:0-2660 GCA_036522815.1 Gemmatimonadales bacterium | reverse complement strand
GTGGCGTCGTGGCGTCATGCGACGCTAGCTTTTGTTCATGATCGAAGCGCTCAAGCAGAAGCTCCAGGCCGAAGTCGAGCGCCTGAACAATGAGATCAACTTCGTGCTGCCGAAAGAGATCGAGCGAGCGCGGGCCCACGGCGACTTGCGCGAGAACTCGGAGTACAAGGCCGCGCTCGAGCGCCAGCAATTCGTGACCTCACGGCTCTCCCACCTGCGGCTCCGGCTCTCGAAGCTGTCGAGTGTGCGGGAAGCGGACATCCCGCGGGATCGCGTCGGATTCGGGTCACGAGTCACGGTCCAGGACCTCGACACGAAAAAGAAGGAAACCTACGCGCTGACGTTGGGCGAGTTCATCGAAGGTGACGATGACGCCGCCGAGCTCCCGGTCTCGATGGCCTCGCCACTCGGCAAGTCGCTCCTCGGGGCCAAGGTCGGTGAGGCGCTCACGATCGCCCTGCCGATGGGGAAGCGACGGCTGAAAGTCATGGAGCTCGAGACGGTCCACGACCTCGCGGAAAAATAGGACGGGCGCAGCATGCTGCGTCCCTACAGCTCGAGATGAAACACCATCGGGCCGCTCGGGCTGGCCGAGCCGGCCCGCGGCTCGATGCTCATAGCCGCCCCCATCACCTGCCCGTGCACCGGGGGCGGCATCTCGAGCGCCATCACCATCGGCTCATCCTGATCCATCGGCATCAGTGCCGCGGTCACCATCCCCTTATCGGTGATGAACCACAGCTGATACGCCTGGTCCCGGGCGTTCGGCGCCAACCCGTCGCAGCGAACCAACCACCGGTGCCGCGCGCTGTCATCGAAGATCGTGACCGCGCCCACCCGGCCCCCGGTCGATACGGGGATCTGAATCAGCCGCGTGGCGGTCCCGTGAATGAAGGTGGAAACCGTATCCTGAAGGGCCTGCACCCGCGCGGCGAGTCCGTCACGCTCGGCGGTGAGCGCGCCGATCGTGCGGTACACCCACCAGGCGCTCCCGCCAACCGCGAGCACCAACACGGCGGCCGCCGCGAACGGTGCCACCCACCGGCGCCGCGGCGCCAATGCCCGCCCCCACACCCGCCCCTTGAGCTCGGGGCGCGGGGTCCGCGGTGGCACCGACATGCCCAACCAGTCCGTCATTCCAGCCAATCCTTGAGATGCGCCAGCTGGTCCGTCAACTTGTGATGCGCCGCCCGCAGCCGCGTCTTGACCGTACCCAACGGCTGCTGCAGGCGGCGCGCGATCTGGCTGTGCGACAGCCCTTCGAAATACGCGAGCGTCACGACACGGCGCAGCTCATCGGGCAGCGTCGCGAGCGCGGCGTGCACCTCGCGGTGCAGCGGCCACCCCGGGACGCTGGCTTCGTGCGGCGCGGGGTTCTGAAGCTCCTCTCCCGGCCCCTGCGCCTGCTCCAAACGGTCCGCCTTCCGCCACCAGCGCCGGCGCCGCCGCAGCTCGTCGAGCGCCCGGTTACGCGTGATCGACAGGACCCACGGCACCAGCGGACCACGCCGCGGGTCGTGCCTGTGGACGTGACGCCACACTTTCACGAAGACGTCACCGACGACTTCTTCCGCCTCGTCCTCGTCGTGCAAGATGCGATGGGCGAGGCCGAGAACCCACGGTGCGAGCGCGTCGTATAACTCGCGCAGCGCGTGCTCGTCTCGCGCCTTGAGGCGGCGCACCAATGAGCGTTCTTCCTCTTGACTGAGACGTCTTGGCGGGGTCACTTAGATTCCCATACTAGATCGCGCATGGGCGCGAAGCCAGCCCCAAGGGTGTATCTTGGAACCTTGGGAATCGACGCGGTGCGGCCGCGATTCACAAGTCTGAGAGGGCCCCATGACAGCTCACGAAGAGGGCGGCGATGAACGCTTTTCGTTTGAAGCGTTCACCCAGCACCCGTTCTTTACCGAGGTCAATCGCTGGATCGTCGAGCGGGTCATCTGCCCCGGTCGCCGCAAGATCGTTGATCTCGGTTGCGGTCCCGGAGCCGTCACGAAGCTGATCTTGGAACGGCTCGGCGACGCGCGCAACGCCACAGTGATCGGCATCGATCCCTCCGCGTCAGCTCTCTCCAAAGCCCGAGCCGCCATCCACTCCAAAGTCGTCGAGTTCATCGAGGGCAGCGCCGAGTGGGTATCGCGCCTCGTCTCGTCGGCCGATGCGGTCGTGTTCCTGAACGCCATCCACCTCGTGCCCGACAAGGCGCAGGTGCTCGCCGAGATCCGCAAGGCGCTGAAGCCGGACGGCGTGTTCGCGTTCAACACGACGTTCTTCAACGGCGCTTACGTCGAGGGCACGGCGGGATTCTGGCGCCGCTGGGTGGTGCGCGCCGTGCAGGTGCTGCGCGAGCGCGGGCTCGAAGTCCAGCACAAGGCCCATGCGGTCGCGCGCCAGTTCCTCTCGGCCGAGGAGTACGGCGAGTTGTGCGTGCAGGCCGGCTTCACGCGCCCGGCGGTCGACCTGGTACGCATCGAGATGACCCCCGATGCCCTGGAAGACATCGGGCGCTTCTCGTTGTTCATCGAGGGCGCGCTTCCGGGCGTACCGCTCGAAGAGGGCTCGAGCGCGTTGAAAGAGGGGCTGCGCCGCACCATCGACGAAACGGGTATGAACCACGTGCCGCGCAACTGGCTCGAGTGCGTGGCCACGGCGGCCTA
>DATDFC010000105.1:0-37416 GCA_036522815.1 Gemmatimonadales bacterium | reverse complement strand
GCCCGTGTAGGAGTGGTCGGGGTCGGCATAGCCGCACCCCTGGTAGTCAGGGGCGAGCGGGAACGTCGCGTGCGGCGCGCCGCCGCTATCGACGTAGGTCAGCCCCGCCTGCCTGCCGTCGGCGCCCGGGAGCCAGCCGAGGAAATGGTCGAACGACCGGTTTTCCATCATGAAGACGATGACGTGATCGATGCCGCAGCTGGCGGGGTTGGGTAACGGGACATCCACGAGCTGCGAGCGTAGCGGCGCGGCGATCGAGCGGTCGCCGCATCCCAGCGTGACGGCGCCGGCCGCCGTCGCGGCGGTCGTCAGGAACGTGCGGCGCGAGATAGGTGTCATCGAGACCTCCTGGAGACGCATGGTGCAAACCGTGTGCGGGGAGGTTGCTCTGAGTTTCCGTTTCGTCACGGCAAGAATGTTGCGGAGTCGCCACATCTGGGCGCGCGGATTCCGGGCTGGGTTGGGACGCCGAATACTCCCTCTTTACGGAGATGCAACGGAGTTCGATGCGACGTGCTCGGCGTACCACTGCTCCGGAGCGTTCAGCCCCTCGGCTTGACCAAAGCCTTGAAACGCGGATCGCCAAAGAGTGGAGCGAAGTCTGGGTACGCATGTCCGTCCCAGCTGGTGGTGCTGTTTGGAAACGCTCGTAGCCCAATCCCCTCCGACAACACCTTGAGGGCTCGATCAAGGTCGCCGATACGCACGAGAACGCTCGCCCGATCAAGCTCCAGCCCGCGGAGGGTGCCGAGGGCTCGTACCATGCGCGCTCCCCAGTGTTCGAGTGCCGCGCGCGCGGCGCCGACTTTGCCCTGGGCAGCCAGGATGCGCGCCAGCAACGGGCCATACGCGTCGGGGTCGTGCAGTTGAGCCGCATATCTTGCGGCGGTCTCGGCATCGCCGAGCAGCAGGGCAAGCTCGGCACGCGAGTAAACCCACTCATCGCGCGCGCGCTGGACGACTGAACGCGTCCTGAGCCCCTCCGCGAGGTAACAAAATGGGATACCCATATCGGCCTGTAGCGCGAGGTGGTGATGGAGCCACTCGCGCGCCGCCACCGGGTCCGACGGCGGTGGCGGTCCCGGATGGTCGGAGACGTACCGCGCGAGACGCTGCACAGCCTCGGGGTGCCCGTGCGCCATGAGCTCACCGGCGATGCCGAAAGCAAAGAGATCGGCGTGCCCGGAACCGGGCAATTCGGCACGGGCCATCGAGTCTACTTCTGCGATCCTTCCCAACGCCGCAAGGGCCCGCAGTTCGTCGAAGAGAATGAAAGGTTCTGCCGGATAAAACTGGCGGGCTCGCCGAATCGCGGCGAGCTCCTCCTCGTGCTCGCCAAGGCGGTGGCGGGCCGACGACGCAAAGTACCAGTAATCCCCCTCCCATCCTCGCATGAACCCACTCTTTGGATCGAGCTCCTCCAGACGCCTCAGCGCTTCGCGAGGATGCAGGGCCCGCAGCGCGGAGAGCGCCACCTCGCGTCTTGCGTCGATCGAGCCAGGTGCGGCGTCCACTAGACGCAGCGATGCCCTGTACCCCTCGAGGAGATCCCCGGCTCGCAGAGCCACGACGAAGTCGAGGCGCGCGCGGTCGTACGGGGCGAGACGGTCTCTGAGCGGCCGCAGTCCACTGATCAGCGAATCGACCCGCCTGGCCCACGCCTCACCTACATCCATCCCAGCGAACATGTCCGACTGCGCCGTCCATATCCGGGCTGTCAGAAACGTGGGATCGAGCGTCGCCGCCCGCTGGAAGCGCCGGACGGCCTCGGCGTTGTCCCCCGCCATGTACAATTCCAGACCTTCCACGTAATCGCGATACGCAGCGTACAGAGGCGGCTGCGCGAGCACGGCCTGGAACCTGCTGACGTCTTTGTTGTGCAGGGAGGCGAAGGCCGCCAACACTCGCTGCCGCAGGGCCTCGACCGCTGCCATCGGCAGATTTCGCGGAGCCGTGACGCCCGCGATGCTCAGCAGGATGCTGCCCTCGGTCGTGGAGCTGATCTGCGCCTGGAACTGGAGCCCATCGCCTTGGAGAACGTAGGAGCCTGCGACTACGACCTTGGCACCCGTCTCGCGTCGCACCGCTGCCGGTGTGGCGGCGGCGCCGAGCCTTCGGGCGGCGGCCTGCGCGCCGCGTGTATCAAGCACGGTCAGGAACGGGAGCTCGGTGAGTCCTTGGGTCACCCACTCGGCGACCACCGTGCCCAAGGGATCGAGCTCGGTGACCGCCGTGCGGTTTTCGAATGGCATCACCACCACGGACGAGCCCGCCCCGATATCCGCGGCACCATGCCGTCGTGCCAGGATCGCCGCGCCCGCAACGACACCGACGACGCCTACGACTACGGTCGCGCCAAGGGCGAGACGTCGCCGAGGCCGGCCCCAGCCAGCAACCGCGCGACTGGACGCTATCTCGGCACCTGCTCCCAAGGCGTCGGCGAACCGGTTCGCCGTCGCGAACCGGTCGGCCGGGCTCTTGGCGAGCACGGCTAGAATGGCCTGCTCGACCGCGGCGGGCACCGTCGGCCGCGCCGCCGTGATCCGCGGGACGGCATCCATCGAATGCCGCGCCAGCACCTCCTGCGCCGTGCGTCCCGTGAATGGCGGATGCCCCGCCAGCATTTCGTACAACACGCAGCCGAGCGAGTAGAGATCCGAGCGGCCGTTCACTTCCTGGCTGCCTGCTCCTTGTTCTGGACTCATGTACATCGGCGTCCCCACCGCGATCCCCGTCTCGGTCAGCCGGTCCCCGCTGGCCGCCGTGATCGCCCGCGCGATCCCGAAGTCCGCGACGACCGCATGCCCGCTCTCGAGCAGGATGTTCTCGGGCTTGATGTCCCGATGCACGAGATCGTGGCTGTGGGCGTAACTCAACGCGTCGGCCACCTCACGTGCGATCCGGATCGCGTCATCCAGGGGCAGCTGCTGCTCCCGCTCCAGGCGGTCCCGCAGAGACTCGCCTTCCACGTAGGGCATTGTGTAATACACGAACCCGTCGGCTTCTCCTGAATCGAGCAGAGGCAGGATATGAGGATGGTTGAGCCGGGCGGTTACTCGCACTTCACGGAGGAACCGGTCAGAGACCAGGGGGGCGAGTTCGGAGCGGAGAACCTTGAGCGCGACGGGGCGGTTGTGCTTCAGGTCCTGGGCGAGGTAGACCGTGGCCATTCCCCCTTGGCCGACCTCGCGCTCGATCGCGTAGCGATCAGCAAGGGCCGCGCCCAGGTGCGCGAGGAGGTTCGCCTCCTCTTCTCGGGCCACAGCCGGCTCGGCTAGCGCTCGCGCCGCGAGCTCGAGGGCCGGGATCTCGAGGAACGCTCCGGCCTCCTGATGCGCGGATAGGAGGGACTCGACCGCCTGCCGTAACGCTTCATCGCCGGCGCACACCTCCTGCAGGAACGCGCGGCGCTCGCCCTCGGCCTGTTCGAGCGCCTGATGATACAGCCGCTCGACGTCCCGCCAGCGCTCATTCCCCGTCGGCATGCCCGTTCCGCAGTTCACTGAACAACCAGTCCTTGGCGAGGCACCACTCTCGCTGCACTGTCGCGGGAGACACGTGCAACACGTCGGCTGTCTCCTGCACGCTCAAGCCACCGTAGAAGCGGAGTTCGACCACCCGACTCTTGCGGTGGTCGAAGACCTCTAGACGCTCAAGGGCCTCGTGCAGAGCCAGGAGATCAGCGCGCGGTTCCTGCGAAACCAACAAGGCCTCATCCAGAGCGACGTGGGCGGCTCGCCCGCCCCGCTTCGAGCTGCGCCGCGACCGCGCGAAATCGGTGAGAATGCGGCGCATCAGCTTGGCACAGAGGGCGAAGAAGTGCGCGCGGTCTTTCCACAGCCCTCGACGCACCCCGGCGAGGCGGAGGTAGACCTCGTTCACGAGCGCCGTGGTCTGGAGCGTGTGGCCCGGGGCTTCGCGGGCCATGTATCGGCGCGACGCTTGACGCAATTCCTCGTACACCAGGGGCATCAGCCGCTCGAGCGCGCGCTCGTCCCCATCGCCCCAGGCCTGGAGCAGGCGGGTGATCTCGTGGGTCGAGTGGCCAGCCATGCGACCTCCCTTCCGCTGCGGGGCGGCTCGATGGCGGCCAATCTACCACGCTTTCTTAGCCCCTTCCAACGCATGGGCACCGGGCGGCCTTTGGAGCGTGACGTTTTTCGCGTCCCTTTTCCGCTTGTACACATGAGGCGCAGCGCATGGTAGCCAACGAACCCACAGAAGGGAGCCTTAACATGTCACGCTTCTCCATTCTCGCAGCAGCGGCGGCCATCTTGGCGTTGGCCTGCGAGCGTAGCGTCCCTGTCCAGCCTGCGTCGAGCGACGTAAGCCTGAACCGTCAGGACGTCAGCGCACGGCAGATCGTCCGTCAGGCGGAGAATGGCATCGGAGCTCCGGTCTCGAGTTACGGTGCCGAAGTCCCGCTGGCCTATTACGAGCTCTCCTTCGCATTCACCAAACGCACCGCCGGGTTCACGCCGCCGGTCCAGTCGCGCGCCTATGCCTACATGGGCCTGACACTCTACGAGGCACTGGTCAGCGGGATGCCGCGCCACCGATCGATCGCGAGCCAACTCAACGGGATCGGTGAGCTGCCCGCTCCCACCGGCGCGCCATACCACTGGCCGCTGGTCGCCAATGCCGCACTGGCTGAGGTGATGCGCGGCCTGTGGGGAGGTACCACGAACCGAGCGGCCGAGAACATCGCAGACATCGACGCGCTCGAGGCTGCTTTTGCGGCGGACCACGCTGGAGTTCCCCAGGGTCTCGCGAAACAGTCGAAGAAGTTCGGTCGCGAGGTCGGCGCAGCCGTGTTCGCGACATCGATGGATGACGGTGGCCACGAAGGCTACAGGACGAACTTCCCGCCCTACACTCCGCCTCAGGGACCCGGGCTGTGGGTACCCACCGCTCCCGGCCAGGCGGCGCTCCAGCCGTACTGGGGGACGACGGTTCAGACCTTCGCGCTCTCCAGTGGGGCAGAGTGCGATCAGGGCGGCCCGCCGGCATACTCGGAAAACCCGAGCTCGGAATTCTACCAGGAGGCGCACGAAGTGTACGAGTCGGTCAACGACCTGACCCCAGACCGGCTCACGATCGCCCGCTTCTGGGCGGACGGCCCCGGTACGATCTCCGGCCCGGGCCATTCGCTGGCGATCGCGAATCAGATCCTGGTTCAGGAGGGGGCAAACCTGGAGGTCGCCGCCGAAACGTACGCGCGCGTGGGCATCGCGAACGCCGATGCGGTCACGGCCGTGTGGTGGGCCAAGTACCACTACAACCTGATTCGTCCGGTCACCTACATCAACAAGGTCATCGATGCGAGCTGGACGACGGTCCTGCCGACCCCTCCGTTCCCCGAATACACGTCGGCTCACTCGGGGCAGTCGGCGGCTGCGGCAACATCGCTCGAGTATCTGTTCGGCAATCACGTCGCATTCGTGGATCACGCGCACGACGGAGACGGATTCGCGCCGCGGCCGTTCGACCGCATCTATGCCGCAGCCGAAGAAGCCGGCGTCTCGCGCATCTATGGCGGGATCCATTTTCGATCGGCAAACCTCGAGGGCCAGGCACAGGGGCGCTGTGTCGCCGCGAAGGTGCATGGTCTGAACTGGCGGCGTTGAATCGCAGACAAACGGCGGCTTCCACTAACCTAGAGGTGCTTATGTCGGGCAATCAACCTTGGCCCACGAGAGCCACCCCTCAACAGCATCCTGACGTCTTGGGGGGGGGTAGACATTCTACCCCAATGGTGTAGACATTCTACACCATATGAACGAACCGCGCGGACTCTCCCGTATCGAGCTGCTCCAGGGCACGCTCGACTTGATCATCCTCCAGACCCTGCGCTGGGGACCGCGGCACGGCTACGGCATCGCCCAAATGATCCGGGCGTCGTCACAGGACGTGCTCCAGGTCGACACCGGCTCGCTCTACCCGGCCCTCCACCGGCTCGAGCGTCAGAGATGGATCGCCGCCGAGTGGAGCAAATCCGAGAACAACCAACGGGTGCGGGTCTACACATTGACCGCGCAGGGGCGCAAGCAGCTGGAACGGGAGCGATCGCAATGGGAGCGGCTGAGTCACGCGATCGCGGCTGTGCTCGCTCCCCCGGCCGAGAGTGAGCCATGAGCGCGGGCGACGACGAGATCCGGGAAGAGATCGCCGCCCACCTGCGCATGGCGGTCGCCGACAAGATGGCGCGGGGCGCGTCGCGTGAAGAGGCCGAGCGGGCGGCGCGCGTCGAGTTCGGCAACGTCACGCACGTCGCCGAGGTGACGCGCGAAGTGCGGGGTGGCCTCTGGCTCGAGCGCCTGGGGCAGGACCTGCGCTACGGCTGGCGCGCTTTGCGCCGCACCCCGGCGTTCACGACCGTCGCCGTGGCCACGCTCGCGCTGGCGATCGGGGCCAACAGCGCCGTGTTCACGGTCGTGAACGGCGTGCTGCTGCAGCCGCTGCCGTTCCGCGATCCGGGGCGGCTGTACGCAGTCTCTTACCTCCCGACTGACTTGCCGTTCGAGTGGCAAGGAGTCGACGATCGGCTCTACCTCGAGTATCGCCGGCACGTCGCTCGGTTCGACCGCGTCACCGGGTATCAGCGTCAGGAGCTGACACTGAGCGGCGTGGGCGACGCGACCCGGCTTCCCGGCGCGCGCGCCGACGCGAGCTTCTTCGAGGTGCTCGGCGTGCAGCCCGCCCTCGGCCGTGCCTTCAGCGCCGCCGAGGATCAGGCCGGCACCGATCGCGTCGCCATCCTGAGCGATCGGCTCTGGCGCGCGCGCTTCAACGGCGACCCCGCGATCCTCGGAAAGCCGATCACCCTCGACGGCATCACGCGGACGATCGTCGGCGTCATGCCGCGCGGGTTCACGTTCCCCGCGGCGTCCCAGGTCTGGACGCCGCTCGCGCTGCGGCTGGATGCCGGCAATTCCTTCCTCGTTCCGGTCATCGGCCGGCTGCGCGCCGATGCGACGCCCGAGCAGGCGAAGAGCGAGCTCGAGGCGATCGCCCGCGCGTTGCCGCCCGATCCGCGGGCGGGCGGGATCAAGCCGGTGGCGCGGATCATGCCGCTCAAGGACACCCTGATCGGCGAGGTCCGCACTTCGCTGCTCGTCCTGGCGGGAGCCGTCGCGTTCGTGCTGTTGATCGCCTGTGCCAACGTGGCGAATCTGCTCTTGATTCGCGCCGCGACGCGGCGCCACGAGCTGGCGGTGCGCATCGCGCTGGGCGCGAGCCGCGGCCGCATCGCCCGCCAGCTCCTCACGGAGAGCGTGCTGATCGCGCTGCTCGGCGCGGCGGCCGGCATCGTCGTCGCCTTCGCCGGCGTGCGCGCGCTGCTCGCCCTGGCGCCCGCCGGCCGCATCCCGCGGATCGACGAAGTGCACCTGAACGGCTGGGTGCTCCTCTTCACGCTCGCCGTCGCGGTCATCACCGGTATTCTCTTCGGCGTGGTCCCCGCGCACAGCGGCGCGCGCCGCGAGCCGCAAGAGGCCCTCGGTCAGGGCACACGGCTGGTGGGCGGCGCGCACCACGGCCTGCGCTCCGTTTTCGTCACCGCCGAAATCACGCTCGCTCTGATGCTGCTCAGCGGCGCCGGACTCATGATCAAGAGCTTCTTCATGATGCGCTCGCTCGACACCGGCTACGACGCGTCTCGCGTGGTCACGATGTCGGTCAGCCTGCCGCCGATCGCCTACCCCGACGCGGCGCGCCTGCAGGCGTTCCATACCGCCCTGCTCGACCGGCTGGCGCAGATTCCCGGGGCGAGCGCCGTCGGCGCGGTGGCGTTCCGCCCGATGAGCGACGTGGGGATCATGGGCGACTTCGTGGTGGAGAGACCCACCCCGCTGCCCCACGGCTATACCGTCGACAAACCGACCGTGAGCCCGGGGTACTTCGCGGCGTTGGGGATTCGTCTCCTCGCGGGGCGCGACTTCACCCCGGCCGACCGCGCCGGAGCGCCCGGTGTCGTGGTCGTGAGCCAAACGGTGGCGCGACGACTCTGGCCCAATGAGAGCGCGGTCGGCAGGCGGATCTCCATGGAAGAACCCCCGGGCCCGAACGACTGGCTGACCGTCATCGGCGTCGTGAACGACGTCGTCCAGGACGCGCAGTTGCGCCGCCACTCGACGATCTACTTGCCGTATCTGCAGCAGTCCTCGACCGGCTTCATCAATCAGATGACGTTCGTCGTCCGCCCGCAACCCGGCGCCGGCAACCTCGCGACGGCGATGCGGGCCGCGTTGCGCGACGTGGACCCCGCGGTCCCGGCGCAGGCGCTGCAGACGATGGATCAGTCGCTGATGGACACGATCGCGGAACCAGTGTTTCAGATGCGGCTGCTCGCGACCTTCGCCTGCCTCGCGCTGTTGCTCGCCGCGCTCGGCACCTACGGCGTCCTGGCCTACGACGTCACCGAGCGCACCCGCGAGATCGGCCTGCGCATGGCCCTCGGCGCGACGCCCGGCAGCGTGCTGCGCATGGTGCTCGGGCGCACTGCTGCCCTGGCATGCACGGGCGCGGCAGTCGGCGTCGCCGGCTCGCTGCTGCTGACCAAAGTCCTCACCAAGTGGTTATTCGAGGTGAAGCCGACCGACCCGGCGACCCTCGCCGCGGTCACGGGCGTGCTGCTGCTGGCGGCGCTCCTCGCCGGCTTGCTCCCGGCGCTGCGGGCGGCAGGGGTTCGCGGCCTCACTCAGCTGCTACTGCGCGACTGAGCGGCCGATCGCGGACTCGCGCATTCCGGGCTAGGTTGGGACGCCGACTACTCCGTCGCATCTCCGTAAGGAGGGAGTTCGATGCGTCCCGTTGCCCTCTTGGCGCTCGGCGCAATCCCCGTCGCCTTGCGCGCGCAATCGACCGACACGGTGCTCTCGGCACTCAAGCTCCCCTCGCGTGCCGGCTTCGCGCCACTCGTGCCTCCGCCGCCGGGCCGCCCGGTCCTGCTCCGCCCCGACCGCGTCTTCGACGCGACCAACGAAGAGACGCACGCCGGCTGGGTGGTGCTGGTGGACGGCGACAGCATCGCCGCGGTCGGCCCGGTGTCTGCCGTGCGCGCGCCCGACAACGCCGAAACGATCGCGCTGCCGGGGCTCACGCTCCTCCCCGGCCTCATTGACGCGCACTCGCACCTCTTCCTGCATCCCTACAACGAGACCCTCTGGAACGACCAGGTCCTGAAGGAGCCCGAGGGCTATCGCATGGTCGAGGCCGTGCTGCACGCGCGGAACACGCTGCTGCAGGGGTTCACGACGCTGCGCGACCTGGGCACGGAGGGGGCGGCCTTCTCCGACGTCGCGATCAAACGGGCCATCGACGAAGGCCTGATCCCCGGGCCGCGCCTCGCGGTCGCGACGCGCGCGATCGTGGCCACCGCGAGCTACGGACCCGGGCCGCGCGGATTCCGGCCGAACTTGGACTTGCCGCAGGGCGGCCAGGCAGTGAGCGGTATCCCGCAGGTCCTCGCGGCCGTGCGCGAGCAGGCGGGTCGCGGCGCGGACTGGATCAAGGTATACGCCGATTACGGCCGCGGGCCGGGCGGCGAGGCCGTCCCCACCTTCAGTCAGGACGAGCTCGACGCCCTGGTGTCCGAGGCCCACTCCGCCGGCCGGCCCGTCTCCGCCCATGCCACCACGCCCGAGGGAATGCGCCGCGCGATCCTCGCCGGCGTGAACACCATCGAGCACGGTTTCGGCGGCACCGACTCGGTGTTCCACGCCATGGCCGTGCACGGCATCGCCTATCTCCCGACCCTTACGGCGGTGGAGGCGTATGCCGAGTACTTCGACCATTACGTGCCCGGCAAAAGCGAGCCGACGGCCAGCATGCGGCAGGCGGCGCACGCCCTCGAGCTCGCAATGAAAAACGGGGTCACTATCGGCTGTGGCAGTGACGTGGGAGTGTTCACCCACGGCACCAACGCGCGCGAGCTGGAATGGCTGGTGCGGGACGGGATGCGTCCCGCACAGGCGCTGCTCGCCGCCACCGCGGTGGATGCTCGGATCATGAGAATGGACAGGGAAATCGGGCGGATCGTGCGAGGGTTGAAGGCCGACCTCGTGGCGGTGGGCGGCGACCCGACGAAGGACGTCGCGGCCGTCGCCCGGGTGCGATTCGTCATGAAGAATGGCGTGATCTATCGGGCGCCGTGAACCCGTTCACCGCTCCGGCAGCCGGTTGGTGATGAACTGGGAAATCCGGCTGGCGGCGGGCGGGTCCATGTTCGCCAGCAGGGCCACCACGTAGCCAGCCGCCGGGCAGATGGTCAGGTCGCCGTTCATTCCTGGGGCGCCTCCGCCGTGACCAAAGCACCGGACGCCGTTGATCGTGCGAGCCTCGAAACCAAAGGCGTAACGGCCACCCCCCGGCGTGTCGACCTTGCCGGTGGTCAGCATCTCCGTATGGAGGGAATCGAGCAGCTGGTGTCCTCGAAGCGCGTTCGCAAACTTGAGGAGATCCTCCACCGTGGAGTACCCGCCGCCCGCCGACGTGCCCCGGTACGGCAGCGTTTCCGTGTTGGGATGCTCTGACTCGCCACCCATTCTTGTGTATCCCACGCTGCGATCGCCTATGGGCTGATCCTCCGGCTCCGAGCCGGTCGCCGTCATGCCCGCCGGTTTATAGATGTGGTCACGTACATAGCCGTAGTAGCTCTGGCCGCTCACTTTTTCGATCACCACGCCGAGCAAAATGAAACCGTAATTGCTGTACTCCCACTTGCTGCCCGGCTCGAATTGCAGCGCGCGGCTGCCGTACAGCTTGACGTAATCGTCGAGGGTGCGCAGCTCCAGCCGGTGGGTCTGAAACTCGGGTCCAAATATGTCTCCCGTGCCGCCCGTATGCGTCAGCAGCTGATAGATCGTGACTTTCGCGGCGACGTCTTTGTTGGGGTAGTCGGTCAGATATTTCCCCAGCGGATCGTTGAGTCCCACCTTGCCGGCTTGGGCGAGCTGCAGCGTCGCGGTGGCGGTGAACATCTTGTTCATGGAGCCGATACGAAAGCGCGTCTGCAGCCGATTCGGCGTCTGGTGTTCGCGATCGCTCAGCCCGTACGCCTCAGCCAGGACCGGCTTGCCGTTCCTCGCGATCAGCGCGGCGCCCGCAAAGCGGCCGGCGGCGGCGTCCTGATCCAGCTTTTGTCGCGCCGCTGCGATCAACTCGCTCCCGCTCAAATGCGGCAGGGGGAACTCGGCCGGACGAGGGATCGCCATGAGGTCAAGACGCACGATCTTGTGGGGCTCCCCGGCTGCGACTTCCAGATTGAGTCGGGCGAACTGATCAGAACTGCGTTCCTGCAGTAAAGCCATCTGCGTGTCCGGCGTGGATGGCTCCACCTTCTTCAAGTCAAAGCCCCCCGTCATCCCTCGGAAGGACATGTCCTGGTCCACGGTCCGAGGGTTTGACGGATAGCTCTTGTCGAGGAACTCCTTGTACGCGTCGCGATCACCGCGATTGAACACCTCCAGCCAGGCCGCGAGCTGACGGCCGGCAGGGGTATCGGGCAGGTTCACCTGGCCGAAAGCGCTCACCGTAAGAGACGTCAGCAAGACAACGAGCACAGCGCCGCAACGCATAACGATCAGACGCATAGACCGTTCCTCATGGTGCAGGGTTCGCTCCCGCGATCGGCAACGAGAGGCGGGCCTCGCAGCCCCGCGTGTCCTCGCGGTTCGCCAACGTGAGCGTTCCGCCGTGCGCCTCGGCGATCTGGCGCGACAGCGCGAGCCCGATTCCGGACCCATCCGCTTTGGTCGTGTAGAACGGCACGAACAGGTTGACCGTGTCCGCCAGGCCGGGGCCATCATCTCTGATGCAGACGTCCAGCCGGCCGTTGCGCGCCCCCCACTCGACGGCGACGCCGCCGCCCGTTTCGAGCGTCGCGTCGACCGCGTTCCGGACAAGATTGATCAGCAGCTGGTCCAGCTGCCCGCCGTCCGCCTGGATCGTGACGTCGGGACCGGGGCAGACCGTCACCGCCAGGCGCGTCTCCAGGGCCGCGACCCGCTGCACCCACGCGGCGACCGACAGCGCCTCGAGACGGGGGGGAGGCAGCCGTGCCAGTCGCGCATAGGCGGCCATCAGGCGGCTGAGCGATTCGGCGCGACCGCCGATCACCGTCAATCCTTTACCCAGGTCATCGCGCCAGTCTGCGGGCACCGGGTTGCGGCGCACCAGGTCCGCGAGGCTCTGCGCGATCGACTTGATGGGTGCGAGCGAATTATTGATCTCATGGCTCAGCACGCGGATCAACCGCTGCCACGCCTGCCGCTCCTCCTCGTTCAGCGCGCGACTGACATCTGCCAGGACCAGGAGCTGGTGCGGGCGACCGCCCTGCCGGAACGTGTCGCGGCGCACTTCCCACCGGCCGTGGCGTCCCGGAAACGCCAGCTCCACCACCCGAGGCCCGTCGGCCGCCAGGCTCGGCGCCAGATGCAGCTCGGCGGCGCTCTTCCCCAACAGCTGCTCCGCCGGGCGCGCGAGCAGCGCCGCCCCGGCGCGGTTGACCAGGCGGAGCGACTGTGATTCATCGAACGCGAACACCGCCACGTCGATCTCTTCCATCACGCGCCGCAGCAGCGCCGTGGCTTCGAGCGCGCTCAAGCGTTGCGCCCGGAGATCCTCGCCCAGGCCGTTCAGCTCGAGCAGCAGCAGGCCGAGCGCGTCTTCGGGATCCGATCGACGGGCGCGCAGCGAGAAGTCGCCTTCCCGCAGCGCCGCCAGCATGTTCGAGACCGTTTGGAGCGGTCGCACCACGCGCTCCCACAACACCCCGACGAACGCGAGCCATACCACGAGCAGGACGATCGTCACCGTCCATTGCGTGCGGGTAGCGAAGTCGCCGCTCCACAAGAGCAGCAACGCCACAGCGACGGCGGGGAGGCCGGTGACCACCGCGAGGCCGAGAATGCGCTGCTCGTAGCGCAGGCGACGTCCCGGGCGCCGCTCAGAGGCCATGATGCTTGATCCGGCGGTACAGCGCGCTGCGTGAGAGCCCGAGTGCCTTCGCGGCCTCACTCACGTTGCCGGCCGCCCGCCCCAGCGCCTTCTGAATGAGCACGCGCTCGACCTCCTCGAGGCTCATCTGGTCTAGTGACGCCGCGCCATTCACGCCGGCGTCGAGCCCCAGGTCGCGTGCTCGAACCAGGGTGGCCTCGGCCATCAGCACGGCGCGCTCGATCGTGTGGTCGAGCTCGCGCACGTTGCCGGGCCACGGATGTTTCAACAACGCTTCCATGGCGTCGGGGGCGAAACCGGTGATCGGCTTGCGATAGCGCGTGGCGTAGCGTCCCAGAAAGTGGGTGCCGAGCAAGGGGACGTCTTCCCGGCGCTCGCGCAGCGGCGGGAGGCGCAGCTCGACGGTGTTCAAGCGAAACAGGAGATCCTGGCGGAACTTGCCGGCCGTGGCGTCGGCGTGGATGTCCGCATTCGTGGCCGAGATGACGCGGACGTTCACGCGCTGCGTCTTGGACGCGCCGACGCGCTCGAACTCCCCGGTCTCGAGCACCCGCAGCAGCTTCGCCTGCTGCGACAGCGGCAGGTTCGCGATCTCGTCGAGAAACAGGGTGCCGCCGTCGGCGAGCTCGAAGCGTCCGACGCGATCGCCTTTGGCGTCGGTGAAGGCGCCCTTCACGTGCCCCAGCAGCTCACTCTCGAACAGGCCCTCCGGTATGCCTCCCAGGTTCACCGCGACGAGCGCGCGCTCGGCGCGACTCGACGCGGCGTGCAGCCAGCGCGCCACCACCTCCTTGCCGGTGCCATGCTCGCCGAGGATCAGCACGTTCGCGTCCGACGGCCCGATCCGCTCCATGAGCTTCAAAACGGGCTGCATCGCAGGCGATTCCGCGATCAGCTCGGGGAGGCCTTCTTTGCGCAGTGCACGATTCTCGCGCTCGAGCCGTTGGCTGGTGCGGAGCGCCCGCCCCAGCTCGACCTGGGTGCGGAGGGTGGCGAGCAGGCGGCGGTTGTCCCAGGGTTTCTCGATGAAATCACGCGCGCCCCGGCGCATTGCCTCGACGGCACCGTCGATCGAGGCCCAGGCGGTCATCACGACGACGGGGGGCGCCGCTTCGAGCCCCTGCAGCCGCGCGAGGAGATCGAGACCCTCGGCTCCCGACGTGGTGTCGCGCGTGTAGTTCATGTCGATCAGCAGGGCGTCGAAGGCGTGCTTGTCGAGCGCGGCGAGCACGCCGCGGGGCGAGGCGGCGCTCTCGACTTCGTAGCCCTCGCCTTTGAGGAGGAGCTTGAGGGCTTCGACGATGTCCTTCTGATCGTCCGCGACGAGAATGCGGGGAGCGGCTTGGCTCACGGGCTAAAGGTGTCGGGTGTTGGGTGTCGCGTGCCAGACCTGTCCTCAGGCAGCGGCCCTAACTCGCCCGCTGGGACCCCGCTGCGCGACAAAAAGACGCAGTCGCTCCGCGGGGTCCCAGCGGGCTCGTGACACCATCCGTGAGGCCGCCGGGGTCTCGCGAAGCGACCGCGTCGTTTTGTCGCGGAGCGAGACCCCGGCGGCCGACCCGGGGCGGAGTCACCCGTCCGCGCGCAGCGCAATCACCGTATCGATCCTCGTGGTCGACATGGCAGGGATGAGGCTCGCGAGCAGCGCGATGCCGATTAGAGACCCGGTGACCGCCGAGAGCGTCGTGAGGTCTGTCGGCGCCACCTCGTAGAGCATCGCCACCAGCAGACGGTTGGCGAGCAATGCGCCGAGCAGTCCGACAACCGAACCCGCGGCCGCGATCCCGAGGGCGCGCCTCATGACCAGCCGGCGCAGGTCTCCCGCGGTTGCACCCAGGGCCGATCGCACGCCCAGCTCGCGCGTGCGCTGACGGACCATAGTCGCCATCGCGCCGAACAGTCCGACGGCGGCCAGGGTGACCGCGGCGCCCGCGAACACGACGAGCAGCAGCGCGTTCAATCTCGGCTGCGCCAGCGGTCCCTCGAGAAGATCCCCGAACGGTGACGCGCTCACCAGCGCGACGCCGGGCGCGGTTTCGCTGATGACGCGCCGGATCGCCGGGACCACCTGGGCGGGCGAGCCGGTGGTGCGGATCGCCAGCGTCCACGGCGCGAAGGGAAAGAACGACTGCCGCAGCGGGAAGTAGATGCTGGGGCGCGCGTCGCGCAGGTCGCGGTAGCGGGTGTCCGGGACGACCCCGACGACGGTGAACACCTGGTCCAACTTCTCTCCCATCCGCAGGCGCTTGCCGACGGGATCGACGCCCGGCCAATAGAGGCGCGCGGTGGATTGACTCACTATCACCGCGCCCGGCACGCCCTCACGATCGGCGTCCGTGAAGCCGCGGCCCCGGATGATGGGAACGCCGAGCGTGCGGAAGTAGTCGGGTGTCGCAACCTCCATGTTGACCATCGGATTGGTGCCCGCCTGCTCGGGCGACTGGCCGTCGGCCGCCGGCCTGCCGTCCCAGCCGCCGTTGCCCGAGAATGGCGCCGCCACGACCGGCGAGGCGGCGCGCACGTCCGGGAGCGCTTGGATCTCGGGAACCAGCCGCTCGAGCATGGCGCGCTGCTGTTTCGCATCGCCATACAGGTCGCCCCGCATCGTCAAGTTGGCGATCAGCAGGCCCGACGATTGGAACGAGAGGTCAACCCGTTCGAGGTTGACGAGGCTTCGCACGATCAGTCCGGCGGCGGAGAGGACGATCAGGGCCAGCGCGACCTGTCCCGCCACCAGGACTTCCCTCGCCAGCCGGGCGCGCCGGCCCGTGCTCTGCCGCGTATCCGATCGCAGCACGCGCTCCAGGTCGACTCGCGAGGTGATGACCGCGGGCGCCAACGCGAAGAGGAGCATAGCGAGGCCGGTGATACCCACCGCGCCGGCCAGAGCGGCGGCGCTCACGTGAATCTCGTCCAGGCGGGGAACGCCGGGTGGCGCGAAGGCAACGAACGTTCGGATCGCAGCCGCCGCGACCCCGACACCGAGCGCCCCGCCCAAGGCGGCGAGGACGGCGTTCTCGCTCAGCAACTGTCTGATGACCTGCCCGCGGCCTGCGCCGAGCGCCGAGCGCACGGCGATCTCGCGCACACGCGCGAGGCCGCGGACGAGCAGCAGATTGGCGACGTTGATGCACGTGATCAGGAGGAGCAGCCCGGCGGCCGCGGCGAACACGAGCAACGCGGGCCGGGTCTCCCCGAGGACTTCGCGCGGCAGCGAGTGCACCACCCCCCGCAGGCTCCGCTCCCACGGTGAGCCCCCGGCACGCCCGTAGAAGGCGGTCAGCTCGTCACGCGCGTCGCCAGGTGTGCGCCCGGGTGCGAGCCGGCCGATGAGGTAGACCGCCCCGAACGAGAGGGCCTTGGGAGGTATGGCGCTCATGATCGGCCCCCAGCCGTCGACGCCGCTGGGGTAGTCGAGCCCCTGAGGCATCACGCCGACGATCGTGTGCGCCACATTGTCGGTGTAGGTCACGATCTGCCGCCCCATGACGTGGGGGTCGCCGCCGAACCTCCGCTGCCAGGCGCCGTAGCTCAGCACCGTCACTTGCGCCGCGCCCCACACGTCATCGGCCGCGCGGAGCGCCCGGCCGAGCACGGGTCGCGCGCCGAGAACCTCGAAGAACTCGCCTGACACAGGTGCGCCGCGCAGACGCCAGATCCGGTCGCCGTCGCGAACCGGCGTCGGCCAGGCGCCTTCGTAGGCGAAGAACGCGACGCGCTCGAGCGACCGGGCGCGCCGCGCGAACTCCCGAGCGTCCTCGATCCCCAACGGATAGGCGAAGTCTTGGTCCGGCTTCTGGCCCCACAGCACGACCAGGCGATCCTGATCGCGGACCGGGAGCCGGCGCAGGAGCAGCGCGTCGGCCACGGTGAACACCGCGGTCGCGAGCCCGATGCCCAGGGCGAGAGTGAGGATCGCGGTGAGCACGAAGCCAGGGGTGCGGCGCAGGCTGCGGAGCGCATAGCGGAGGTCATTCATAGGGGCTTGGGTTTCGGGGCTCGGGGGTCTGCAAGAAAGCGACGGTGCGCGCAGTGAAATGATGACGCAAGTCGAGGCCTCGCGTGAAGCATTTGCCCTGCCTCCTTCCCGAGTTTGTCATGAGCGAACCGACTCCAGCAGCTGCTCCCGTGCGCAGCTATCGTGACCTCCGCGTATGGCAACAGGCCATGGACCTCGTCGAAGCGACCTATCGCGCCACGCAGCAGTTTCCCACAACGGAGCGCTACGGACTGATCACCCAGCTTCGACGAGCCGCGGTCTCGGTCGCGTCCAACATTGCGGAGGGCCATGCTCGCTCGCTCGGCGACTATCTCCGACACCTGCTGATCTCCGGTGGCTCGCTCACCGAGATGGAGACGCAGTTCATCGTCAGTACCCGCCTCGGGTTCCTTCCTGTGGCTGAATCGGAGGCTCTGCTGCAGTCATGCGACCAGGTCGGCCGAATGCTCGGCGGCCTTCGGAAAAGCCTGCGCGCTCGTCTCTCCCGAGCCCCGAGCCCCTAACCCCAAGCCCCTCGTCAGTTCACAATCCATCCGTCTTTCAACTGGATCACCCGGTTTCCGTACTTGGCATTCTCCTCCGAGTGCGTCACCTGCACGATCGTCGTGCCGTTCGCATTGAGCTCCTTGAAGAGCTCCATGATCTCCTTTCCCTGGCTCGAGTGCAGATTCCCGGTCGGCTCGTCGGCAAGAATCAGGGACGGCTTGTGAATCAGCGCGCGCGCCACCGCTACGAGCTGCTGCTGGCCGCCGGAAAGCTGGCGCGGATAGAGATCCTTCTTGGCCACGATGCCGAAGCGGTCGAGCGTGTCGGCGACCAGGCTCTCGCGCTCGCCCTTCTTGATGTTGCGGTACGAGAGCGGGACGTCGAGGTTCTCCGCCACCGTCAGGTCGTCGAGCAGGTGGTACTGCTGGAACACGAAGCCGATGTGCTGCTTGTTGAGCGCGAGCCGACCCTTCGGCTTCATCTCGTGGATCGCATGGTCGAGGAAGCGGTACTCCCCCGTCCAGTCCCCGTCGAGCATGCCGAGCACCGCAAGCAGCGTGGACTTGCCGGCGCCGGAGGGGCCCATGATCGTCACGAACTCGCCCGGTGCAATGGCGAGGGTGATCTGGCGCAGGATGTAGAGCCGGCCGTTGCCCTGGGAGACGGACTTCTCGAGGTTGGCGAGTTGAATCATTCGGACCTCAAGACCACCATCGGATCGACCCGGGCTGCCAGACGGGCCGGGAGGTAACTGGCAAGCAGCGACGCGAGCGCCAACACCAGGGCCACACCGCCGAAGGTCGACGGGTCGCTGGGGCTGACCCCGTACAGCAGAGCCCCCAGCAGTCGACAGACTGCCAGGGCGACCAACGCGCCGAGTCCGATTCCCACGCTCGCGAGCCGCATGCCGCCGCCCACGACTCGGCTCATGACGTCTCGGCCGCTCGCCCCAAGCGCCAGTCGGATGCCGATTTCACGCCGCTGTTGGGCGACGGCGTACGCCAGGAGCCCGTAGATGCCGATGGCCGCGAGCAGCAGTGCCGACGCCGCGAAGCTGCCCAGCAGCCACGCGACGAACCGGCGGGGCGCAAGGCCCCCGGTGATATCGACCGCGCCCACCGCCGACATGCTGCCCGTGCCGCCGGTCAATGTCATCGGAATACCCGGATCGACCTGGCGGATCGTCCGTCGCAGCGTCGCCACGAGTGTTCCCGGGTCCGCGGCGGTTCGCACGACGAGTGTCATGTGTCCCCACACGTTTCGCGTAAAGGGCACGTAGACCTGCGGCTCCGGAGGTATGTCGAGGCTGAAGTGGTGCACGTCTCCCACGACCCCGACCACGGTGCCCGTCATTGGCTCACCAAAGTCGGGGCGGCCTTGGACCGCCTTGTGAAGCGTCAACTGGCGACCGACGGGGTCGCCATCCGGCAGGAAGGCGCGCGCGAACGCTTCGTTCACGATGACGCCCGTGCCGCCAGCGACGTCAGCCTCGGTGAATTCCCGACCGGCGCGGATCGGAATGCGCATCGTGCGGAAATAGCCCGGCGAGACCGTCATGAACCACACTTGCGGGTCGTGGACGGGATCGGGAGCGCGCCCGACGACCGCGACGGGCGACGGGAGGCCGCCGCCGGACAGGGGCGTGAAGTTCGTGAGCGCAACGCTCGTCACCCCCGGCAGCACTCGGGCCGCGTCTTGGATCTGCGTGTAGAGGGCCGAGAGGGTTGCCGGATTCTCAGCTCGCGCGGGCGGCGGTGAGATGAACGCCGTCACGAGCCCGTCGGGCTCGAATCCCGGGTTCACCATCCGCAGCCGCCACAGGCTCCTGGTCAGTAACCCCGCCCCCACGACGAGGATTACCGCGAGGGCGATCTCGCCGACGACGAGGACGGAGCGAAGCCGCTGCCGCCGTTGTCCCACGCCAGCTCCGCTGGTGCCCTCCTTGAGGGCGTCCGTGAGATCGGAGCGCGCCGCTCGGAGGGCGGGCAGCAACCCGGTAGCCGTCGCGGCGGCAATGGTGACGCCGAGAGCGAACGCGAGCACCCAGCCGTCCACCTGCACCGTCTGGAGTCGTGGCACTATCGTGGGGGCGGCGTGCTTGAGCAGCGCGATCGCCGCGTACGCTGCGGCCACCCCCAGCGCCCCACCCACGGCCGCGAGCAGCATCGTCTCAGTGAAGAGCTGTCTGACCACTCGTCCACGTCCCGCCCCCAAGGCCGATCGTACGGCGAGCTCCCGGCCCCGCGCGCCCGCTCGCGCAAGCGTCAGGTTCGCCACGTTCACACAGGCGATCAGGAGCACGAGGGCGACCGACACGGCGAACACCTGGAGCTGCCGCGACGTCGTTGGGCCGAGGATCTCATCGCGCAATGGGAAAAACCAGGTCGCAGTCCAATCGGCGTTGAATTCGGGGTAGGCCATGGCTTCCCGTCGGGCCACGCCGTCCAGGTCGGCCCTGGCCTGCTCCAAGGTCACACCCGGCTTGAGACGCCCGATGATGCGGCAGTCGGCGTGGAAACCTCTTTGCGCGAGGGCTCGCTCCGTAGCGACGACCGCGGCGAGCGGTACATAGAGCTGTTCGCTGGTCCAGGGTGGGTAGGCCACGTCGTGCGGCAGGACGCCCACGACCGTGAACACTCCGGCGGTCAACGACAAGGCTTTCCCCAGGATGGCCGGATCTCCGCCGAACCGCGCCTGCCACAGGTCGTACGACAGGACCGCCACGTGGGCTCCCGACCGCTCCTCGTCCGGTGTGAAGAGTCGTCCGACGAGCGGCGGCTCGCCCATAGTCGTAAAGAAGCCGGCCGAGACGAACGACGTAACGATGGACTCCACTCCTTCGGCGCCGGTGAGCCGTTGCCCTCCGCCCCGGACGTAGGCGAGGCCGGCGAATGCCGTGGCCTGGGCCTGCCAATCGAGAAAGGTGGGGTACGAGGGAGGACGGAGGCCGCCCTGGCGACTCTGCTCGCCCAGCATGAACAACCGATCTTGGTCGGGGAACGGGAGGGGACGCAGCAGGACGCCGTTCACTACGCTGAACACGGCGGTGTTGGAGCCGATGGCGAGCGCCAGCGTGAGTACCGCGGCGATCGTGAACGCGGGACTGTGGCGCAGCGTCCGGGCGGCGTAGCGCAGGTCGGCGAGCAGCGTATCCATCACTCGTATCTCAAAGCGACCATCGGATCGACGCGCGCGGCACGGCGTGCGGGAAGCGCCGCGGCCAGCAGAGCGACAATCCCGAGCACGAGCGGCGCGATCAAGAACGTCGCCAGGTCCGTGGGTTGCACGCCGAACAACAGGGCGCGGAGCAGACGGGTCAGCGCCAGCGCGGCGACGATCCCGATGATCCCGCCGACTGCCACCAGGCGCGCCGCCTCCCCCACGATCAACCGCAGCACATCCGTCCGCTCGGCGCCGAGCGCCACACGCACGCCGACTTCGTGAGTGCGCTGGGCGACGAGGCCCGCCATGACGCCCGCCAATCCCACCGCCGCGAGCAGCAACGCCACCCCCGCAAACATTCCCAGCAGGATCGCGTTCACCCGCCGCGGAGCGGCCAGGCGGGCGAGCTCGCTCTCGAGTGTGAGGACGCGCGGGGCCGGTTGGTCGGGAAAGGACTCCTGTACAGCCTTCCGGACGGGCTCGACCAACGCCGTGGCATCACCCACGGTGCGGATTACCATGGCCTGGGGAAAGTCCGCGGCCTGCAGCGCCGGGACAAAGACCTCGGGCTCGGCAGGAATGTCCTGCCCGATCTGCCGGATATCGGCCACTTCCCCGACGATCGTGCGCGGCGGGACGTCTTCGAGCTGGTGACCCACGGCGTCACCGCCGGGGACAAAGCGGCGAGCAAAGGTGCGGTTGACGATCGCAACCGGTTGAGCCCCGGCGCGATCGGCGGGAATGAAGGAGCGCCCCGCGAGCATCGTCGCGCCCACCGTCTTGAAATAGTCCACTGAGACCGGGTTGATGGCCACGCCGCTGCCCCCAGCGCTGCCGGGTGGCGCATTGTCGACCCGCACGGTTCTCGTCATCACGAAACCACCCAGCGGCGGCGCGCCAACCAGCGCTGCCGACGCTACGCCAGGGAGCGCGCGCAGCCGTTCTAGGAGGTCGGACTGGGGCGTGATTTGGCGCCTACCTTGTGGATACGCCACCACCAGGTGGTCGGCTCGGAATCCTGGATCCACCGAGGAGAGGTTGAGCAGGCTGCGGGTCAGGAGGCCCGCACCTGTCAGAAGGAGCAGTGCCGCCGCCAGCTCCACCGCCACCAGGCCTTCGCGTATCCGCGCCCGCCGTGCGGAGGTGCCGGTCGGCCCGCCGCTCTTCAGCCCTTCGAGCAGGTCCGGGCTCGAAGCGGTAAGTGCGGGCGCCACCCCGAACGTCACGCCCGTGAGGAGCGCGAGCCCAGCGGTAAAGGTGAGCACGACCGCGTCCAGGTGCACGTCCACCGACTGAGCCGTGCCCAGGGGCGCCAGGTGCATGAAGACGCGGAGCCCGGCAACCGGCACCAGCAGTCCCGCCGCCGCCCCGAGCATCGCCAGCAGCACGCTTTCTGCCAGGAGCTGCCTGACGAGCCGCAGGCGACCGGCGCCGAGCGCCGCGCGGACCGCGAACTCGCGCGCGCGGGTCGTGGCGCGGGCCACGAGCATGCTCGCGACGTTGGCACACGCGATGAGCAGCACGAAGGCGACGACACCGAGCAGGATGAGGAGCAGCAGTCGCGCGCTACCATACAGCCGCTCGTGCAGCGTGACGACTTCGACCCCGGCGCCTGCCAGATCCAGGACTCGCACGGGCTCCGCTCCAGCGATCGCCGCAAGCTCGGCTCGTGCCTGAGCGATCGAAACACTTGGGGCGAGCCGACCTATGACCCAGACAAACAACGTGACACAGGTTGTCTTTCCCGGGCGATGCGCTGGAGACGGACAGGGTCCGCTTCTTGGCAGCCGCAGCGGCCTCCAGAAACGTGCGCCGAGCGGAAAACCGAAGGTCACTGGAAGCACGCCCACCACTGTCGCAGGCGCGCCATCCACGTCCACGGCTCGTCCGACGATCGACCGATCGCCACCGAAACGCTCCTGCCACAGGCCGTAGCTCAGAACCACGGCCGGTGGGCCGCTTTCGAGCTCATCGTCCGCCGTAAACGACCGCCCGATCGCCGGATGAACGCCGAGCACCGAGAAGAAGTCCGCTGTCACGTCGGCTCCTCGGACTCGCTCGCGCGCGACGCCATTGCCGAAGTCCACCAAATCCGGCCGGTACGCCGTCAGCGCGGCGAACGAGCGGCTCTGGTCCCTCCACGCGAAGTACGCAGTGTGCGGCACGACGTCCGCAAACTGTCTTGCGGCCCTGGCATCGTTTGGGACAACGCCGAGGGAGACGATCCGGTCCGGGTCGGGATACGGTAACGGCCGCAACAGCACGGCGTAGATCACGCTGAACAGCAGGCTGTTCACCCCTACGCCGAGTGCCAGCGTGAGCACGGCAACGAGCGTGAAGCCGGGGCTCTTGGCGAGCGTGCGCAGCGCGTAACGCAGGTCGGCCAGAAGAGCATCCATCACTCGTACCTCAGGGCCACCATCGGATCGATGCGCGCCGCCCGACGCGCGGGCACGTACGTGGCGAGCATCGCGACCCCGCCGAGCACCAGCGCCGCGCCGACGAAGGTGATCGCATCCAGCGTCGAGACGCCGAACAGCATCGAGCGCAGCGCGCGGGTCGCCAGGGTCGCGCCGGTCGTTCCCAGGACCAGCCCGCCGAGCACCAGCCAGAGGTTCTCCTTGAGCAGCAGCCCCACCACCTCGGCGGGTCTCGCACCGATGGCCATGCGCAGGCCCAGCTCGCGCGTACGCTGCGTGACCGCGTACGCCGTGATGCCGTAGATGCCGATCAACGCGAGCACCACCGCCAGCGTTGCGAACAGGGCGAGCAGCGTCATGCTCAGTCGCCGCGCCGCCGTCGAGCGCGACAGCGCCTGATCCAGGGCCACGAGATCGCCGATCGGCTGCCGGGGATCGACCTGCCGCACGGCGTCGCGCACCGCCCCCGCGAGCGCTAAGGGCGAGCCCTTGGCCTTGAGCACGACCCACATCTCGGGCACGCCCGGCCCCGACGCGGCCTGCAGCTGCGGGAAGTAGAGCTCAAGCATGGGTTTCGCATCGAGTGACGCGTAGCGAATGTCCCCGATGGTACCGATGACGGTCGCGTCGTATCCACTCCCGCCCGGCCGCCGCACCCGGAAGACCTTCCCCACCGGGTCCTGCCCCGGCCACAGCTCGTCGGTGAGCCGCCGGTTCATGATGACGACCTTCGGGGCATCGGCGCGGTCCTGCGGCGTAAAGTCGCGGCCCCGGAGCCGGATGCCCATCGCCGCGAAGTAGCCGGGCCCCACTACGTTGAGGTGGGTCGCCAAGAATTCCTCGGTGGCCTCCGGACGCATCGCCCGCGGGTCGAACGCCAGAATCTGCACGCCGCCCGTGAACGGGAGCGTCCAGCGGGAGACGCCTACGGCCGCCACGCCGGGATTCTGCGCGAGGAGGTCCGTGAGATTCTGGAAGAACTGGTTCTGCACGGTGGGATCGGCGTAGCGCGAGGGCGTGAGCCGGATGCGCGCCGCCAGCACGTCGCGCGTGTCGTAGCCGGGATCCACCGACGTCAACCGCACGAAGCTCCTGATGAGCAGTCCCGAGCCCACCAGCAGCACGAGCGCGAGCGCGATCTCCGCCACCACCAGGCCGCGCTGCGTCCGGTGGCGCCGGCGCGAGCCCGTCGTGGCGCCGCCCTCGTCGCGCAGCGCCCGCTCCACGCCGGAACCCGCCGCGCGCAGCGCCGGCAGCAGTCCGAACGCCAGGCCCGTCACGAGCGAGACGACGAGGGCGAAGCCAAGTACCCAGGGGTCGAGCCCGATCTCATTCGCGCGCGGCACGCGCGGCCAGACGGCGAGCACGGCGGCGAGGCCCCAGCGCGCCAGCAGCACGCCCGCGGCCCCCGCGATCAGCGCCACCACCACGCTCTCGGTCAGGAGCTGCCGCGCCAGCCGCGCGCGATCGGCGCCGAGCGCCCGGCGCACCGCGACCTCCTTCCTGCGCCCGGTGGCGCGCGCCACGTACAGCCCCGCCGCGTTGGCGCAGGCGATCAACAACACCAGCCCCACCGCGCCGAACAGCACCAGCAAGGCAGAGCGGACGTCCTCCACACCTTCCACCTTCAGCGGATCGACGCGGAACGCCATGCCGGACGCGATCCGCTGCGCCACCACGCCAACGTCGGCGCGCGCCTGCGCGAGCGTGGCGCCCGCCGCCAGGCGTGCCACGGCCTCGAAGGCGTAGAACTGGCGGTTGACCTGGAGCCGCGGATCGGAGCGCAGCGCCTCGCCCAGCGGCACCCACAGCTGGGTATCCTCGTTGGGGAACGCGAAGCCGCGCGGCATGACGCCCACAACCGTGAAGCTCTGGCCGTCGAGGTTGATCGCGCGGCCCACGATGTTGCGGTCGCTGCCGAATGCCGTGGCCCACATGCCGTAGCTCAGCACGGCGAGCCGATCGTGCAGCTCGGCGCCGGTGAACCCGCGCCCGATAGCGGGACTCACGCCCAGCACGCCGAACAGGTTAGGCGAGACGACCGTAGCTGTCAGCTCGAGCGCCTGTTCGCCGCCCGCGTAGTTGTAACGCGTGTCTCGATACGCGGCTACACCGGAGAAATCCCTGGTGAGTGCCTGCAACTGCTGCATGTCGGGGTAGGACATCGAGCTCCCGAAGATGTCTTTGCCCGGTCCCGGCACTTTCGTGTCGAGCGACACCAGGCGGTCCGCGTGGGGATAGGGCAGCGGCTTGAGCAGCACCGCATCCACCGCGCTGAAGATCGCCGTGTTGGCCCCAATGCCGAGCGCCAGCGTCACGATGGCGATGGTGCTGAAGCCGGGGTTCTTGCGCAAACTTCTGAGTGCGAAGCGGAGATCCTGCAGCAAGTCGGTCATTCGGACCTCAGAGCTACCATCGGATCGACCCGCGCCGCCCGCCGCGAGGGCACGAAGCTCGCCAATACCGTCGTGCCCAGCAGCACCACCGCCACGAACCCAAAGACGAGCGGATCGTGCGGCGACTCCTGGAACAGGAGCGGTCCCACCCACTGACCCCCGGCGAGCGCGATCACGACCCCGATCACGATGCCGACGACGCCGACCCGCAAGCCTTCATTGAGGACCAGCCGGACGAGGTCGCGTTGCTGGGCTCCGAGCGTCGCACGGACGCCCATCTCCTGCGTCCGCTGCGCGACGGTGTAGGCCATCACGCTGTAAAGTCCGATCGCCGCGAGCGCGAGCGCCAGCGCCCCGAACGCGAGGAACATCGTCGCGCCCAATTGCCAAGACCGCGTCTGCTCGCCCAGGATCTCGCCTAGCGGCGTGACGGTGACGTACGCTGCGCCGGGCATGACGGGCTGCAGCCGGCGACGGATCGTCTCGACATAGCGCGCGGCTTCCCCGCGGGTCCGGATGAACAGCCCCCCCTGGTCGGGGTGCCATTGCGCCGTGGACAGATAGTAGAACAGTCCAGGATCATCGCCCAGCTGTTGCGACTTGATGTTCTCGGCGACGCCGACCACGTAACTGCACGGGACCGTGTCGGCGCCAATCTTGACGCACTGCCCGAGCGCGTCACGGCCCGGCCACAGCGTTTTGGCCATCGCCTGGCTCACGACCATGGCTGGGGGCGTATGTTCCCCATCCTGGGCCTCGATCCCCCGGCCGCGCAGGATGCGCGTACCGAGCGTAGCGAAGTACTCGGGGGTCACGGCATTGAGATCGAACTCGCCCAGGCGGCTCACCGAGTCGATCCCCGCGACATGCAGGTCCATGCTCCAGGTGTTCCAGAAGGGCACCGTGAGCTGCCGCGAGGCGTGCTCGACGCCCGGAATCGCCTGCGCCGTCTCGAGCAACTCCCGACGCAGTTGGACGCCCCGCCCGCTGTCGAGCTGCACGCCGCGCATGTTCAAGTCCACGAGCAATACGGGATCGACATCATAGCCCAGCGGAATGACCCGCACATGACGCAGGCTGCGCACGAACAGCCCCGCACCGACGAGCAGCACCACCGAAAGCGCTCCTTGCAACACGAGCAACGCGATGCGGATGCGCGACCGCTGGAATGTCCCTTCTCGCGCGCCGGCCTTGAGATCGCCGGCGACGTCGGCGTGTTGCGTGAGAGCCGGTGCGAGGCCGGTGAGCAGTCCCGCGCACAGGGCCGCCACGCCGCCGAACAGCAGCGTGCGGGCGTCACCCATGACGCTCACCTCGGACGACTTCGCCAGGAACTGCGCCCGCAGCACCGCGCCACCCCAATCGGCGACGACCACGCCGGCGAAGCCGCCCAGCAGGGCCAGCAGCACGCTCTCGGTGAAGAGCTGCGACATCAGGCGCGCTCGACTCACGCCCAGCGCCAGCCGGACGGCGATCTCGCGGCGGCGGCGCAGCGCGCGGGCGAGCAGCAGATTCGCGACGTTGGCGCAGGCGATGAGCAGCACGATGAGCGCGACGCCGCTGATCCACGTCGCGACCTTGGCGAAGCTCGACTCGTTCGGTCCGCGTTCGCTCAAGACGGACCCGACGAATCCGCGCGGCCGGGTCAGCTCTGCCGGCGGCAGGACCGGGCTCCCCGGCCGCTGGGCGGCGTAGCTGCGGAGGTAGGCGTTGGTGAGGTCGGCATTCGCGGCCGCGACACTCACACTTGGCCTACGCTGCGCCAGCATCGAGAGCCACTGCCAGTGGTACGTGGTCCACCAACTCTCGCCCCGCAGGCGTACGGTGTTCGCGCCTGCATAGCTCGTGATGGGGATGAACGCCACCGGTCGCTGCACCGGCCACAGGCCGACGAATCCCTGGGGCGCGACGCCGACGATGGTGTAGAGCGTGGGACCGATCTGCAGGGTAGACCCGAGCACCTCCCGGCGGCCGCCGTAGCGCGTTTGCCAGAAGGTGTGTGAGAGCACGGCGACGGCCGTGCCGTTGGGAGGGCTGTCCTCGGCCGTGGTGAAGTAGCGGCCCAACGCGGGTGGCGCATCGAAGAACCCGAAAAAGCCCGCGCTCACGATGCCGACGCGCATTTCACGCGCCTCGGTGCCCACACCGATGGCGAGGTCCTGCTCGGTGAACGCGGCGGTGCGCGCGAACGCGGTCGTCCAGCTCGTCAGATCGACATAGCGCGCGTACTGCATGTAGCCGCCGGCGTGCTCCTTGCCGCTCCAGGTCTGCGCGAGATAGATGCGGTGCGTGGCGCCGGGATCGCGCAACAAAGGTGGCGGCCGAAACAGCATGCGGTCCACGACGGAGAACATCGCGACGTTGGCGCCGATGCCGAGCGCCAGCGTGAGCACGACGCCGAGCGTGAAGCCTGGGCTGCGCGCGAGCTGGCGCACGGCGTAGCGAAGGTCGGCGATCAGAGTGTCTATCATTCGTACCTCAAGGCGACCATTGGATCGACCCGCGTCGCTCGGCGGGCGGGCACGTAGCTGGCGACGAGCACCGTGACGAACAACACCACGGCCACGGACGCCAGAGCGACCGGGTCCCGCGGACCGATCTCGAACAGGAACGCGCTGAGCGCTCGCGTGACCGCGAGCGCGGCGGGGACGCCGAGCGTCAGGCCGATCGCCGCGAGCGCGAGTCCGTGCGAGAGAATCAGCTCCAGCACGGCGCCCCGGCTCGCGCCCAGCGCCACCCGAACGCCGATCTCCTGCGTGCGGCGGGTCACGGCGTACGCGGCGATGCCGTACGCCCCCGTGGCCGCGAGCGCCAGCGCCGTGACCGCGAAGATCCCGAGTAGCGAGGTGTAGAAGCGGTGGCGTGCCAGCGCGGCCGCCATCAACGCGTCCAGTGGCGCGACCCGGTCGAGCGGAACGGTCCGATCGACGCCCTGCACCGCCGCGCGCAGCGACGTCACGAGCCGCGCGGGATCACCACTGGTTCGAGCCAGAATCTTGAGATGGGCCGCCGGGTCGGCGGCGAGCGGCTGGTAGATGTGGGGCGGTGGCGGCGCCTCGAGCGACTCCTGGCGGGTGTTCCCCACCACGCCGATGATCGTGCGGGTACGGGAGCCGTAGAAGGTGATCGCGCGACCGAGGGGATCCTCTCCCGAGAAATACGCGCGTGCGGCGGCTTCATCGATGACGACGCCCGGAGATTCCCCGACGTCCCCGAACAGCTGGCCGCGCTTGAGGGGTATGCCGAGCGCGCGGAAATAGTCGGCGGTCACGCCCGAAATCCAGGCCGGCGGACGGCCGGGCGCGTCGGCCCGCCCGGGGAGATCGACGCTTCCGATCGCGTAGCCCGCGAGCGGCATGCCGCTCGCCGCCGCGGCGGTGGTGGCGCCGGGCAGCGCGCGCACCCGCTCGAGCGCTTGCTGCACATAGGCGAGTCGTGCCTGCCCGGCCGCGTAGCGCGCTCCGGACAGCGTGAGCTCGGCCGTCACGACTCGGCCGGACTCGAACCCCGGGTCCGAGCGGACCAAGCGCATGAAGCTCCGCATCAGGATCCCCGCGCCGGACAACAGCACCATGGTGAGCGCGACCTGGGCCACGATCAGAGCGTCGCTCGAGCGGTGGCGCCAGGCGTGCCCTTCGGCCGCGCCGCTCGCCGCTCTGAGCCCCTTCCCGGGCGCTTGCCGGGCGGCGCGCAGCGCGGGGGCGAGCCCCGCGGCGAGCCCGGCGGCGACGCTCGCGACGAGCGCCGCCACGAGCACGCGCACATTCACGCCGATGTCGGCGATCGCCGGCAACTCCGGGCCGGCCAGCCGGATGAGCCCGGGCAGGGCCCAGACTGCCACCAGGATGCCGAGCGCTCCGCCCCCGAGCGCCAGGAGGACGGATTCGGTCAGCACCTGACGGAGCAGGCGTGGTCGGCTCGCGCCGAGCGCTACACGCAGGGCGACTTCGTGCTCGCGTGACACGGCACGGCAAAGGAGGAGGGTCGCGACGTTGGCACAGGCCACGAGCACGAGCAGGCCTGCCGCGGCGAGAATCACGAGCAGCGCTGTCCGTACACGCACGACGAGATACTCGTGCAAGGGCGTGACGAACGCGGCCCGGCCTGCCTCGCTGGTCAGACCTCGTGTCGTGGCATCGAGCGATCGCTCCGCCTGAGCGGACGTCACGCCCGGCCGGAGTCGCCCGATCACCCAGAATCCAGGGCGGCTGAGCCATTGGACAGCGGCGGGGCGCGAGCGGAACGATCCTAGCGCGAGCCACACGTCGGCGTCGCCACGATGTTTGAACCCGGCAGGGTTGGTCAGGTTTGGCGGCAGGACCCCGACGATCGTATAACTCGCCGTGTCCAGGGTGAGAGCGCGGCCAAGGACGTGGGGATCGCCGCCGAAACGCGACTGCCAGAAGTCGTAGCTCAGCGCCGCGACCCGCGCGGCTCCGGGAAGGTCTTCTTCGGAGAAGAATGCGCGGCCCAGAAGTGGCCGGACACCAAGGAGCGGGAGGAAATTCGCGGTCACGACCCACGTTCCCACCCGCTCGGCGCCACGGTCGACCTTCAGGACCGGGTCCTCAAACACCGCGGCGCCGGCGTCGTCGAACACCCCGGGCGCACTCCGCCACGCGTCGTATTCCTGGAACGACGCAGTGCCGTGGCGCGACTTGACGTCCACCAGCCGCTCCGCTCCCGGGAACGGCAGCGAGCGCAGCAGCACGCCCTCGACCACGCTGAACACGGCGGTGCTCGCGCCGATGCCGAGCGCCAGCGTGAGCACCGCCACGGCCGTGAAGCCGGGGTTGCGGGCGAGCGTGCGGAACGCGTAGCGGACGTCGTTCATCGCAGCTCGGGGGTCAGGGGTCGGGGGTCAGGGACGTCCGGGGTGGAGCGCCGTGCACTTGCATTATGCTGGCAACAGCAGCATAATGCTGGCATGCGGAAGTCCATCACAATCAGAGATGTTCCCCGGAAGGCCCGCGACGAGCTGGCCGCGCGGGCCGCCTTGACGGGACGGTCGCTCCAGGAATACCTCCGCGCCCAGCTCATCGAGCTCGCACGCCGGCCCGACGCGGAGGCGCTCTTCCTGCGGATCCGCGAGCGCAAGGCCAGGACGGCGAGTACCCTCTCGAGGGAGTGGATTCTCTCCCAGCGCGACGCCGATCGCCGGTGACCATCGTCGCGGATGCCTCGGTCGTCGTCGCCGCCCTCATGGACAGCGGCCCGGACGGGACATGGGCCGACGAGTTGTTGCACAGCGACCACCTTGGAGCACCCCACCTGATGCCGGCGGAGGTTGCGAACCTGCTGCGTCGGGCGGTCTTGGCCGGCAAGATCTCCGACGACGCGGCCTCGCTGGGTCACGCGGATCTCCTCGCCCTGCGCGTGGAGCTGTTTCCGTACGAGCCATTCGCCGAGCGCGTGTGGAACCTGCGGGCCAACGTCACCGCGTACGACGCGTGGTACGTGGCCCTGGCCGAAACGCTGGGGGCCCGGCTGGCCACGCTCGATACGCGGCTGACCCGCGCGAAGGGACCGCGTTGCGTTTTCACGATCCCCCCAGGGTGAACGGTCGCCCCGACCGGAAGCGGCGTCCCAGTCACTCATACCGCAATGCCACCATCGGATCGACCCGCGTCGCCCGGCGGGCGGGCAAGTAGCTCGCGACGGCTGCGACCGCCCCGAGGATCACGATGACCAGCGAGAGCACCAGCGGATCGTACGGCGTGACACCGTAGAGCAACGACGCGATCGCACGGCCCACCGCGAGGGCTCCCGCAACGCCCAACAGGACACCCCACAGCATGACGCGCAGTGCCTGCCCCATGACGAGCGCGAGGATCTCACGTCGACCGGCGCCGAGCGAGATCCGGACACCCATTTCCTGAATGCGCTGCGACACGACGTAGCTCAGGACGCCGTAGAGACCGATGCCCGCCAGCAAGAGCCCCAGCGCTCCGAACAGGCTCAAGAGCGCCGACCCCAGACGCCAGGGACGGACTTGCCATGCGAAGCGACGTGGCATCGGGTCGACATTCGGATAGGGGAGCTCGGCGGACGTGCCCTGAATCTCTCGGAGCACGGCGCCCACCAGGGGCTCGGCTTTGCCTTCGGTGCGGACCAACACAGCCGTGACGGGCGATTGCATGACGCCGTCCGCTTGGGCGAGGGGGATGAAATACTGTACGACGGCCTCGTTCGTCAGCTGGTTGAGTCGCGCGTCCTCCACTACGCCGATCACGTCGGTGCACGTGGCCTTCGTCTTGTCGCCGATCCTGAAGCACTTGCCGATCGGGTCATCATGCGGCCAAAACAGCCGGGCCATCGTCTCGTTCACCACCGCAACTCGCTGCGCCCCCATGACATCGCTCGCGCTGAAGGTGCGCCCGCGCCGCAACGCTGTTCCCATCGTCCGGAAGTAGTCCGTCGACACTGCGGCGACAAAAGGCCCTCCGCTCCGCACTTGAGGAAGCGAATCGACGCCGGGCACATCGAGCGACATTACGAAGCCCCAGCCGAAGGGACTGCCGATCGCAAGGCTTGCTTCCTTGACGCCCGGCAGTCGCTTTACTCGCTCGCGCATCTGCTCGTATAGCGCGTTAACGGCCGCGCGCGTGTAGCCGAGCGGCTGCACATCCACTGAAGCGACGATCAGCTGGTCGGCGTCGAAACCCAGGCGCAGGCCTTCGACCTTGCGGAGGCTGCTCACGAATAGTCCCGCCCCCATCAACAAGACGAGGGTGAGCGTCACCTGGCCCACCAGTAAGCCGGTTCGTATCGCGGATCTCTGGAAGCGACCCTCCCGCTCTCCCGATTTGAGCGCGGCGGAAAGGTTGGGCGCGCTCATCTCGAACGCCGGCGCGAAGCCCGCGAGCAGTGCCGTCACGAGAACGACGCTCGCCGCGAACAGGAACACGCGTGTGTCCAGGGCAGCGTTTGTCGGCGCGTCAGGAAGCAGCAATGCCGAGAGCACCGGGCCGAGCCACAGCGTGATGAGAACGGCCGTGCACCCGCCCAGTACGGCAGGCACCGTGCTCTCGGCCAGGAGCTGCCGCACGAGCCGGCCACGACTGGCCCCCAGCGCCACGCGCACTGCGATTTCTCGCCTGCGCTGTACTGCTCGCGTGAGCAGCAGATTGGCGACGTTGGCGCAGGCGATCAGCAAGACGATCCCGGACATCGCGGCAAGCCACACCGACAGCTTCGCGTCGCTGCTGACGTGGGGTCCGAGGGCCTCGTGGACCGAGCCTAGGGACACGGTCCCCGAGGAATCGCCGAGTTGTACAAAAGTGGCGCGATAAATCCCCGTGGCCTCAGCGGCGGCCCGAGCCGCGCTGACGTCGGGCCGAAGTCGTGCGATCACGCCACCAAGCCAGAAATGGCCGGGGTTTTCCAACGCATCCGGCCCGTTGAGCTCTGTGGCCGCCGCCGTGATGGGTAGCCACAGGTCTGGTATATCGAGGTCGACACCAGAAAACCCCCGCCGCGCGACACCGATAACCGTGTAGACCATGCGGCCCAATTGGACCGTCTTTCCGAGCACCGCTCGATCCATCCCGAAACGGCGTTCCCAGAATTCCTCGCTCAGCACCGCGACGTGCGCCGCGTGTCCGATGCTGTCCTCGTCAGGGCCGAAGAAGCGTCCCAGCTCCGGGCGCACTCCGAGCAGCGGGAAGAAGGAGGCAGTGACCGCCGCGACCCGGACACGCTCCGCCTGCGGTCCGAGCCCCAGACTCAAGGCTCCTCCACCGTACGCGGCGATGGCCGCGAAACTGTGAGCGTGATCTCGAAAGTCACGGTAGCGCGGGTACGTGCCGATCGACATGGTGTTCGCGCCGAACGGGGGCATCATCGTCGTGGCGTAGAGCCGCACGACGCGATCGGGATCGACCACTTGAGCCGGCGGCCGGAAGAACAGCCGGTCCACGACGCCGAACATCGCCGTGTTGGCCCCGATGCCGAGCCCCAGGGTCAGCACCGCAGCGAGCGACAGCCCGGGACTCCGGGCCAGCGTGCGCAGCGCGTAGCGGAGGTCGTTCATGCTAGGGGCTAGGGGCTCGGGTTTCGGGACTCGGTCGTCCGTGCAGTTCCGAGCCCCGAACCCCGAGCCCCGGACCCCGACTCTTCAACCACCCGCCCATCAAACAGCGCCACCGTCCGATCCGCATGCTGCGCATAGCGCGGATCGTGCGTCACCATGCAGATCGTGGCGCCGTTGCGGTGCAGCTCGCGCAACAGATCCATCACCGCCCCGCCGTTGCTCGAGTCCAGGTTGCCGGTCGGCTCGTCGGCCAGGAGAATCGCGGGGTCCCCCACCACCGCCCGCGCCACCGCAACACGTTGCTGCTGGCCCCCCGAGAGCTGCGCGGGATAGTGCTTCGCGCGATGCGACATCCCCACCCTCTCGAGCGCCGCCTGCACCCGCTGCTTGCGCTCGGCACCCGCCATGCCACGGTAGGTGAGCGGCAGCTCGACGTTCTCGTACACCGTCAGGTCGCCGATCAGGTTGAAGGCCTGGAAAATGAATCCGATGCGCCGATTCCGAATCCGGGCGCGCTCAGCGGCCGAGAGGTTCGCGACGGGCCGGTTTTCGAGGAGGTAGGCGCCTTCCGTCGGCGTGTCGAGCAGCCCGAGCAGCGACAGCAGCGTCGTCTTGCCGCACCCCGACGGACCGGCGATCGAGACGTACTCGCCTTCCCGGATCTCGAGATGCACGTCCGACAGCGCGTGCGTCTCCACCTCGTCCGTGTAGAACACTTTCTTCACTGCTTGAAGCTGAATCAGTGCGCCACCGTTGCTGGACATCTCGTCTCCTCTTGGCTTATTCCGCTCGCAACGCAACTCCAGGGTTCACCGAGCCGGCACGCAGGACCGGACCAACCATGGCCAGCAGCGCCGCCGCCAGCACGCCGACCGCCACCACCCCGTACACGCGCCAATCGGTCGCGGCGATGCCGAACAGGATGGCGCGCAGCGAGCGGGTGACGAGTGCCGCGACCATCACTCCCATGCCGATGCCCGCCGCGGAGAGCAGCATCCCATCGGCGAGTAGCAAGCGCCGCAGCGAGCCCGGCGCCCCTCCCAACGCGAGCCGAATCCCGAACTCGCGACGCCGTGCCAGGACCTGGTGCAGACAAATGGCATAGAGCGCGACCAGCGTGAGGGCCAAAGCGGCGGCCGCGAACACGCCACACAGCATCAGCGGGAAGCGACGACTGAATACCGCCTTCGACTGGCTCAACTGTTGATCCAGGGTGCTCGCTCCGTAGACCGGTACGCCGGGGTCCAGGCTCCTCACGATCGCCCGGATCTGGCCGGCCACTGACGAGACGCCGAGCTGCGTGCGCATCACCAGCATCATGCGGTTCTCTGACAGCTGGAGATGGGACACGTACACGACCGGCGGTGTGTCGGTATCGAGCGGAGTAGCCTGAACGTCGCCGACGACGCCGACCACCTCCCACTCAGTGGAGTCGGTCGCGACGAGGCGCAGCCTGCGGCCGATGATCGCGCCGTCCTTGGCGAGCAGCTGCGCGCAGCCGGCGCTGACGATCGCGGCGGGCGGCGTATCGCTCCGGTCGCGCGAGTCGAATACCCGTCCAGCGACGAGCGGAATGCCCAGCGTCGCGAAGTAGTCGCCGCCGACGATTCGTACGAGCGCCCGGGGCTGCTGCGAGCGCGGGCTGGGGCGATCCACCGCCTCGAAGGTCGTGAACCCTCCCCCCCCGCCCGGTGCCTCGTCGATCAACGCGGCGTAGCGCACGCCCGGCAGCACCGCGCTCCGAGCCAGCAGCGCCTGGTAGAACTGCCGCTGCGCGACCGCCTGCGCGTAGCGCGATCCCGTGAGGGGGGCGCGGACCGTCACCACTTCATCCGGAGCGCGGAAGCCGAGGTCACGGCGCACCAGATTGCCGAGGCTGACCACGAGCAGGCCCGCGGAGACGAGCAGCACGACCGTGAGGGCCATCTGCGCGACCACGAGGCCGCGCCCGAAGCGTCTATCCCCTCGCCCCAGGGTGGTCCGCAGATCGCCTGCCGGTCCGCTGACTTTTGTGATGCCCAGGGCCGGGGCGAGACCGAAGCCGATCGCCAGCATGATCGCCACGCCAACGATCACCGCGATCACTCTGCCATCGAGCCCGGCATCCATCAGGTACGGCAGGTTGATCCTGACACCGTCTGGAATCGCGGCCAGCAAGCCGCGCGTGGCCAGCTGCCCGATGGCCGTGGCGACGGCGGCGCCGGCGAGGCTGGGCACCAGGCTCTCCACGAGCAGCTGCCGCAGGACGCGCGCGCGCGTCGCGCCCAACGCGGACCGCATCGCCAGCTCCGGCGTGCGCTCCGCGTATCGCGTCAGCATGAGCAGCGCGAGATTGGCGCCCATGATCACGAGCAGGAAGGCCGCAGCGACGACCAGGCCGGCCAAAATCGGCTTCATGGTGCCGAGCAGCGCGTCGCGCAGCGGCACGGCAGCGACCGTGCGGCCGGCCAGCGCATCGGGGTGCTCGCTCGCCAGCGCCGTCATCAGGCGAGCAAGCTCGGCTCGAGCGCGCGCCAATGTCGCCCGGCCTTGCAGCCGCCCGACCACGTAGATCGAGCGATTGAACCGGTCCGCCCGCCGCTCCGGAGCGGCGCCGAACGGCACGAAAATGTCCGCATCCTGAAGCAGCGCGAAGTGAAACGCCGGCGGCAGCGTCCCCACCACGACGTACGGGGTGCCGTTGATGGTGATGGTGTGCTCACGTGCGAGGCGGGTGCTGACAATCGCCACCGCCGCACCGGGTACATCCTCGTCCGGAGCGAAATCGCGGCCCGTGCCCATCCGGACGCCGAGCAGCCGGAAGAACCCCGCGGTCACCTGTGCACCGCGCAGCACGCGTGCTTCGTCGCCCACGCCGACCGTAAAGTTGGTTGGGTCGTAGCCCTCGAGCGCGCTGAAACTGGTCGCACCCGATCGCCAATCGACGAGCGTCGGGTACGATGTCGGGCTCCGCTCCCCGGTTCCGGCACGCTGCTCCCAGAGGTGCACCAGGCGCTCGGGGTGCGCGTACGGCAGCGGCTCGATCAGGGCGGCCTCGGACGTGGCGAAGATCGCGGCGGCCGCCCCCAGGCCGAGCCCGATCGTCAGCACGATCGCCGCCGCGAGCACGGGCGCTCGCCGCATGCGACGCAGGGCGACGCGCAGATCCCCCATTATCTCCTGATCCTTACTCTTTCCACGTTGACCCACTGCGTCATGTCCGAGAGGATGACCGAATCGCGCTGGCTCAACCCACGCAGGATCTCGACCGTGCTCACCGAGCTGCGCCCCAGCTGCACCTGCACGCGCGTCGCGTAGTATCCGTCGGGTGAGATCTTGAACATCCCGATCAGGCCGTTCGGCTGGCCGTACGCGGGCCGCCCCGTGTAGAGCACCCCCTCGAGCCGCTCGATCTCGATCGTGCCGTCGACGGAGAGATCGGGACGCATCCCCGCCACCGTGTCCTCGAGCGCCACGTCCACGGCTACCGTGCCATTGATCGCGTTGGGATCGAATCGGATCACGTGTCCGGGAACGACCCCGTTGCGCGTGTCGATCGTCGCCTTCTGCCCGATCGCGATGTCTTTCGCCTGCGTCTCAGGGACTTGCACCACGGCCTTCAGCTTCCCGGGCTGAACCACCTTCGCGAGCATGGTGCCGGCCAGCACGTACTGGCCGAGCTGCAGCGTCAGGTCGGATACGACGCCCGAGTCCCCCGCCCGCACCCGCAGCGACCGCAGCACATTCTGCTGAAACTCCGCGACGGCCCCCAGGCGATCGACCTGCGACCGCTGCACCGCAAGCTGCGAGTCGATGGTCTCGGTCATCAGCTGGAGCCGCTGCTGCTCGATGCCGTAGCGGGTCTCGAGCTCGGTCGCCTTGTCCTTGGCCAGGGCCGCTTCGTTGCGCGACATCCCCCCATGCGCCCCCAGCGACTCGGCGACCGCCGCTTCGCGCTTCGCCTGCAGGTATTCGGTCCGAGTG
>DATDFC010000104.1:0-7552 GCA_036522815.1 Gemmatimonadales bacterium | reverse complement strand
TGGTCGACGGCTCGGATTGGGTGGTGCCGAACGGCGTGGCGACCGTGCCCGACGGGATGGGTGGGATGGTGGCGGTGCTCATCGTACCGTAGTGTAGGGCGTCCCTCTCACGAGGTAGGCGATGGGCAAGATCAACTGGGGGCGGGTGGTAGTGGGTGGGCTCCTGGCGGGGGTGGTGCTGAACATCGTGGACTTTGTGTACTTCGGCGTGCTGATGAAGCAGGATATCGCCGCCGCGATGCAGGCGCTGGGCAAGCAGCCGGGGGCGATGGACAGTCTGGTGCCGTTGTTCGTGGCGCTCGACTTCGTGTACGGCATCGGTTTGCTGTGGGTGTACGCGGCGATTCGGCCGCGCTTTGGTGCGGGACCAAAGACGGCGGTGATCGCGGGGGTGGCGGTGTGGTTCTTCATCGGGCTGCTGCACGCGATCGCGGAGGCGCCGATGGGGCTGTTCCCGCAAAAGATGTACACAGTCGGAACGCTGGTGGCGCTGGTCGAGTACGCGGTGGCGGGGGCGGTGGGGGCGTACGTGTATAAGGAGATGTAGAGCTGACAAAAAGAGGGGCGCAGCCTGCTGCGCCCCCCTCCGTCTCTTCATTCCACCGCCGCTCAGGGATTCAGCGGCGTGCAGTTCGTCGCGAACCCGCGGGCGTCGCACTCAGCTTTGGGCAGCGGCATCACCTTCGGCACGCTCGGGAAGCTCGGAACCTCGTTGATAATGTCCGCCAGCCGATTGAAGCGGCGAGCGTCGATCCAGCGGGAGCCCTGCTCCCAGAGGAGCGAGTAGCGCCGATTGTAGATCAGCTCCTTCACGAAGTCCGAGTCCTGGCTGACGATCGTCACGGTCGTCGGCGCGAGCCCACCGGCGTTCTGGCGGACGAAGTCGAGGTCCACGATCGCCTGAGCCTTGTTGGGTGCGCTCGCGAACCACTCCGCCTCGGCGCGCAACAGGATCAGCTCTTCGTTCCGAATGATGGGGATCGCGTGGTTCGGGTCGGGTTTCCCGCCGGTGAAATACATTGTGAACTTCTGCTCGCCGTGGATTGAGATCCCGCCCAACACCTGCACAACCTCCGCTGTCGCGAGCTTGTCGAGGACCCGCTGATCCGGGCTACCGCCGGGCTGCTGTTGGGCGTCGGCGGTATCCGCCGGGTGGGCGTAAAACGTCACGCCGTTGAGCGGCTCCGACAGGCCGTTCGTCGCGTCGCCGGGCGCAGTCGAAAAATCGAACATCGCACCGTTTCCCAGGCTCGCGGAATCCACCACGAGGAACGAGCCGGCCAGGTCCGTGAGCGCCTGGGTGTAGCAGGGTGCCCCACATCCCGCTGCACTGGCGCGCAGCACCTCCGCCTTCGCGGCGAGGGCGCGGTTGAACTGCACGAACGTCGCCGGCGTGGCGAAGCTCGCGAGCCCTGGCGGAATCGGGAACGGGAAGTCCGCGCTCGCCGCCGTGGCACGACCCAGGTCGGCTTGGGCCGAGTCGAGCAGACCGATGATGTGCTTGTAGACGCTGTCTCTAGAGACGAAGGGCGCCGGCGCATCGGTGATGGGGTGGTCGACGTCGATCGGCGCGCCGAGCGTATCGCGTGTCAGGATCACGTACGTGAAGGCGAGCGCCTTCAGCGTATTCGCCATGCCCCGACCGGCAGCCTTCTCACCGTCCGCGACCTCGGTGTTGCTGATCCGCGCCAGGGCGTTGAGATACACATTGATGTTGCGGATGTTCTGGTAGCGATCGGTCCACTGCGCGCCTCCGAATCCGGTGCTCTGCAGGGGCCCGAAGTACGGTTCCTGGTAGTCCGGCTGATTGTTCCCCGAGAGATTGATACCCTCCCGACCCATGGAGCCGAGACGCCAGATGTAGGACTGAATCCCGCTGCGCGCGCCTGCGAAGATGCCGGTCGCGGCCGCGGACAGCTTGGTCCGTGTCGGATTGTTGACCAGATCCTCGAGGTTCGGCTGGTTCGAATTCGGGACGTTGAAGAAATCCGAGCACGCCGTCACGAGGAGCAGCGCCATGAGGGCCCCGGCACGCACCGAACGAATCATCTCATTGGTGATCATTGTCAGAACCCCGCCGTGATCGAGAAGTAGAAGCTGCGCTCGGGCGGATAGGGCCCAAGGTCGATATTCCGCACGATCGCCTGCTGGCCGTAGTTCGACACCTCGGGGTCGTAGCCGAAGTAGTTGGTGAAGAGCAGCAAATTGCGTCCCGTGACGCTCACCCGCGCGTTGCGCGCGCCGAACCAGGTCGCAAAGCGTGCGGGCAGCTCGACGGCGATACTCGCTTCTCGGAGCTTCAGGAATGTGGTGGACTGGATGAACGCCCCCGCGGTGCCGTACACATTGCAGGCGTCGTACCGGGCCTGGCCCGCCGGAGTAGCCTGGTCCGGCGCGAGCCCGTTGCAGTCGTACAGCGACAGCGTCTGGTTCTGCGCCACGCCGCCCGCCTGCCAATCCCACAGCATCGAAAGCGACACCTGCTTGTAACTGACGTCGTTTGAGAACGACATCCGGAACTTCGGGTTGGCCTGTCCGAAGGACCGGGTGACGTACTGGCAGTCGTCCGGCGTCGGTGTGCAGCTGCCGGGCACCGTGTCAGTACCAAGGATCTGGGTGATCGGCCGCCCCTTCTGGATGAAGAACTCCCCGTAGGCGAGGCCAAACCCCGCGTTCGCCGGCCGGAAGCCGCAGACCACCGTGGTATCGGTGAGCGACGCCACCGGGCAGACGTCCGGCACGGGGAGCTGCTGCACGCGGTTCTTCACAGACGTGAACGTGGTCCGGAACACCCAGTTCAGGTCCTTCCGCTGGATGGGGGTCACGCCCAGCGCTACCTCGAGACCTTCGTTCCAGAGCACCCCGCCGTTCAGGATCCTGCTGGTGAAGCCGCTGGATGGGACGGGGCTGGCCAGGAGGAACGCATCGTAGGTGTGCCGGCTGTAGGCGGTCACCGCCAAGCTCGCGCGACCGTTCCACAGAGTGGCATCCACGCCTCCTTCGAACTCCTTGACCCGCTCGGGCCTGAGGTCCGGCGCGCCCGCGGTCCCCGTGATCCCCGTGCCGACGCTACCCCCGATCACACTACTCGAGAGGGTCGTGAACTTCTGACCGAACAGGGGTTGGCTCCCTGACTCGCCGTAGTCGCCGCGCAGCTTCAGCTCGCTTCCATCGCCCAGGAGGTTCGGGAAACGGTAGGACGCCGCGGCCTTGGGGAACGTGTAGTATTTGCTCACGTCCCCGTTGGCGCTCGAGCGCTCGGCGCGGATGCCGACGGAGATCAGGAGCCGCTCGGCCAGCGTGAGGAACTCCTCCTGGCCATAGAACGCGAGCGTGCGCTCCGTCGCATTGAGCTCGAATTGACCACCCAGCACCGACCCCTGATCGATGTTCGACTGCCCCGGCAGGAGCCCGCGCGCTGTCACGCGCGAGCGACCGATCTCGCGATCTTCGACCTGGATGCCCCCGGAGGTCGTGGCCTTGAACGTGCCCCCCGCAGGCGTGTAGGCGTGTATGGCGTTCAGGTTCCAGTTCCATTGGCGGCTGTTCGCGTTGGACAGGGCGGAGCTGCCCGGGGTGGAGCTCGTCTGCTGGAAGAACAGCTCCGGTGGGGCGAGCACCTCGCTCGTTTGCGTGAAGAAGTCGATCCCACCAGACGCGATCAGCTGGAGGTTGTGTCGCGCGCTTTGCGCCGCTTGATAGGTGAGCGTGCCGCCGCCGGTGAAGCGCGTCACGACCTCGTCGTTCCTGCCGAGCGCGATGGTCTGCAGCGGATTCGAGCTTAAGTACGTGAAGGCCGGCTGGGGGAACACGCCGTTCGCCGGTCGTATGTCGAGGAACGAGGGAATGTAGGCGATGGCGTAGGTGACGCTGGCGCCGTTGTTGTCGTTGTTCGTGAACCCCTTGTCGGTCTGGTTTCGGGTGAACGCGCTCGAGAAACTGAACCGTAAGCGATCCGACAAGGACTGGTCGATGTTGGCGCGCAGGTTTTGGCGATTGTTGAACGTGTTGTCGACGATGCCGCCGTCATGCTTGAAGCCGCCGGAGAGATAGTACCGCGTATTCTCGGTCCCCCCGCTCACGTTCAGATCGGTGGCGTAGGAGAGCGGCTTGCTGCCAGCGACTTCCTGAAGGTGGTCGTACACAGGCAGCTGGCCGTTGATCTCGTAGGACTTGATGAGTGCGGTGTCCGCGGAGTCCGCCGCGTACTGCGCGAGTGCCTGGGCCTCGGTGAACGCGCGCGGCGCCGGGCCCCGCTCGAGCTCGAAGACGCCCATCGTCTGGGTGATGCTGGCGCGAGGCTTCCCCGCCGTCCCGCGTTTGGTCTTGATGATCAGCACGCCGTTCGCGGCCTTGGAACCGTAAATCGACGCAGCCGCAGCGCCCGGCAGCAAGTCGATCGACTCGACATCGCCCGGGTTCAGGTCGGCGAGGCGGTTGACGGGATCGTCCTGCAGTTCGCCGTTGCCGCGATTCGAAGAGCTCCCCGTGGCCGTGAACAGACCGGTTGGTAGCGCCACGTCGCTGTAGATCACGCCATCCACAACGAACAGTGGGTCGGGGTTGCCGATCACGGTGTTGTTGCCTCTGACCTGGATCTGGGTGCCGCCTCCCGGCGCCCCCGAGTTCTGGCTGATGATCGCCCCGGGGACGCGGCCGGCCAGGGCGCGGTCAATCGAGGGCGAGGGTACCCGCGAGACGTCTTCGCCGCTCACGTTGGTCGTCGCGATGGCGGCATTGCGCCGCTCCACGCCCGTCGCCTGCCCCGTGACCACCACCGCCTCGAGGTTGAACACGTCGGACTCGAGCGCCACGTCGGCCGTGGTTTGCCCCGCCGCGATCGCCACCTCGCGGCGCTTGAACGCTATGCGGCGGAACGCCAACGTCGCGGCGCCCGCGGGCGCCGAGATCGTGTAGCGACCGTCGGCGTTGGTGACGGCGGCGAACGCCGCGCCGGTCACGGACACGTTGACGCCCGCGATCGGCTCGCCGTTCGTGGCCGAGGTCACGCGACCGGTGATTTGGCGCTCCTGGCCCGATGCGCCGGCCGCGCCCAGGGCCGCCAGGGCTAGGGCGAAGAGCGAAGTACGCTGTACCACGAAGCCTCCTCGAGCACTGCTACAGAGTTCACCATGGTGAGCCGCACGAAACCCCACATATGCTGCGGTCCATTTGGCGCCGCCGCAAGAAGGGGACGGGGCGGTGCCGCTCGTCCGGTCCCCGGGCTAATTTGAAACGCGCCCCCGCCCCTCGCCCGACCCAACATCCGGAGGCCGTCATGACAGTGGACCGCCGCACCTTCCTCGAGCGCACCGCCGCCGCCACCGCTGCCCTCGCCTGGCCCAGCGCCCCAGCCACGACGCGTCGCTCCGACGACCTCGCCCCGATCTTCACGGAGATCGAAAAGCGCCACGACGAAGCCGTGTCGCGCCTGCAGGAGTGGATCCGGCAGCCGTCCATCGCCGCCGAGAATCGCGGCGTGAACGAAGGCTGCGAGCTCACCATGCGGCTGCTCAAGGACGCCGGCTTCGACCAGGTGACGAAGATCCCGACCGACGGCCAGCCCGGCATCTTCGCCACGCTCGACGCCGGCGCCCCGCGCACCCTCGGCCTCTACTTCATGTACGACGTCAAGCAGGCCGATCCGGCCGAGTGGTCGTCCCCACCGTGGGACGCCGCCCTGGTCGACCGGCCCGGGCTCGGCAAGGTGATCATGGGCCGCGGGGCCGTGAACCAGAAGGGGCCCGAAGCGACGTTCCTCGCCGCGCTGCACGCCATCCGCGCCGCGGGCAGGAAGCCGCCGCTCAACTTCGTGCTCGTGGCCGAGGGCGAGGAGGAGATCGGGTCGCCCCACTTCCCCCAGATCGTGCGCCGGCCCGAGGTGCAGACCGCGCTGCGACGCACCGCCGGGATCTTCATGCCCTCGGCCGCGCAGGCGTCCGACGGCCAGGTCACCATCACGCTCGGCGCCAAGGGCGTGATCGAATGCGAGCTGGTGTCGAGCGGGGAGCGCTGGGGTCGCGGGCCCAAGAAGGACATCCATTCGAGCAACAAGGCGCGCGTGGACAGCCCGGCGTGGCATCTGGTCGAGGCGCTCGCGACGCTGGTCTCGCCCGACGGCAACGAGCCGGCCATCGACGGCTACACGGCCAAGGTCCGCCCGCTGTCGGCGAGTGAAAAGGCGATGGTGGCGACCGCGGCGCGCCGCCTCGACGAGGCCGTCGCCAAGCGGGAGATGGGCGTGGACCACTGGGTGCACGACGTGAGCTGGGTCGAGGCGCTGGAGCGCCTCGTGTCGCGCCCCACGGTCAACATCGAGGGCCTGGTGGGCGGTTACACGGGACCCGGAGGCAAGACGATCCTGCCGCATCGCGCGGTGGCAAAGCTCGACCTGCGGCTCGTGCCCGACATGACCGCGGCCGAGTCGCTGGCGGCGCTCAAGGCGCATCTCGCCAAGCGGGGGTTCGGCGACATCGAGGTGAACATGACGGGCGGCTACGATCCCACGACCACGCCGGGCGACGCCGCGCTCATCAAGGCGCAAGTCGCCGTGTATCGGCGCTCGAGCATCGACCCGGTGATCCTGCCGCGCATCGCCGGCTCGTGGCCGGGCTACGTGTTCACGGGCGATCCGCTGCGGCTCCCGGCCGGCCATTTCGGGCTGGGGCACGGCAGCGGGGCGCACGCGCCGGACGAGTATTACGTGATCGAGTCGGCGAACGCCGCCGTGCGGGGGATCGACGGGGCGGCGCGCTCGTACGTCGAGTACCTGTACGAGGTGGCGCAGGCGGGCTGAAAGAAAAACCGCCGGGCGCGAGCTGCGCCCGGCGGTGCCTTTCTTGGGTGACGACGCCTACTTCCGCGCCTGCACTTCGAAGCTGTTGACCGGGAGCGTCGAGAAGATCACGTCTCCCGTGCGGTCGACGGGCAGCTGGTTCAGGCGCCCATAACGGCGCATGTCGATCCAGTGGTGCCCCCCCTCGTACAACAACGAGTACAGACGCTCTTTCAGCAGCACCGTCCTGATCGAGTCGGTCGTCTGGCTCGCGAGGTTCGCGATTGGCGTGAGTCCCCCTGATACGCGGCGGACGAAGTTGATGAACTGGGCCGCCTCGGCGGTGTTGCCCTGACCCAGGCGTGCCTCGGCCCACAGGAGGATCAGCTCCTCATTGCGGAGAATCGGGACCGAGGAGTTGGGACTGGGATAGCGGATCCAGGACAAGGCCGAGCTCAGACCCGACAGCGAGAATGTGTCGGGCCGATCCGTGACCTTGGCCAGGAACCGCTTGTCGAGGGCCCCGCCGCCCGTCTGCAGCTCGGCGTTCGCCTTGATGGCGGGATGGGCCAGGTTGACCGCCGACGCCGGTGCTTGCGAGAGCCCGTTTGGCGTGTCCTGGTTGCCGGTGCTGAATACGTGGTACCCGCCCAGATCGAGGGAGGCGGTCGTGTCCATGAACGACTGCGTCAAGTTCGTGATGACCGTGTCCCAGCACGCCGTGCAGCCCACGCCCGGGGCCGACGGACTGGCGCGGTATGCCTGGACGCGCGCCGC
>DATDFC010000103.1:0-13303 GCA_036522815.1 Gemmatimonadales bacterium | reverse complement strand
GTCACGCGCTCGGCGCCCGCGGCCAGGAGCTCGAAGCCGAGCGCGCCGATGCCGGCGCCGACGTCGAGCACGGTCTTCCCGTTCCCGGCCCTGAGAATGGCATCCCGCAACCGGCGGGTCGTGTCATCGGGGCCTCGCGTCCGGTAGCGCTCGAGATCGCGTCGGGCGGTGGCATCACTGAACTGACGCTGGTTGGCGGCCCAGAAGGAGGAGCAGCAGGCGCTCACGGCACGCCGTAGCCACGGGCCATTCCCGTGGCCGCCAGTACCATGAGTACCACGAGCCCGGCCTGTATGAAGCTGATCTGGGCGTACCGGCTGGCCGCTCGAATGTCCGGCAGACCGCCGCGCGCCGCGGCGCGGCGCCAGTGGATCAGCGCGATCATCGGACCCACCTCGAGCATGAGGATCGCGGCGAGCAGGCCCATCTTTGCCCAGAAGAAACGATTATGGAGATAGTAGAAGCTGCCCTTCTCGAATCCGCCGAAGGCGCGCGCCAGGCCGGTGCCGATCCACAGGATCGCCGCCACGCCCCACCAGGTGTCGGCGTAGAACGCCCGGCGGAGTTCCGCGGCATCGAGCTCGCCAGCGAGCGCGCGACCACGGGCCCAGACCGCGCCCAGTCCGACGCCGAGGGCCAGCAGGTGGACGGCAGCCAAGAGCCATCGCAGCGTCATTGCAGATGCGGTAGCCGCTCGACGCCGGCAAGCGGGCCCCGAGTGAATGCCGTCTTCGTGAGCACGTAGACCACGCTCTCCCGACCCTTCGCGTCAGGGGCGACGTGGAGATACACGGCGCCGATCTTCTCCACCGCACGCCGCGACCGCCGATTGTTCGGCCCAATCACGAAAATGACTCGATCGACGCTCTTGAAGGCGTGTTCCAGCATCAGGCGCTTCATCTCGCCGTTGTACTGGCCGCCCCAATACCGCCGCGCGAGAAACGTCCAGCCAATCTCCACACTGGTGGCGTCGATGTCGTGGTAACGCGACGAGCCGATGATCTGCCCGGTCGCACGGTGGATGGCCACCAGCGCGCCCCCAGAATTCAGGGCATCGGCAAAGAACTGCCGGAAGACGTGCTCTTTGTACCGGTCGGAGTCGGGGTGCTGGTCCCAGATGAGCGGATCTGACGCAACGGCAAACAGCGCCGCCCAATCGGCCTGACGCAGCGGCCGCAGCTCGAGGAGCTCGCCAGTGAGGATCGGCTGACGATCGAACATCACTGATCGGAAGCTTTACCAGGCTTGTATGTACCCACGATGACGCCGTTTGACGTGGTACTGCTGCTTACCAGCGTGAGTTGCGTGAGCGTTCCCCGGTCAGCAAATAGCCGGCGCCCCGACCCCAGAACGATGGGATGAATGAGCAGCACATACTCATCGATAATACCGGTTGGCATGAGCGACCGGACCAGTTCGCCGCTTCCCATGACGAGGATGTCCTTCCCGGGCTCTTGCTTGACCGAGCCCAGGGCCTGTCGCGTGTCGCCCGCGAGGAGGACCGAGTTCGTCCACGGGAGGGGCTCCCGCAGTGTACGTGAGGCGACGTATTTACGGACGTTGTTGAGCCACGGAGTGAACGGGCTGTCGGTTCGCTTGGGCCAGACGTGGTAGAAATCCTCGTAGGTGCGTCGACCGAGGAGCAACGCGTCCGCCGCCGCGAATACCTGCCCGGCGTGCGCCATCGCGCCGTAGGGCGCCGCCCACCCGCCGCGCGTGAAGCCGCCGCGCTGGTCTTCGTCGGGCCGCGCCGGCGCCTGCATCACGCCGTCCAGGCTGAGGTTGGTGCAGACCACGACCTTACGCATGATCGCTTGCGTTGCCGCGCGCGTTTCTCCACGCCGTAGTCGCTAGGCGGCGCGCCGCACCTTGCGCGCCCTTGCCTTGCGCCGCCCGCCCTGGACGATCGCCAGGTACTCCTGCGCCGCGCGCAGCGCCCGACGCTTGCCGCCATGGCCCGCGTCGCCGAAGAACTTGCGGTGCCGCGGCGCGTAGCTGCCGTCCGGGCGCCTGGAGAAGCCGGCCCGCACGAACCAGCCGTGCGTCCGGGTGGATGGTTGGTCGATGCGGCTGATACCGCGCCGGCGAATTGGTCGGATGCGACTCTTGCTCATGGAAGCTCCAGACGGAAACGGTGTCGTGAGGTTGCGCGCCTGCATGAAGAGAAGCGCCATCGCGGGCCGCCGCAAGGCCGCAATTGGCCGAATATATTTCTCCGCATGAAAATCGGCGCGCTGGTGGCGCTCGTGTGCGTGGCCGCGTGCCGAACGCGGCCGCTCGCGCGCATGGCACAGCAAAGCGACTCGGTCGATCTCACCCAGCTCGTGCCCCGCGACTCGACCGACAGTGCGCTCGTCGTGCCGCGGGTGATCACGACGCCCACCGTCGTGCTGTTCTGGCTGCGCGCGGCCGACACGCTCTCGGGCGACGACCAGGCCGACACGTTCGACGACCTGAAATACTACACGGCGCAGGTGGCGCCCGCCCTCGCGGCGAGCGGCATCCAGCTCGTCGCCACCAACGCCGATACCGTCTATGTCTCCCTCCCCAACGCCACCCGGCGCACGATTCTCCTGTCGGGCCTGGACTATCCCTATGGCTACCTCCTGGTCGATCCCGGGGGCCCCGAGCGGATCCTCACGGGGGTGTACGAGGACGGGGACCTGATGGACGAGCTGCGCGCCTACTTCGACCTCCCCGACGACTCCACCAGCGCGCCGCCGCGGGCCACCACCTGAAGCCCCCGGCGCAGCCCATGCACGACCTGCGGCTCGCCGGCGGCGACGTGCTGCTGCACGACGGTGCCTGGCGCGTGGTGCGGGGGGACGTGACGGTGCGCGACGGGAGAATCCGGGCGGTCGGGCGGACGGACGGACCGGCGGACCGGGAGGCCACGCCCGTCTCGGTACGCGACTGCCGCGGGTGCCTGGTCATGCCCGGCCTCATCCAGGCGCACGTGCACCTCTGCCAAACCCTGTTCCGCGGCCTGGCCGACGACCTGCGGCTCGAGGACTGGTTGATACGCCGCATCTGGCCGCTCGAGGCCGCTCATACCGAAGCAACCGTCTACGCCTCCGCCTTGCTCGGCGCGGCCGAGCTGCTGCTCGGCGGCACCACCGCCATCCTCGACATGGAGACGGTGCGGCACACCGCGGCGGCGTTCCGAGCGCTCGAGCGGATCGGCATCCGGGCCACGGTGGGCAAGTGCCTGATGGACGCGCACCCCGAGGGCGCCCCGATCGACTTGGCCGAGTCGACCGACGACGCACTGGCGGACGCCGCGGCGCTGGCCCAGCACTGGCACGGCGCCGCCGCTGGCCGGCTGCGCGTGTGCTTCGCCCCGCGCTTCGTCCCCAGCTGCTCTGGTCCCCTCCTCCGGGCGGCGAGCGACCTGGCGGAACGCTTCGACGCCCAGCTGCACACCCACGCGGCGGAAACGATCGTGGAGCGCGAAACCGTGCTCCGCACCACGGGCCTGGAAGAGATCGCCTACCTGGACTCGGTGGGCATCGCGGGCCGCCGCGCCGCGCTGGCCCACTGCGTCTGGATCGACACCCACGAGATGGCTCGGCTGGCGCGCCAGGGAACCACGGTGGTGCACTGTCCCTCCTCGAACTTGAAGCTCGCGAGCGGCGTCGCGAAGATCCCCGAGATGCTCGCCGCCGGGTGCCGCGTGGCCATTGGCGCGGACGGCGCCCCCTGCAACAACGGGCTCGATGCCTTCGCCGAAATGCGTCTCGCCGCGCTGATCCAGAAGCCGCGCCTCGGCGCCGACGCGCTCCCCGCCGCGCAGGTGCTCGAGCTCGCCACACTGGGCGGCGCCCGCGCCCTCGGGCTCGAAGACGAGCTCGGCCGCATCGCGCCCGGACGGCGCGCCGACCTCGTGGTGCTCGACCTGTCCCAGCCGCACCTCCACCCGTCCTTGGGTGACCCGGTGTCGCTCATCGTGTACTCGGCCCGCGCGAGCGACGTGCGTGACGTGTTCGTCGACGGTCGCCCGGTCGTGCTGGGACACGAGCTGCTCACCGCGCCGGTCGACCACATCGTGCGCGAGGCCGACCGGGCCGCCGCCGAGCTGCAGCGGCGGGCGAGACTCGCGTGATGCTCGCGGGCATGATGCTCGTTCTCATCGCCGTGGTACAGGCGCCGTCGGACTCAGGAGCCGCACTGTTCGCGGCGTGGTGCAAGTCGTGCCATGGCGCCGCCGGCCGGGGCACGCCTGCCGCGACCACCCGGCTCGAGGTACCGCCCGCGGACCTGCACGAGTGCAAAGGCTCGACGGCCGAGACCGAAGATCGCTGGGTGAACATCGTGACGCAGGGCGGGGCGGCCTTCGGGCTGTCGCTCGACATGCCCGCCTTTGGAGAAGCCGGCACCTCCGCCCAGATCCGCGCCGTCGTACGCTACGCGCGCTCGCTGTGCGGCGAGCTGGGTTGGCCGCCGGGTGAGCTGAACTTCCCCCGGGCGTTCCTCGTGGAAAAGGCGTATCCGGAAGACGAAGTCGTCGTCACCGATCAAGCGCGCGGGCAGGAGTACATCTACGAGCATCGCCTGGGCAAGCGGTTCCAGCTCGAGGCCAGCGCGCGCACGGTGCTGGACGGGCAGCCGCGGGCATTCGACGGCGTGACCGGCGCGCTCAAGTACAACCTGTGGCACAGTCTCGAGCGGCGCGCCCTCGTGAGTCTCGGGCTCGAGGCCACGCCGCCCCTGGGTCGTCAGGACGCGTGGGAAGTGGAGCCGTTCCTGGCGTTCGGCGCCAATCCCGGACGCGCGCTCGTGGTGCAGGGCGAAGTGGTCGCCACGTGGGAAGACGACGGGTTCGACGGGATGTCGTATCGCCTGGGCGCGGGCCACGAGCTGGGGCGCTTCGTGCCCATGCTCGAGGCCGGCTGGACGGTACCGACGACGGGCGAGCGCTCGCTGGCGTTCTATCCACAGGTATGGATCCAGCTCTCACGGCTCGGACACGTGGCGGGCTCGCTTGGCGCCGAGCTTCCGGCGACGGGCCCGGAGCCCCGCCATCCGCGGCTGATCGCGTTCGTGTTGTGGGACTTCGGGGACGCGCCGTTATTCCGCGGTTGGTAGGCTCGCGCCGTTCACGTTGAACTGCTGAATCGTCTCGCTCAGCTTGGCGGCGGCGACGGCGAGCTGCTGCGACGTGGTGGTGAGCTCGCCGAGCGAGGCGATCTGCTGCGCGGTCGCGGCCGAGGTCCGCTCCGCCCCCTGCGCCGCCGTCTCGGCGATCCCCGCGACCTCTTCCATGCGCCGGACCACCTCACGGATCCGGCCCGTCTGGCCGTCGGTCTCGCCCGCGAGGGCGGCGGCGGACTGGACCGTCGCGTTCAGGTCGGCGAAAATCGCGTCGAGCGCCTGGCGCACGGCCGCGGACACCGCGCCCACGCCCTGTGCCGTGCGGCGGCCTTCTTGCATGGCGGCGAGCAGCTGGGTGATCTGATCCTGCGTCTGGCGGACGCGCGCGCGCACCTCGTCGGCGGAGCGCGCGCTCTGCTCGGCGAGCTTGCGCACCTCGTCCGCCACTACGCGGAAGCCCAGCCCGTGCTGGCCCGCCCGGGCCGCTTCGATCGCCGCGTTCAGGGCGAGCAGATCGGTCTGACTCGCGATCCGCGTGATTGCGTCGACCAGCTTGCCGGTCTCGCGCGAGCCGAGCTCGAGCGTGGCTGCGGCGCGCGACACCTGGTCGAGGTGATCCACCAGCGTGACGAGCAGCTCGCTCGCCCGGGCGATCTCCTGACCGTGGCGGCGTGCCTGTTGCGCGACGCCGGCGATCTGGCGCTCGGCGTCCTGGGCGCGGGCGTGCAACTGCGAGGCGACGGCGGCGGCGGCCTCGGAGTCGGCCCGCCCGTGCCCGATGAGCTCGCGCTGTCGCTCGGCGCCGCGTGTGAGGCCGTGCGTGGTCGTAGAGATCCCCTGCGTTGCGACCTGCACTTGGTGCGCCGCTGCCGCCAGCTGCTGCGCCAGCGCGGCGAGCTCCTGACCCTGGCGCTGCACCTGACGCACGATCGCCGCGATCCCATCGGTGGTCCGGTTCAGGCTCACGCCGAGATACCCGAGCTCGTCGGGAGCGTCGTCCGGCACCCGCACGGTCAGGTCGCCCGCCTCGAGCCGGGCGAAGGTGGTGCGCGTGGCGCGCAGCCGCGCGACGATGCGCGAGAGCATCGGCACGAGCGCCGCGCCCGCGACGATCAGCACCAGCGACTCCTCGAGCAACGCGCTCCACGACCAGCCGGGTGCGCCCTGGCTGGTGCGGATGCCCGTGACGAGCGCGAACGCCGCCAGGTTGACGACCAGCGCCTGCCAGGCTTCGTTCCGGCCCAGGTAGAGCGCGGCCTGGAGTGGGGCGATCAGGTAGGCCACGTACAGCAGATGCCCCGTTGGCCCGACGGCGTAGACGATCGCCGAGATCATGGCGGCGCTCACAGCCAAGCTGGCGTGCGTGTACCACGGGGGGAGCGCGCCCGATCGCGCCACGCGGTTCATCGCGTAGTTGAGCACGGCGAACACGACGCCGAATCCGACGATGAACGACCCGGTGAGGGTCACGAGGCCGGCGAGCTTGATGGCGGTGAGCAGCACGACGCCGAGACCGAGCACCCTCCAGCGCCCGCGCGTGCCCGACAGAACGTAGTGGCGCTCTTTGGTGCGGTCTTCGGCGGCGAGCTGCTGGGCGAGATCGGCCGCGTCGGACATGGCGGGAATCTACATCCGGAACAGATAGCTCAGCTTCAGGAAGAAGCCGTCCGCCGTGCGGCTCAAGTCGCGGAACCGGAACGCGTCCGCCTCCGTGAGCGATGCGCCATAGCCCAGGAAGACGACCGTGCCCGGCGTCGGCTTATAGGAGAACAACAGGTCGTTGCGGAAATCGTTCGTGACCACGGGTTGTGCCGGACTGCCGTTCACCAGCAGCGGTTGCCCGGTATGCGGGTCGACGAGAGCCACCTGATCCTCGGCGAAGTACTGACCGATGTAGCGCACGAAAATGGCGCGCGTCAACTGGTACTCGAGCTTGAGCCGGGGGATGTTCGCCGTGAGAAAGCGGCTGCCGTCGCGCGCGCGGGTGAGGCGCTGATGCACCCAGCGCGCCTCGAGGCGGAGCGCGGGCGTGGGCCGCAGCGCGGCGACGGTGGTCACGGCGACCTGGCGGCCCTCGGAGGCTTCGGGAAAGATGGGGGCCGCCGAATACCCCACCACCACGCTGCCCGACACGGCGCGGTTCGGCGTGTTCACGATGAACGCGCCGCCGGGGAGGTGATACAGGTCGTGCGGCACGGCGAAGGGCGTGGCGCCGACCGTATAGCCGGTGTAGTCCGCGGCCTCGAAGCCGAAGTGATCGAGGCTGAGCGTGACCTGCGCCTGCCACCCGCCGCGCAGGTTCGCGATCCAGAAGGTCTGCAGCGTGTCCTCGATGGTGCGGTGCAGGCGACCGAAGCCCGCGTAGCGCCAGATCGGGGCGAATCCGACGATGACGGTGAACTGCTCGACCGTCGCGCCCGGGCGGCCGTACCAGCTGAAGCGGTTGTAGGTCCGGCCGGCGACGAAATCGGTGCGATTCACGAACCCGCTCGTGTCCTGGAAGCTCCGCTCGATGCCGAGCAGCTCGAAATGGTTGCCGTACGCGCGACCGGTGCGGTCGCCGAACGTGATGGTCCACAGTTTTCCGGCGCGGCCGCCGCCCGGTTCCCGGGTCCAGGAGCTCGCGACCTGCACTTCCGAGAACCAGATCTTGCGCCACACGACGTGGGCGTCGACGCCCAACACGCGGTTGTAGTCGTCGCCATCGATGCGGTCGGTGTAGGCCACGCCCAGCGTGGACGTCGGTCCCAGGTCGCGCCGCAGCCGCAGCATGTTGTAAATGGGGTGCGCCCCCGTAGCCGACTGGTCGCTGTTGTCGACGGCGCCGAGGTAAGCGATCCCGGTGGCGCCGACTTTGCCGGCGAGCTTGGCGCCGATCACGGGCTGCACGATGCGGCGGGTGTAGATGAGGCTGTTGGGCGTGTCGAACTGCTCGAGCCCCTCGAGGAAGAACGGTCGCTTCTCCGGGTAGAACAGGGCGAACCGCTGGTTCAAGGTCACCTGGCCCACGTCGGCTTCGACCTGTGAGAAATCCGGATTGGCCGTGGCGGTGGCCCCGAGGTTCTGGGTGAGGCCCCAGCGCAGGTTGCCCGCGACTTCGGGCGTGCCGCGATAGTCGTACCCCGGCGTGGTCGGCGCCCCATCCACCTTGGTGGTGAACTCGGGCGTGAGGTCGAGTACCAGGCCGCGCCGCAGCGCCCCCAGGCCGACCAGGCGGCCTGACTGAATGAGAAAGCTCGCGTTGGCACGCACCGCGGGGGTCCAGGTTTGCTCGTAGCCCGAGTGCTGCACCGAGCGCACGATCTGGACGCCCCAATCCTGTGGGTCGGCGCTCTGGTAGCGCAGGCTCTTGAAGGGGATCCGCACTTCCACCTCGTAGCCGTGCTCGGTCACGCGGCCGCGCGATTCGTAGACGTAGTCCGGGTTCAGGTCGATGGTCGCGTCGAACCTGCCGCCCGCGCTCGGGCCTCCGGCGGCCCCGGCCGCGACGCCGTCGCTCCACACGCCGTCTTCCTGAACGCCCAAGGGATTCACGGCGAACATCGTAGCCCGGCGGTGGTCGAGATATGTATCGAGCAGGATCGCGACGTGGTCGTCGGCGTCGATGTTGTCGCGGTCGGCGAGCGTGGCGCGCACCACGCTGCCGTGCCGCTCGAACGCCCGGATGCCGAAGTAGATGGCGTCGGGCGCGTACCAGACCAGCACCTCGGTCGAGTCCTCGGCGGGGCGTCCGTCCACCGGGCGGTACTGGGAGAATCCCGTCAGCCGGGCGGCCCGGCGCCATATCGGCTCGTCCAGCACGCCGTCGATCTTCGCCTCGGCCTCGAAGCGCGGGATGCGGACGTCGAGCCGCTTCGCGAGGCCGCTGTAGACCGGGCCGGAATCGGGGGCGACGGTCTGGAGCACCAGGAGGAGGGCGAACATGGCGTGAAACTAAATGCGGAATGCGGAGTGCGGAATGCGGAATGGACAGACCGGCTACGAACCGTCGCCTACGAATCGTCAGCGTGTTCTTATATTCCGCATTTCGAATTCCGCATTCCGCATTCTATTCGTAGCGCAGCGCGATAATCGGATCCAGGCTCGCCGCACGCCGCGCCGGCCAGATGCCGAAGAACAGCCCCACCGCGGCGCTGAACACGAAGGCGAGCAGAATGGCGAGGGGAGAGATCAGCGTATTCCAGTGGGCCAGCTGCGACAACACGATGGCGCCTCCCGACCCGAGCACAACGCCGATCATGCCGCCCAACAGACACAGCACCAGCGCCTCGACCAGGAACTGAAACAGGATGTTGAAGCGCGTGGCACCGAGCGCCTTGCGGACGCCGATCTCGCGTGTGCGCTCGGTGACCGACACCAGCATGATGTTCATGATTCCGATGCCGCCCACGAGCAGGCTGACCGCCGCGATCCCGGCCAACAGGTACTTGAACGTGTCGGTGGTCTGCTGCAGCGTCGCGAGGATGTCGGTCTGGTTGCGGATCTGGAAGTCGTTGTCCTGGCCGGGCCGGATCTTGTGCTGACGCCGCAGCACGCGCTCGATCTCGATCATGGCGAGGTTCATCGACTGGAGATCGGCGGCCTGGACGGTGATGGACCGCAGCCGGTCGGTACCGATCACGCGATACCGGGCGGTCTGGAGCGGGATGAGGATCTGCTCGTCCGGGTTGAAGAACGAGCCCTGCGAGCCCTTCTCCGACAGGGCGCCGATGATATCGAAGGCGATGCCGCGGATCAGCAGCTGCTGGCCGATCATCGCATCGCGGTTCGAGTTGAGCAGCGTGGGGACGGCCGAACCGATGACGGCCACGCGCCGACGCGCCGCGTCGTCGCCCGCGGTGAACATGCGGCCGGCGGTGATCGTGTAGTTGTGCGCCGTGATGTAGTTCGGCGTCGTCCCGACCACGTTCACGTTGATGTTCTGGTCGGCGCGCTGCACCTGCAGGTTGTTGGAGAGCTCGGGAACGACGGCGGTGACGTAGCGGGCGCCGTTGGCCAACGCCGTGTCGTCGTCCATGGTGAGGCTCACCCGATTGCCGCTCGCGACGCCGCGCATGAAGCTCTGGCCGGGGTAGAGGCTCAAGAGCGTGGGGCCGAGCGCCTGGATGCGGTCCTGCACCGATTTCTGCGCCCCCGAGCCCAACGCGATCATCGTGATCACGGCGCCCACCCCGATGATGATGCCCAGCATGGTGAGCAGCGAGCGCAGCTTGTTGGCCCGCAGCGCCTCGAGCGCGACCTTGACGATCTCGCCGAGCAGCATGGCTAGCGCGCCGTCCCGCTCGTGAGCACGAGCACCGTGTCCCGCTCAGTGAGGCCGGCCGTCACCTCCATGAAATCCTGGTCGGTGAGGCCGGTGCCGATCGTCACGGGCACGATCTTGCCGCCGCGCCATGCGAACACGATAGCCGTAGCGCTCGGGCGCACTGGGACGGGCGGCGCCGGCGGGCCGCGGGGCGCCCGGCGCCGCTTCGCCTCTGCGGCATGCAGCTTGTGCCCGTCGCCCGGCGTGTCGGCGCTGTCGGCCGCGACCGGATCCGCCTGCGGCGCGGCGCTGAGCTGCCGCGCGATCACGGCCGAGTCGAGGCCGAGTACGCTCGCCGCGGACGCGACGTCCTTGGGCGTGCGCAACGCCGCGTTCGGCACCGCGAGCACACCCTGACGCTGCCCGATGTGGATCTCCACCTCGGTGTTCATCCCGGGCTTGAGCAAGTGCTCGGGGTTCAGGATGTTCACCTCGACGGGGAACATGGTGACATTCTGGGTCACCTGCGCTTGTGGCTCGATCTTCAGCACGGAGCCGTCGAACGTGCGGTTGGGATAGGCGTCCACGTTGATCGTCACCGGCATTCCCGCCTGCACCTTGCCGACATCCGTCTCGTCCACCAGCGCCGACACCTGCACCGTGTCGAGATTCGCCATCTTCAGGATGACGGTGCCGCCGCCCACGTCGTTGGTAGGGCTTGAGATCACCGTGCCGAGCACCGCGTCGAGCTCGAGCACGGTGCCGGTGATCGGCGCCTGGACATGCGTGTCCGCCATCGCGTCCTTGGCCGTTTGCAGCGTCGCCTGGGCCGTGGCCACGGCGGCGCTCCCCGTGGCAGCGGCGAGCTGCGCGGAGTCGAGCCCCGCCTGCGTGATCGACTGGGTTCCGAACAGGGCCTGGCTGCGCTTGAGCTGCGCGGTGGCGTTTTCGAGCTGCGCCTTCGCCACCGTGAGGTTCGCCTGGGCCTGGGTCAGGTTGTTCTGCGGGATCCGGGGGTCCACGCGCGCCAGCAGCTGGCCCTGCTTCACCTCGTCGCCGGTCTGCACCGGCTCCTCGAGGATCTCGCCGGAGGCCTTCGACTTCACGCTCAGCGTCAGGATCGGCTGGATCACGCCGGACGCGGTGGCTGCGACGACGATGTCGCGGTGCTCCACGGCCACCTTCCGATAGGGCGGCGCGGTCTCCGCCGCGCGGCAGGCGGCCACCCCGAGCGCGACGCCGAGCAGCAGGCGGATCGTCCGTCTCATCGCGACCCGCCGCTCTGCTGGCGCAGCCCGGGGAGGCCGCCGCCCGTGACGTTCTGGAAGCGCTGCTTGAACTGCTGCTGCGACTGCACCAGCGAAGCGCTCGGCAGCACCAGGACCGTGTCGCGTTCCGTGAGCCCACTCGTCACCTCGACGTAGTCCTGGTCGGTGAGGCCCGTCCGGATGGGAGCCGCGACGAGCTTCCCATCGCGGAGCACGAACACGACGTAGTTCTGGCTGTTGCGGCTGGGCCGGTTGGGGGATCCCCGGCTGCGCGGGGCGCGGCCGAAGATGCGTCCGAGCATGGCGCGATCGTCCACGCTTGGCTGGCCGCCCGAGCGCATGCGCTTCATCACCGCTTCCAGCTGCTCGGGTGTGACGCCCGGCGGCAGGGTGACCGTGCGGCCGTTCGGCAGGGTGAAGGTCTTGCCCCCCGCGCTGTCCGTCGCACCGGCGGCGGAGGCGCCGGGTGCGTGCGCACGACCCGAGTCCGCCGCCTGTGCCGCTGCGATCTGTTCCGCGATGGCCACCGAATCGAGGCCGAGCATGCCGGCGGCGACGCCGACGTCGCGCGGGGTCCGCAGCGCCGCGTTGGGCACCGTGAGCACACCCTGCCGCTGCCCCGTGTGGATGCGCACCTCGGCGTTCATCCCCGGCTTGAGGAGGTGGCCGGGATTCGGGACCTTGACCAGCACCGGGAACATGGTGGCGTTCTGGACGACCTGTGCTTGTGGCAGGATCGACGTGACGGTGCCCTCGAATGGGCGTCCCGGAAACGCGTCCACGCTGAGCGACGCCGGCATTCCGGGCCGCACCCGGCCGACGTCGGTCTCGAGCACCAACGCCGAATCTTGCACGCTGTCGAGGCTCGCCATCTTGAGGATGACGGTGCCGCCGCCCAGCGTGGGGCTCGAGATCACCGTGCCGAGCACGGCGTCCAGCTCCAGGATGGTGCCCCCAATCGGGGCCCGTACATGCGTATCCTCCATCGCGTCCTGGGCGGTCTGCAGGCTCGCGTCGGCGTCGACGACCGCCGCCTGGGCCGTGGCGTAGGCAAGCTTCGTCCGCTCGTAGTCCGTTTCGGCGAGCGACCCGCTCTTGAAGAGGGCCTCGCTCCGCTGCAGCTGCGCGGTGGCGTTCGCCAGCTGCGCATGCGCCTTGTCGACGCTGGCTTGCGCCTGGATCAGGTTGCTTTGCGGCAGGCGCGGGTCGATGGTGGTGAGCAGCTGGCCCTTGCTCACCTCGTCGCCCGTCGCGACGGGCTGGCCGACGATCTCGCCCCAGGCCTTCGACTTCACGCTGAACAGCAATACCGGCCGGATCAGGCCCTGGGAGATCACGGTGACCACGACGTCGCGGCGCTCGACGGGAACCTTCTCGTAGAGCGGCGCCGTCTCCGCCTCCTTGCAGGCGGCGAGCAGAGCCAGTGCGGCGAGCGCGCGCCTCATCGGGTCCGCTCCATTTTCTCGTCGCGCGCGATGAGGCCGTCGCGCAGGTGGATCTGGCGGAGCGCGTGCGCCGCGATGTCGGACTCGTGCGTGACCAGCACGATGGTCTGGCCGGTATCGTGCAGCTGCCGGAACAGCTTCATGATCTCTTCGCCGGTCGCGGAGTCGAGGTTGCCCGTGGGCTCGTCGGCGAGCAGGATCGAGGGATCGTTCACGAGCGCGCGCGCGATCGCGACGCGCTGGCGCTGCCCCCC
>DATDFC010000102.1:0-88011 GCA_036522815.1 Gemmatimonadales bacterium | reverse complement strand
CAGCGGGTGCGCGGGGGCCCCCGGCCCACGCCCGCCGAGGTGCGGGTGTGGGTGCGGGCGGCACAACGGGAAGTCGGCGCCGCGACCCGCCTCAGCGACCTCCCGTCACCCCCGCGGTAGGCCGCACCGGCCCCGTCCCGGCCCCGGTCCGCGAAATGGCCGCGGCGATCTCGGCGAGATCCGCCGCGGTGAGCTCGAGCGTCGCGGCGCCGATCCAGCCGTCCACCTGCGCTGCCGTGCGGGCACCGACGATCGCCCCCGTCACCCCGGGCCAGGCGAGCGTCCACGCCACCGCGACGGCCGACACGGTTGTGCTGTGCCGCCGGGCGATCGGCTTGAGCGCGTCGCGCAGCGCGAGATTCTTGTCGAGGGCGGGCTGCTGGTACTGGGGGCTCTTGCGGCGCCAGTCGTCCGGGGCCAACGCTGCGACACGCGCCGCCGTGAAGTTGTCCGTCAAGAGCCCCGACTGCATCGGGCTGTAGACGATGACGCCGGTCTCGTGCTCCGCGCACCAGGGAAGCTCGCGCTCCGCGGCCTCCCGCCGGATCAGGGAAAACGGCGGCTGCAACGAATCCACGTGGCGGATCGCCGCGCAGCGCTCGAGCAGCGGGACAGCGAAATTCGACACCCCCGCCGCCCGGACTTTGCCCTCCTCCACGAGCCGCACCATCGCCTGCCACGAATCCTCCACGAGCGTTCCCGTCTCGTCGGGCCAATGAAACTGATACAGGTCGATGCGTTCGACGCCGAGACGGCGCAGCGACGCTTCGCACTCTTTCCGGATGGAATCCGGCCGGAGCACCCGGCGCGCTTCTTTCATGCGATCGCGCTCGTCCCATATGAGGCCGCACTTGGTGAACACGAGCGGTCGCTCGCCCGCCGGCCGCTCGCGCAGCAGGCGTCCCACCACCTCTTCGGAATGGCCCAGACCATACACCGCGGCGGTGTCGATCCAGTTGATTCCCAGCTCGAGCGCTCGACGCATCGCGGCGAGCGAGTCGGCATCGTCCTGCGGGCCCCAGCCGAACGCCCAGCCGCCGCCGCCGATCGCCCACGCGCCGAAACCGACGGTCGTGATCTCGAGTCCGCTCGTGCCGAGCGGACGGGTAGGCAAGTTCATACAGACGACTCCTCCGCAGTCGATTATGGAATCAGCAGGACCTTCCCAGTGGTCTTGCGGCCTTCGAGCAGCTTGTGCGCCTCGGCCGCCTGCGCGAGCGGCAGCTCGCGGTCGATCCGGACCTTCACCTCGCCCCGCGCGATCCAGCCGAGCAGCTCGCCGGCGCGCGCGCCGAGCTCGGCGCGCGTGGCGATGTAGTGGTGCAACGTTGGTCGCGTGAGGAACAGCGAGCCCCGCTGGCTCAGCACCTGGGGGTCGAACGGCCCCACCGGTCCGCTCGACTGCCCGTACAGCACCATCAGGCCGCGCGGCTTCAGGCAGTTCAGTCCCTTGTCGAACGTCGACTTACCCACGGAATCGTAGATCACCTCCACGCCGCGGTTGTCCGTGAGGCGCTTGACCTCCACCTCGAAGTCCTGCTCGGTGTAGAGGATCACGTCGTGGGCGCCCGCCTCCCGCGCGAGGGCCGCCTTCTCGCGCGTGGAGATCGTGCCGATGACCCGCGCGCCCCGCCGTCGCGCGATCTGACACAGCAGCAGGCCTACGCCGCCCGCCGCGGCGTGCACCACGCACGTCGCGCCGGCGTTCAGCGGATAGGTCGTAGTCGCGAGATAGTGCGCCGTCATGCCCTGCAGCATGGCCGCGGCTCCGTGCCGCGCCGTCACACCGTCGGGAAGCGCCACCAGGCGATCGGCCGGCACGGCGGCGTATGGCGCATACGCCCCGAGTATCCCGCAATACGCCACGCGCGTCCCCACGCGCGGCTCCGACACGCCCGCGCCGAGCGCGCTGACGGTGCCGGCAGCCTCCTGCCCGATGGTGAACGGCAGCGCGACCTTGTATAGGCCGGTGCGCTGATACACGTCGATGAAGTTCACGCCCGCGGCCTCGATCTTCACGACGGCCTGGCCCGCTTCGGGCTTGGGCTCCGGAACATCGTCGAGACGCAGCGCCTCGGGCCCGCCCGGGGTGTGCACGCGAATAGCTTTCATGCCTGGAAACTTAAAGGAGAGTTCCACGTGAAAGTCGGGGTCATCGGTCTCGGCAGCATGGGACTGCCGATCGCTCGGCACGTGTTGCAGGCCGGCCACACGGTCGTCGTTTACAACCGCACGCGCAGCCGAGCGGACGCGCTCAAGCCGCTGCGGCCGACGGTCGCGGACAGCCCCGCCGCCGCGGCGCGGGGCGCCGAAGTGCTGGTCACGATGGTGGCCGACGACGCGGCGCTCGAAGAGGTGATGCTGGGCTCCTCGGGCGCGCTGCCCGCCCTCGCCCGCGGGGCGATCCACGTGTCGATGAGCACGATCAGCCCGAAATTGTCACGCACGCTCGCCGAGCGGCACCGGGCGGCGGGTCAGGAGTACGTGGCCGCGCCGGTGTTCGGGCGCCCGCAGGCGGCGGAGGCGAAGCAGCTGTGGATCGTGGCGGCGGGGCCCGCGCCGGCGATCGAGCGTTGCCGCCCCCTGCTCGACGCCGTGGGCCAGGGCGTGATCGTCGCCGGTGACGACCCGGGCCGCGCCAACGTGATCAAGCTGGCGGGCAACTTCCTGCTGGCCGCGGCGATCGAGGCGATGGGCGAAGCTTTCGCCCTGGTCCGCAAGTACGACGTCGCGCCGGCGGACCTGCTGGAAATCGTGAACGGCCGCCTGTTCCGGTCGCCCATCTACGAGAACTACGGCAAGCTGATCGCCGACGAGCGATACGAGCCGGCGGGTTTCAAGCTGCGCTACGGACTCAAGGACGTGCGGCTCGCGCTCGGGGCCGCGGAAGAGGTCGCCGCGCCGATGCCGCTCGCCAGCCTGATTCGCGACCGCTATCTGTCCGGGGTCGCCCGCGGTTGGGGCGACATCGACTGGGCAGGGTTGGCACGCATCGCCGCAGCCGATGCGGGGCTCACCCGCCCGCGATCGCCGGAATGACGGTCACCTCGTCGCCGTCCTGGACCGGCGCCGCGAAGCCGCCGCGGAAGCGCACGTCCTCGTCGTTCACGTAGAAGTTCACGAACGGGTAGGGCTTGCCGTCCTTGTCGCGGAGCCGCGGCCCCAGCGCCGGGAAGCGCGTCGCCACATCGGCGACCGCCTCGCCCAGCGTCCGGCCCGCGGCTTCGATGGTGCGCGCCCCGCCCGCGTGGGCCGCGAGCACCGAGGGCAGATTCACCGTGATCGCCATATCAGCTCCTCCGCGCCATGCGGTTGATCACCGTTCCACCAGGGCGGCGACTTCGCGCAGCCGGGGCGCGATCACCGGCGCCTCGGGAAGCGTGTCGCGCACCGCGTCGAGCGTCTTCAGACCGTGTCCCGTCACGCACAGTACGACTTCGTCCTCGGGCCCGAGCCGGCCATCCCGCGCGAGCGCCCGGGCGGCCGCGGCGGTGACGCCGCCCGCCGTCTCCGCGAAGATCCCAGCGTCCTCCGCGAGAGAGCGGATGCCATCCACCAGCTCGGCGTCGCTTACCGCGGCCGCCCAACCGCCCGTCTCCCGAATGGCCCGCGCGGCGAACGCCCCGTCCGCGGGGTTGCCGATCGCGAGCGACCGGCAGATGGTGCGGGGCAGCTCCGGTTGCAGCTCGCCGCCACCACGCTCGACCAGGCGCACGATCGGCGCGCAGCCCGACGCCTGGGCGCCATACAACCGGGGGACGGCGCCCGCGACCAGGCCGGCCGCGATGAACTCGCCGAATCCCTTGCGCAGCTTGGTGAGCAGCGATCCGCCCGCCATCGGCGCCACCACGGCACTCGGCAGACGCCAGCCGAGCTGCTCCGCGATCTCGTGGGCCACGGTCTTCGAGCCCTCGCCGTAATAGGCGCGCAGGTTGACGTTCACGATTCCCCAGCCGAAGCGGTCCGCCACCTGTGCGCACAGGCGATTGACGTCGTCGTACGTCCCGCGCACGCGCACGAGGCGGGAGCCGTACACGCTCGTCCCCACGATCTTGGCCGTTTCCAGCTCCTCGGGGATGAAGATCCAGGCCGTGAGCCCGGCGCGGGCGGCGTGGGCGGCGACCGCGTTCGCGAGGTTGCCGGTCGAGGCGCAGCCGATCGTGTCGAGACCGAACGCCGCGGCCGCGTTGATCGCGGCGGCCACGACCCGGTCCTTGAACGAGAGCGACGGATGCGACACGGTGTCGTTCTTGATCCATACGCGTGCCACGCCGAGGCGCCGCGCCAGGGCGGGCGCGTCGACGAGCGGCGTGAACCCGGTGTCGAGCGACAGCGTCGGCTCGCCGTCGAACGGCAGCCATTCGCGGTAGCGCCACAGGGAGGGCGGCCGGCCGGCGATGGTGTCGCGGTCGGGGAGCGGACGCTCCGGATCGTACACGGGATCGAGCGGGCCGAGGCACTGCCCGCAGATGGCGACCGGGGCGGGGGCGCCCATGACGCCGCAGTTGCGGCAGCGGAGCGGCCGCGCGGTGAGCGGCGGCGAAGCGATGAATGCCTGCGTCATACGGGAACCTCAACAAAAAAACCCGGGCAACAGACGCCGCGGGCGGTCGCTTTTTAGCACCTTGTTTTACGTGGCGGCAATACGCGGCAAAGCACCACGAGACGTCAGTTGTGCGTACGTCTCAAGATATCCCCGTCCCCACAGGCGTCAAGGCGCCCACAAAGCGCCGCAGCGCGCCCAGCGCCCGCTCGAGCTCCCCCGGCTCCGTGGCATAGCACATCCGCAGATGCGCCGCGCCCCCGGGCCCGAACGCGGTCCCCGCGAGCACCGCCACGTGCTGCTCGGCGAGGAGCCGCTGCGCGAACGCCTCGCAGGTGAGGCCCGTGCGCTCGAGCACTCCGCCAATGTCGGGAAAGCAATAGAAGGCGCCTGCGGGAGTGGCGCAGCGGACGCCAGCGATCGCGTTCAGGCCGCGCGCCAGCTGGTCACGCTTCACCTTGAGCCCCGCCACCATGCGGGCGACCGGCTCCTGCGAGCCCGTGAGCGCCGCCAGCCCCGCGTACTGCACGAAGGTCGCCGTGCATGACACGTTGTTGATGAGCAGGGTGGTCATGGCCCCGGTGAGCGTCGCGGGCATCACGCCGAACCCGAGCCGCCACCCCGTCATCGAGTAGCCCTTGGAGAACCCGTCCACGATCACCGTCCGCTCCGACATCCCCGGCAGCGCGGCGATGCTGTCGCGCCGCCCGTCGTAGCGGATCTGCCCGTAGACCTCGTCCGAGATCACCCACAGGTCGTGGCGCTGCGCCAGCTCGGCGAGCGCCTCGAGATCGCGCGTTGCCGCTACGCCGCCGGTGGGGTTGTGCGGCAGGTTGAGGATCAGCACCCGCGCACGCGGCGTGATCCGCTGGGCGATCGCCGCGACGTCGGGTGCGAAGTCCCGTGTTTTGTCGAGCGGGTAGCACACGGGCCGGCCACCCGCGAACCGCACCACCGACTCGTAGATCGGGAAGCCCGGATCGGGCGTCAGGACCTCGGCGCCCGGCTCGATCAGTGCCAGGGCCGCGCAAAACAGCATCGGCTTCGCGCCGGGCGTGACGACGACGTTGTCGGGCCCGGCGCGCACGCCCCGCGCGGCGAGCGAGCGCGCGATCGCCTCGCGCAGCTCCGGCACTCCCGCGGCCAGCGCGTAGCGCGTGAGCCCGTCACGCAACGCCCGCACGCCCGCCTCCACGACGTGCGGCGGCGTCGGCATGTCGGGCTCGCCGATCTCGAGATGCACCACCGAATGACCCGCGGCCTCGAGCTGCCGCGCGGCGGCGAGCACCAGGTACGCCTGCTCGGTGCCGAGCATGTCCAGGCGGGCAGCGGTATGCATGGGGAGCCTTACTTGGCGCGTTCCAGGTAGACGCCCTCGCGGGGATCGACCCGCACCTTCTCCCCCTCGCTGATGAACTCCGGCACCTGAATGGTGACGCCGTTCGAGAGCTTGGCGGGCTTGGTGCTCGCGGTCTTCGTAGCCCCCCGCATCACGGGCGACGTCTGCACCACGGTCAGCTCGACCACCGACGGCAGCTCGATCCCGACCGGCCGACCGTTCAGCCACTCGACCTGAATGTGCATCTCCGGCTGCAGCCAGTCGGCATCAACGCCCGTGGCTTCGGCGTCGAGGGTGTGCTGCTCGTAGCTCGTCGTGTCCATCACGTGCACGCCGCCCTGGTCGCGGTACAGAACCTGGAATTCCTTGGTCTCGAGCGGCGCCTCGTCCACGAAGTCGGTGGCGGCGAGACGCGTATCGAAGGTGTTCCCGGTGACGAGGTTGCGGAACCGTACCTGCACGAACGCCCGGAGGTTGCCGGGGGTGCGGTGCGTGAAGTCCATCACGCGGCACGGCTGCCCGTCGATCATGACGACGTGGCCGCGGCGAATGTCGGTCGCTTTCATTTCAGAACGCCTTCTTCAAGAGGCGGGAAGATAAGCGGGGTGGGGATAGGGTCAACGGGGCGGCGCAAGCTCCTCCAGGGACAGCGGCTTGGTCAGGTCCCCCAGGCGCTCCCGCTGCCACCACGCGCCGCTCGCCGCCCGCTCGGACGGCGTGCTGAAACGGTAGCGGAAATAGCCGAGCCGCACGTAGCGCGGCGGTGCATCCGGAAAGGGGTCGTGCCCGAGCAGCGCGAGCACCTCGGGCGTCCCCGTCAGGACGTGCCGCAGCAGCGACGGGAGCCATTCCCGCGCCCCTTCCGGGTTGAGTGCCGCGAACCACATCTGCCAGTCGAGCCGCGGCATGTACGGAGCCACGAACGCCGGTCGCCGCTGCACATCGCCCGGCTTCCAGCGGAAGCCGTACTCGCTCCACTGCACGCCGTCGCGGCTCCCCTCGATCACGATCTCGAAGCGCTCGGTCGTCATCACGCGGAACAGCCCGTACCCGTTCACCGAGCGCAGCGGCTCGATGGCACGGAGCAGCGGGTTGTCGAGCCCCCGCCGTGCACCGGGGAGGGTCTGCACGATCTCGCGCGCGAACGCGAGCAACGAGAGCAGTGCGAGCGCGGGCGCGACGCCGGCAATCGCGCGACGCCGCCACCGCGGCTCGGGTTCCGTGGCCGTGAGCTGTAGGGGCAGGACGCGCTGCAGCACGCCGTCGTCGAGCAGCGGGACGCACAACACGATCGCCAGCAGGTTGAAAAAACCGTAGTTTCCCGTGAGGGCGATCGCGAGCTGGCCCAGCACCAGCAGCGCGCAGGCGGCATAGCGCGCGCGGCGCCACCGCTCGGGGACGAAAATGAGCCAGGGAACGAGCAGCTCGATGGCGAGGATCACGAGTGTCATGGCCCCGTGCACCCACGTGGGAGCCCACTGGGCGTACCACGCGGGCCAGGTGGGGAGTGGCTGCGTCCAGAAGTGGTAATCGAGCGCGCTGAGATGGCGCCACGCCGGGTCCCCGCTCACGAGCTTCGTCAGCCCCGAGAGGAACATGAGGCGGAACAGCAGCCACCACATCAGCCAGCGCATCCAGGGCGAGTGCGCCTGGTCTCGCGTCAGGCTGGGGACGAGCCGGCTGGGCGCATACAGCACCGCCAGCAGCCCGGTCTCGAGCAGCAGGCCGTCCCACTGGAACCAAAGGAAGGCCTGGCCCGCGACGCTGAGCGACAGGTAGCCCATCCAGAGGAGCAGCAGGACAGGAGCGGGCGCGACGCCGGCGATGAGCAAGACCGCCAGGGCGGCGCCACCCCAGGAGAGCAGCTTCAGCATGCCGTCGCCCGCGCCGAGCCAGCAGAGGGTGGGAAACAGGCGGTAGGCCGCGCCGCCGTACAGCGCATGGGCCTGTTGCAGCGACGACCCGGCCGGCAGGATGCCGCGTTCACCCAGGAGGCCCGAGACTTGCACCGCCAGCGAGACAAAGGCGATCAGGTAAACGGCGCCGAGCGCACGCAGAAACAGCCAGCGGGAGAGCAGGTACGCAGGGGGGTCGGCCGGACGCGTGGCCCAAGCCTCGGTGATGTCCATCGTTGTGCCCCAAGATGCGGGCGATTAACTATTGAAGGAATACGTCCGCGCGGCGAACCGTACCGAGCCTTCCGGTGTAGCACTCCCGCATCAGCCTTAGTGAGCCTTGTCACGTTGAGGAGGTTTGAGAACATGATTCGCACCAGCCGTCTCCTGGCCCGCGGCGCGTGGGTTCCCCTCGCGTTGCTCGTCGCGGCGGGCTGCAAGCAGGGACCGTCACCGGAGGTACAGGCGCGTATCGACAGCCTGTCGCAAGCGTCGAGCGAGCGCGATCGCCTGATGCAGGAGGTGGCGGAGAACACGCGTCTCGTGAGCGAGGTGAGCCGGGAGATCTCCAAGGTGAACGTTCCGGGACGGGCCCTCAAGATCTCCGCGGAGTCGCCGTTGCGGGCCTCGCGCGACACGCTCATCCAGAAGATCCGCTACGTGACCTCGCGAGTGCGGGAGCTCGAGCCCCGTCTCAAGGAAAGCGAAAACCGGATCAAAGAGCTCACCACGATCTCCGACAGCCTGCGCAACGACCTGGCGGCGACCATGCAGAACCTCCAGGGCGTGATCGACAATCAGAAGGAGACGATCGACGCGCTCAACCAGCAGGTCGAGACGCTCACCGCGGAGAACCTGGCCCTGAAAGACACGCTGGAGAACATGTCCACGATCTCCAACACGGTCTATTACGTGGTGGGGACCAAGGATGAGCTCGAGCGCAAGGGTCTCATTCAGGAGGAAGGCGGCGCCCGCTTCCTGTTCGTCCTGTGGAAGAGCGGCAAGACGCTCGTGCCGGCGCGCAACCTCGATCCCAGCGAGTTCACGCAGGCCGACCGCCGCCACTTGACCGAGCTGCCGCTGCCCGAGTCGGACAAGGAATACCGCATCGTGTCGCGCCAGGACACCTCCGCCCTCGAGACGCCGCCCGACCACGACGGCAAGCTCTCCGGACACGCCGTGAAGATCGCGGACACGGCGCGCTTCTGGGCCAACTCGAAATACCTCATCATCGTCGAAGGCTGACCGCTGCGGGCCGGGGGTGCGGACGTCGCACCTCCGGCCCCGACCCTTCCCTTGTAGGCCGTTCCTTACGATTTTGCTGTAGCTCATACGCAACAACCTGTTCTCCCCCGCAAGCGCCCGGCGCCCCGAGCCCTGACCCGGTGCCGACTGCAGGGCGCGGGATTTGCGACAGGTTCGCGGTGCGGACGTACGACTGACGCGAGGGGGAATCATGCATGGCGTGATCAGGCGGTATCGCGTGCGGCTGGGCACGGTAGCGCAGGCCGCCCGCTACACCGAGAAGGGGTTCTTGCCCATCCTACGGGGCATTCCGGGCTTCGTGTCCTCCCATCTGCTGGACGAGGGAAACGACGTGCTGACCTGGATGGCGCTGCTCGAAACCGAGGAAGCCGCCGAGGCTGCCGTGCGTGCGTCGCGCGACTGGTTCCGCGACGAGTGGTCCTCGTTCCGGCCGCTCCCCCCGGAAGTGGTGACGGGCGAGGTGCTGGCGCGCGCCACGGCCGATCGCCGGCGCACGGTGGATCGGCGTCGCCTCGCCCTCGTCGGGGCGACGGCGTGGGACGGGCCGGAGCGCCGGGCGGGCAGCGATCGGCGCGTGGAAGCACCGAGCTGGGCTCGGGCGGGCTGACCCCGATCGGCTAGACCCCCTGCCGGACAGTTTTGCCGGTCGCGGGAGCACGGCGTTGCCGTGTCCCGCGTCCGGCCTTCTATTTCCCCCTCGTGTCCCTCACCCGCAGCCTGCTGCTCCGCGCCTCCCGCAGCGCCTGGCTCGCCCGCACGCTGCGGCGCCGGGCGTTCTTCCGCCGGGCCGTGCGCCGCTTCCTGCCCGGGGAGCACGTGGGTGCTGCGCTCGACACCGCCGCCGCCCTCGCCCGCGACGGGATCGGCAGCGTGCTGACGCAGCTGGGGGAGCAGGTCACCAACCGCAACGAAGGCGCCGGGGTACGCGATCAGTATTTGCGGCTGCTCGACGAAATCCGGTCGCGCGACTTGCCGACGGAGATCTCCGTGAAGCTCACGCACCTGGGCCTCGACGTGAATCCCAAGGCGTGTCTCCAGGACCTGCTGGCGCTCGCGGCGCGTGCGGCCGCCGCCAAGTCATTTCTCTGGATCGACATGGAGGAGTCGCGCTACGTGGACGCGACGCTGGAGCTGTACCGCGCGGTCCGCGCCGCCCGTCCCGACGTGGGAGTGTGCCTGCAAGCGTACCTGCGTCGCACCCCCGCCGACCTGGAGGCACTGCTGCCGCTCGCGCCCGCCATTCGTGTCGTGAAAGGCGCCTACAACGAACCGCCCGACGTCGCGTTTCCGAAAAAACGCGACGTCGACGCCGCCTATGAGGTGCTCGCCGGCCGCCTGCTGGAGCGCGCGGCAGCCGGTGCGGCGCGTGTCGTGCTCGGTACGCACGATCTCGACCTCATCGAGCGGCTGCGCGCCCGCGCCCTGGCGCTTGGGGTCGCGGGCGGAGGCTACGAGGTGCACATGCTGTACGGCATCCGCGCCGCCGCGCAGCGCACTCTCGCGCAGCAAGGCGTGCCCGTGCGCGTACTGATCAGCTACGGGACGCACTGGTTTCCGTGGTACATGCGGCGCCTGGCGGAGCGACCGGCGAATGTCTGGTTTGTGATGCGCCACCTGCTGGGATAGGAGTACTGACCCCGGGCGCAAGCCCGGGGATTACGGACCCCATGCCGGGAGCCCCGGGCTTGCGCCCGGGGTTACTAGCGGCCTGTTTTCTCATCGATGGTCACCCACACAACGACCTCCGCTCCCGTAGAGCTCGACCGCTGGCGCCGCGACACGCCCGGGTGCCGGGAGCGCATTCATCTGAACAACGCGGGCGCCGGGCTGATGCCCCGTCCCGTGCTCGAGGCACTCACCGATCACCTGGCGCGGGAGGCGGCGATCGGCGGCTACGAGGCGGCCGACGAAGCGGAGCCGCTCGTGCGCGAGACCTACGCCCTCGTGGCGCAGCTGGTCGGCGCGGCGCCCAAGAACATCGCGCTGGTCGAGAACGCGACCGCCGCGTTCTCCCAGGCGCTCTCCGCGTTCGACTTCCGTCCTGGCGACCGCATCGTCACCACGCGCGCCGACTACCCGTCGAACCAGCTGATGTACCTGTCGCTGGCGCAGCGCGCCGGCGTGGAGACGCTGCGCGCCGACGATCTCCCCGAGGGCGGCGTCGACCCGGAGAGCGTCCGCCGCCTGGCACGCGATCCCCGCACCCGGCTGGTCGCGCTCTCGTGGGTGCCGACCAATTCGGGGCTGGTGCAGGACGCCTGCGCCGTCGGCGGGGTGTGTGCCGAGCTGGGGGTGCCGTACGTGGTCGACGCCTGTCAGACCGTGGGCCAGATGGCGGTCGACGTGAACGCGCTGCGGTGCGATTTCCTCGCCGCCACGGGGCGCAAGTTCCTGCGCGGCCCCCGCGGCATCGGCTTCCTGTACGTGTCCGACCGGATGCTCGAGCGGGGGGCGTTCCCGCTGTTTCTCGACATGCGCGGCGCCGACTGGACCGACCCCGACGCGTTCCGCCTGGCGGACGGTGCGCGCCGCTTCGAGAACTGGGAGTTCGCCTACGCCCTCATCGTCGGCCTCGGCGCCGCCGCGCGTTATGCGCTCGCCACCGGCCGGCTCGGTCATGAGCGAGCCTGGCGGCTCGCCGCGCTGCTGCGCGAGCGGCTCGGGACGGTGCCGGAGGGGCGGGTGCTCGACCGCGGCCGGGAGCGGTGCGCCATCGTCACACTCGACGTCCGGGGACAGAACGCCGCCGAGCTCGAGCTGCGTCTCCGCGAGCGCGGCGTCAACACCAGCTCCGCCGACCGCATGTCCGGCGTGCTCGATATGGACGATAAAGGCGCGGCCACAGTGCTCCGCTTCTCGCCACACTACTACAATACGGAAGACGAGCTCGATGCCGCCGTCGCGGCGCTGATCAACCTCGTACGCCGATGATCGGGCGGGTCACGTTGTGGCTGGCGATCCCCGTGGCGGCGCTGCCCGCCCAGACTCGCAAGAGCCAACACGCGACGGTCATGCAGGCGATCGGCGCAACCCAGGTGACGATCGTCTACAACCGACCGGGCGCGCGCGGCCGCAACCTGTTCGGCGAGCTGGTGCCCTGGGGCAAGGTGTGGTGTCCGGGAGCCGACGAGGCGACGACGATCGCGGTCACCAGGGACGTGCTGGTCGCCGGACAGCGACTCCCCGCCGGTAAGTACAGCATCTGGGCGATTCCCGGCCCCTCGGAATGGACGCTGATCTTCAGCAAGGCGGCCGACGTCTTCCACATCCCCTATCCCGGTCCGGCTCAGGACGCGCTGCGCGTCACGCTGAAACCGCAGGCGGGACCGTTCATGGAAGCGCTGGCATTCTACTTTCCGGCCGCGGACGCGGACCAGGCTCTCCTGTACCTGCAGTGGGGCGAGACCGTCGTGCCGGTCCCGCTGGCGGCGTCCTAGGAGCCACCCACTACGCTTTCGTAGCGCTGAATCCGCGACCCGTTGCCGGCGGCGCGGGCTCGGACGAGGGCCGCGCTCGCGTGCCCGAGCAGGCTGGCGGGGTCGAGCGGCGTCTCGTGCAGATCCATGACCGCCTCGAACCCCGCCCGTACCTCGAGCGGCGGCAGCCCGGCGGGCCGCGGGCCACCCTCGATCACCTGCGACAGCCGGCGCGCCATCTGCGCCGCTCCGGCGGGCGTGGTCGAGGGAGCGAGCACGAGGAATTCGCCGCCCGCGGCTCGACCGATGGCGTCCGAGGCACGGCCGCTCGCCTGGAGCAGCCGCGATGCGAAGTCGACGACGGTCGGCGGCGCAGTCGCGGCCGCCGGCCGAGCCTGGGGGGCTTCCGGCTCCACGGCGAGCGCCACGCAGGCGAGCGGGGCGTGGCGGCGAAACGCGTCGGAGACCAGCTCGCGGGCGCGTCGCTCGAGACCCCGTTTCGTGTACAATCCGCTCGCCGCCTCCGTATCCTCTTCCAGCACGTGGTCGGTCTCGAGCTTGACGCGAGTGAACGCGTCGACCTTCAACAGGAGCTCCTCAGCGTTGAGCCCGAGGCTCAGATAGTCCCACGCCCCCGCCTCGAGCGCCGCGAGCCGCTGCTGCTTGGTCGCCGGAGTCGAAGTGATCATGATGACGGGCGTGTGCCACGACACGGCCCGGTGCTGCCGCAGCCGGCGACACACGACGATACTGTCGAGATCCTGGAGGTTCGCGTCGAGGAGGACCACGTCCGGCCGCAGCTCCGGCGCCTGCTCCAACAGTTCGCGCCCGCTCGCCACGGACAGCACCCTGTATCCCTGAGGAGCGAGCATGCTGTCGAGCGCCCGGGTGAGCCAGGTGCCGGCGTGGGCAACGAAGACCACGGGTATGCGGATGAAGGGCGCGCGCTGAGGCAAGCTGGTGCTCTCGCAATGAGGGCGTGCATGACAGATTAGGGCGCCCGTGCTGCGTGCTCTAGAATGTCGCAGCGGAAGCCCTTGGGAAAAACCGGGCGAACCCCTAGATCAGGCGGGGAGAAGACCCGGGGGCGTCACGGCTCGATGAGGCCCTCACGGATCGCGTAGCGGACGAGACCGGCGACATCGTGCACGTTCAGCTTCTTCATCACGCGCGTGCGGTGGAACTCGGCCGTCTTGGGAGTGATCGCGAGCAGCGCGGCGACCTGCTTGGTCGACTTGCCCTCGGCCACGAGCTGCACGACCTGGCGCTCACGTGAGGTCAGCCGGCCGCGGTCCGCCGCGGCGGCTGCGCGGCAGGCCTCCACCACCGCCTGCGAGACGCCCGCGCCGACGTAGAACCCGCCGCGCGACACCTGCTCGATGGCCTGGGCGAGATCCTCTCCCGCCTGGGTCTTGAGCACGAACCCGCGCACGCCCGCACGGACCGCGTCCGTCACCAGGCGCTCCTGCTCGAGCGCCGTCAGCATCACGACCTGGGTGTTGGGACAGGCCGCGACGATCTGGCCCGCGGCATCAATGCCGTTGAGCAACGGCATCATGATGTCGAGCACCGCGACGTCGGGCTCGAGCTCGCGCGCCACCTCCACGGCCGCCCGCCCGTCGGATGCCTCGGCCACCACCGCGAATCCGTGACGCTCGAGCAGGGCGCGCACGCCCTGCCGCAGCACCACGTGGTCGTCGGCCAGTACTACGCGTAACACCATGTTTCCTCCGGGCTCCTCTTATACGGAGCGAGCGGGCGCGGCGTCAAGCGCCCGTGTCCCCCCGAACGCGAAGTTCCCATCGACGCGTGAGTTACCGGTTACAGTTCTAGTCATGCCGTCCGCCCTCCCCGCGCCGCCGCGGCTTTCCAAGTCGCGCTATCTGTCGGGCCTCCAGTGTCACAAGCAGCTGTGGTGGCGGGTGCACGACCCCGACGCCCCGGAGCTGTCGCCGTCGGCGGGACAGCAGAACCGGCTCGCCCAGGGGCGCGAGGTGGGCGTGCGCGCCCGCCAGCACGTGCCGGGCGGGCAGCTGATCGATCTGCCGTCTTATCAGCACGACAACATGGTAGCCGCCACGCGCGCGGCCCTGCAACACGACGTGCCGGCGATTTACGAGGCCTGGTTTCTGGCGGACGACACCTACGTGGGTGTGGACATCCTGGAGCGCACCGCCCGGGGCTACGGCGTGATCGAGGTGAAGGCGTCCAACAGCCGCAAGCCGGAGCACCTTCCCGACGCGGCCGTCCAGGTGTACGTGCTGCGGCAGGCGGGCCTCCCGGTGGAGCGCGCCGAGGTCATGCACCTCAACCCGCAATGCCGCTACCCCGACCTGGCCAACCTGTTCATCCGCGAAGACGTGACGGCGCTGGTGGAGGGGGCGCTGATCGGCGTGCCGGACGAGCTCGCGGCCCAGCGGGCGATGCTCGCAGGACCGGTCCCGGACGTCCCCATCGGCGAGCACTGCACCACGCCGCACGACTGCCCGTTCATCGCGCGCTGCTGGCCCAAGACGTCCGATCATCACGTGAGCAGCCTGTACCGCATCGACCGGAAGCGGGCCCTCGAGCTCGAGGCCGACGGGTTTGCGACCATCTACGACCTGCCGTCCGACCTGGAGCTCTCGGTGATCCATGCACGCCAGGTGAAGGCCGTTCAGAGCGGGCGGATGGTCGTAGAGCCCACGCTCACAAAGCCGCTCGCCCAGTTCGCGTCACCGCTCGCGTTTCTCGATTTCGAGACGGTGAGCCTCGCGGTCCCCCGTTGGGCGGGGTGCCGACCGTGGCAGCAGGTGCCGGTGCAGTTCAGCGTGCATGCCGAAGAGCGGGGGGCCCTGGTGCACCGTGAATGGATCGCGGAGGGGCCCGCGGATCCGCGCCCGGCGCTCGCCGCGGCCCTGGTGGAGGCATGCGCCGGGGCGAAAAAGATCGTGGCGTATTACGCGAGCTTCGAGCGGGACTGCATCAGACAGCTGCGGGAGGCGGTGCCCGGCTGCGCCAAAGAGCTCGAGCGCATCGAACGGCGCCTCGTGGACTTGTTGCCGGTGATCCGGAGACATGTCTACCACCCCGACTTCGGCGGCGGCTTCAGCATCAAGAAGACGCTGCCCGCGCTCGTCCCGGGGCTGTCGTACGCGGACTTGCAGGTCCAGGACGGCGAGGCCGCGACGGTCGAGCTCCAGCGCCTGATGCTGCGGGGCGCCGAGCTGCCGGCGGATGAGCGGGCGGCGCTGCGGGACGCGCTGCTGCGCTATTGCGAGCGCGACACGTGGGCGATGGTGAAGCTGCTCGAGAAACTGCGGAGCCTGGTGGCGGATCAGCTGGAGCTGTTCTGAGCCGCCTGGAAGTCCTCCGGCGTGTCCACGTCCAGCAGCACCGCGGCCGACCGGTCGACGTACAGCGCCTCGTGCTTGTGCGCCTGCACGACCACCTTGCCGCACCCTTCTCCCGTCCACGCCAGCAGCTCGCTGAACAGCGCGCGGCGAAATAGCAGCGGTGGTGCGGTGACGTCGCCGTAGCGCGACACGACGAGCGGCGCATCGCTGGTGCGGGTCCGGGTCACGAGCTCGGCGAGCGCGGCGGCGGTCACGTGCACCATGTCGGCCAGCAGGACCACCACCGCCTCCACATCCGCTCCCAGCACGTCGAGCCCTGCGTGCAGCGAACCGCTGGTGGGCCCAGTGAAATCGGGGTTCACGGTGATTTCCACGGGCAACCCCGCGAGGGCGGCGCGGGCCCGGTCGGCCTCGTGGCCGAGCACAACCACCACGGGCGACAGTCCGGCCGCGAGCGCCCGGTGGGCGGCGCGGCGTACCAGCGGCTCGCCCGCGAGCTCGAGCAGCATCTTGTTCCGGCCCGGTCCCATGCGGCGCGAGGCGCCAGCGGCGAGCACGACGCCGGCCACATTCACAGGCTCAGTCGCCCGGAGCATGGATGGGCGCGAGGCGCTCTCGCAGCGACCGGGCCCGCCGGCCGGAGCGCACCGCGAGAACCTCCGCGATCACGGCCAGCGCCACCTGTTCGGCGCCGTCGGTCCCGATGTCCAGGCCCACGGGCCCGTACACGCGCCCCTCGTCCAGGGGGCCCTGGGCGGCGAGGTTCCGCAGCATACGATCGGTGCGCTGGCGCGGACCCAGCACGCCGATGTAGCAGACCGGCGTTTTCAGGAGCGCGCGCAGATACGCCTGATCGTCCGCGAAGTTGTGGTTCATCACGACGGCGTAGCACTCGGCGTCGAGCGGCGTCGCTTCTCCCAGCTCGTCGCCCGTGCTCCGCACCAGCGCCGCGGCCGGGAACCGCTCGTGGGTGAGCAACCCGACCCGCCGATCGACGACCACGACGCGGAACCCGACGTCGGCCGCGAACCGGACCAGTGGCCGGGCGTCGTCGCCCGCGCCCAGCACCACCAGCTGGGGCGGAGGCAGCAACACGTCGAAGAACACCGACCCGCCGCCGATCTCGTGGATCCCGGATTCTCCGGTTGCGAGCAGCTCGCGCGCCTTGGCCGCGACGCGGGAATTCAGATCTATCGATCCGAGATCACCTTCGACGCCTGCGCCCGTCACGATCAGTCGCATCCCGCATTTCGCAGCTCGCATCCCGATGGGCGTCGCGACGGCAAACGGCTCCCGCCCCTCGAGCAGGTCCCGTTCACGCGAACGGGCGTCCGGCGCCGGCTCCACGTACACCTCGACTTGTCCTTCGCACCCCACGCCCAGGTCCCAGGCGGCGATTTCGTCGGCGCTGGAGCAGTAGCTCCGGAGCTCGGGCGCTCCGCTGCGGATGACCTGCAGCGCCACTTCGCGCACGTCCTGCTCGAGGCAGCCACCGCTCACGTTGCCCGCGCTGCTGCCGTCGCCCGCGACGGCGAGCTTCGAGCCCTCGTGCCGGTAGGCCGAGCCGCGGACCCGCACGACCGTCGCCAAGGCGGCGGGCTTTCCCCCGCGGCGGGCCCCGGCCAGGAAATCGAGCACCTCGCGCGTTTCAAGCCATTGTTTCATGCGATCTCCCCGCGGGTAATCTAGCGACGGGGCGGGTCTTGCCCGGAGGGGGCCCGGCGGTAGCTTCACCGTTTCCGCCGCGCCCAACGCTCTCGCGAGAGGATCCACACGTGAATCGCACCGCTACGCTGCTGCTCGTCGCCGCCCTGCCCGCCGGCCTCCTCACCGCGCGCCCCGGCCCGGAGGACGAATCGGTCTTCGTCCGGGGCCTCCGCCCCGACCAGCACGAGTCCGTGCTGTACGTCTGGACCAGCGACGCCGACCAGAAGGACCCCGACTTTCTCACCGTGATCGACGCGAGCCCCACCTCGTCGGCCTACGGAACGATTATCGCGACCGTGCCGACCAGCGCGCCCGCTAACGAGGCCCACCACTTCGGCTACACCGTCAACGCCGACCGCATCTTCGCGGGCGGACTGTTCTCCAACCGGCTGTTCATCTACGACGTCGCCACCGACCCGAAGCATCCCACGCTCGTCAAGACGGTGCCCGACCTGGCGACGAGCACCGGCTTCTCGGGGCCGCACACCTTCTATGCCGTCCCCGGCGGCGTGATGATCGCAATGCTGGGGGCGAAGGACGGCGGTGCGCCGGGCGCGCTGGTGCAGCTCGACAACGATGGCAACTTTGTGAAGGCGCTCCCAGCGCCGGATTACATGTACGACGTCGGGATCAAGCCGGAGCTGAACCTGATCGTGACCTCGAGCTGGGCGCACCCGCACGCGGTGAAGGCCGGCAATACGCCGATGGACCAGGTGGGGGACGTCGTGGTCGCCTGGGACTACAAGACCGGCAAAGTGCTCCAGGAGGAGCACCTCGACAAAGCGCCGCTCGAGGTGCGCTGGCTGCACGGGGCGACGGCGCGCGGCGGCTTCATCAACTGCGCCTTCGGCAACAGCGTGTGGCACTGGCAGGTAGGAAACGACGGCAAGCTCGCGTTCACGCGCGTGCTCAAGCTGGCCGACAATGCGATCCCGGCGGACATGCGGATCTCTTACGACAACCGTTTCCTGTTCGTGTCGCTGTTCGGTGGCGGTGCGGTACAGCAGTACGATATCGCCGACCCGCTGCACCCCAAGCTCGTCAGCACGGTCGCCTTCCCCCAGGCGCAGATGATGAAGCTCACGCCCGACAACAAGCGCCTGTACGTGAGCAACTCGCTGCTCTCGAACCTGGACGGCAAGGTGCCCTACCGCGTACGCCTCATCGAGGTGAGCGCGAAGGGCATGACGCTCGATCCCAAATTCGACGTCGACTTCGAACACCTGCCGACGGGCGAGGCGCGGCCGCACGACATGTTGCTGAAATGAGGTCATGGAGGTTCAGGAGGTCGTGGAGGTTGTGGAGGTAAGCCTCCAGAACCTCCACAACCTCCACAACCTTCCGATGCCCTCGGGTCCCGCCTTCCTTTTCGATCTCGACGGCACGCTGGTCGACAGCGTGTACCAGCACGTGCTCGCCTGGCGCGAGGCGCTCGAGAGTGTGGGAATCGAGCTCTCCGTGTGGCGCATCCACCGCCGCATCGGCATGAGCGGCGGCTTGTTCGTGCACGCGCTGTTCCGTGAGACGGGACGGGAGCTGAAGCCGGAACAGGCGGCGCAGATCCGGCGCGCTCATGCCGAGGCCTACGCGCGCCAGGTATCGCAAGTGCGTCCCCTCCCGGGCGCCCGCGAGCTGCTCGCCTATCTCACGAAGGCGGGCGTCCCCTGGGCGATCGGGACGAGCGGCCGGATGGAGAGCGCCAGGCCCAACCTCGACGTGCTGGCGATCCCCGCCGGCGTCCCCATCGTGACCCGCGACCAGGTGGAGCACGCGAAACCCGATCCCGATCTGTTCCTCGCCGGGGCCCAGCGGCTGGGCGTGCCGATCGACGAGTCGATCGTGGTCGGGGACAGCGTGTGGGACCTGTTGGCGGCGCGGCGCGCGCGGGCGCTGGGGGTCGGGCTCTTGTCCGGCGGGTACGGAGAAGAAGAGCTCGAGCGGGCCGGCGCGTATCGCGTGTATCAGGACCCCGCCGACCTGCTCGATCACCTCGACGAGGTCGGCGTGCGCCTGGGCAGCACCCCTCCGTAGGTCATCCCGAGAAGTGCTCGTCCTCCCGCGCGGGCGGCGGGGCGGGCAGCTGCACCACGCGGTCCCACGCGCTCGTCTGCCAGTTGTCGGGCCGGTCGCGCTCGCGCACCCAGGGTGGCAGGGGCAGCGCGAGGTAGCCGGAGAGCGCCTCGACGTAGGGCTCGTACATGCGGCGCAGCTCGGTGAGCCGCTCCTCGAAGTCGGACCGGGCCTTGAGCGCCAGGCCGCCGCCTGCGAGGCGGTCGCGCAACCGTGCCAGCCGCGCCGTCTCCAGCCGCTCCTCGGGCCGCCGCGGCGGCGTGCTGTACACCTGCGCCAGATCGACCACCGCATGTCGCGCCATGGCGAACGTCAGCTCGGCCTGCCGCACGCACCACCCCTCGAGCCCCACGATCACGAGCGCGCTCGCGTCCAGGATGGTCGTGAGGGCCGCCACCCACGACTCGTTGTAGTGCTGCGACCGGAAATAGCCGAGCGGTGGATACGACAGATGGCTCTCGAGCACGTCGGCGGCCCAGCGCTCCCATTCTTTGAGCAGCTCGGCCAGCGCCGCGGCGCGCGGATCCGCGCGGTGCCGCCACAAGAGCTCGGCCGCGCTGGGCGGTGAGCCGGCGCGCGCGTCGAGCAGCGAGATCGCGACCTCGCGGCGCGAGAACGCCTGATAGATCACCGGAAAGTATCCGATCACGGCTGCGAGGAAGGCGAATCCGGTTCCCGCCTCCACCACGGTGAGCGTCTTGGCGAAGGCGCTCCGGGGCACGACGTCTCCGAGGCCGAGCGTGAAGAACGTCGTGCCGCTCATGTACAGGTCCGACCAGAACCCCGTGCCGCCGCCGCCCGCCACCGTCATGGCCGAGCCGGCGGCCCATTGCAGCAGCCCGAACGAGAACACGCTGCCCGCCGCCCACAGGGCCAGCAGCGCGATGAGGGAGAGGGGGCCGTAGAACGACAGAAACGCCTCGCGCCGCCGGCCCGTGAGCAACCGGGCGGTGGCGCGCCACGGCGCCCACGTGTACCGGTAGAACATCTTGGTGACGCGGATCCGCGCGCTCACCCGCCGTGGCAGGATGATGGTCTCGAACGCGTCCCACAAGACCACGGCAAGCAGCACCGCGCCCCCCACACCGGTGATCCAGCGCATGACCGCCGCTCCTGGGCCCGAGACGCATGACGAAACAGTCGGACTGACCCCGGGCGCAAGCCCGGGATAACGGCTGGCGAGCCTTCCGCGGCGCCGGTAAACTTGCTCGGTGAGCTTCGACCGGGTGAGGCGCAGGTGCGGTGCTGCGCTCACCGCCCTGGTGGGCGTGTGCGTCGCTACGGGTGCGTCGGCGAGCCAGACACCGGTCGACTCGACTCCGCCACGGACTGCGGACCGCCTATTCGCAGCGACCGAGCCGCTCGACTTCAGCCTCAAGGCCGACTTCGCCGCCATCAACAAGAATCGCGGCAACGACAAGCCGGACCACCCCGGTGTGCTCTCCTATGTCACCGCGGCCGGCGACACCGTTGCGCTCGACGTCCAGCTGCACACCCGTGGGCACTTTCGGCTGGCGCACTGCCAGTACCCGCCGCTCAAGATCGTCTTCAACCGCGAGCAGACGGCGCACACGGCCTTCGCTCACCAGGGGAGCCTCAAACTCGCGGTGCAGTGTCGTGGCGGCCAGACGTACGCCAACTACCTGCTGGAAGAGTACCTCATCTACCGGGCCTACAACCTGCTCACCGATCGCAGCTTCCGGGTGCGCCTGGCGCGGGTCACCTATGTGGACGCGGACGGCAAGCACGCTCCCGAAGTGCGGCGGGCGTTCTTTGTCGAGGACGACGACCGCCTGGCCCGGCGTAACGCAACGCACGTCATCGACTCGAAGGGACTGTCCCAGGCCGACGTCGACTTCCAGCAGATGGGCGTGGTCGTCGTGTTCCAGTACATGATCGGCAACACCGACTGGGCGGTGTCGGCGCTGCACAACATCGTGCTCACTGAGGACTCGACCGGCGTAGTCTACCCGGTACCGTACGATTTCGACTGGTCCGGCGTCATCTGGACGCCGTACGCCCAGCCCGATCCGCGGCTCAACATCCCCACCGTGCGCCAGCGCGCGTTTCGCGGCATGTGCCGCTCGTCGCAGGAGCTCGCCACGCTGTTCGCGCGCTTCAACGCCCAGAAGGACACGATCTACGCGCTGTACCGCGGGATGGCCGCGGAGGGGCTCGAGGCCAAACGGATCTCGCAGGCGCTCGATTACTACGACGAGTTCTTCAAGACCATCAACGACCCCGGGCGCACGCGTCGCGAGTTCATCCTGGCGTGCCCGCGGAGCTGAGGGCCGTGCCCTCCGTGACCGAGCTGCGCTGGGACGTGCCGAGCGCCGCGCGCCTGGCCGAGCTGGTCGCCGCGCCTCCACCGCTCGGCCTCGCGGCGGCACCGCCGCGGCGCACGTTTCACCGCGACCTGTATTTCGACACGCCGGCCGGCGACCTGCGCCGGCGCGGCATCACCTGCGGCATGCGCTTCGACGTGGACGATCGGCGCGAGCTCGCCCTGGACGTGGGGACGGCCCGCTACGTTACCCCGGTCGTCGAGCTCGAGCCGCGGGAGGCGTTCCGCGGCGACGCCGAGCCGGCGCGCCGGCTGCGGGCGCTGGTCGATCCGGAGCGGCTGGTGCTCGTGTGGGAGCTCGAGGTCGAGCGTGAGCTGCGCGGCGCCCGCCTCCCGTTCGTGCCGCTGCCGCAGCTCGACCTCGCCTACGACACGGTGACGGTGCGCGGGACCGACTCGTCGCCGGTGTTCCGCGAGCTGGTGATCACGCGGCGCCCCTGGTGCCTGATCCCGGCGGGACGCCTGGCCCGCTCGATCGAGCGCCGCTACGGCCTCCCCCGCGCCGCGGTCGACCGGGTGGAGCGCGCCCGAACGCTGCGCCTCGCGCTCGAGACGGCGCACGGCCCCACCCAGGACGCGCGGCAGATCGCCATACTGGCGGTGGTGCACGGGCGGCTGGCGCTGTGGCGCAGCGGCGCCGCGCTCGAGCTGCCGCTCGAGCCGGGGGGCGGCGAGGAGACGTGCCGCCGGGCGATGCGCCGCCTGTTCGGGAGCGTCGAAGGCGAGACCCGCCTGATCGGTGTGGTGCGGGCGGCGGACCGGCGACCCGCGGTCGAGGTCTGGCTGGTGCGGCGCCTGCGCCGTGACCTCAGCGCGGCCCCGCCCGGCGGGCTGCAATGGTTCACGCCGGCGGACGTGATCGCGCGCGTAGGCTCGCCTGTGTTGCGGGATCCGACGACGCTCTCGGCGCTGGCGGTCGCGGCGCGCTCGGAGCTCGTGCCGGAGTGGTCCGCCGCGCCACTCGCGCCGGTGCAGCCGACGGCACCCACCGGCGGCACGACCGACGAGTCCAGCCGGCTCACACTGAGCGAGTTGCGGGTGCCGGCGCTGCCGCGCCGGGCCCTCGACGCCGCGCGCCAGTCGCCCGATCAGTTCGTCAATGCGCTGCTCTCCACGCTCGAGTTCAACGTCCGGGTGCTCGAGCTGGCCGAAGATCCCCGTGTTCCGCTGCTCGCGCGGCTGCGCTTTCTCGCGATCTTCAGCACGAACCTGGATCAGTTTTTCATGGTCGACGTCGGCGCGCTGCAGCACCAGGTGGCGGCGGGCGTGGTGGAGCGCTCACCCGACGGCCTCACACCGGCCGAGCAGCTCGACGCGATCGCGATCCGGCTGCATCCGCTCATCGCGCGGCAGTATCGCTCGTTTCACGAGCTGTTGCGGGGCCCGCTCGCCGCACAGGGGATCTGTGTCCGCGACTGGGCGGAGCTCGACCTGAGCCAGCGCACCACCCTGGCGCGCCGCTTCGCGGACGACGTGGCGCCGCTGCTCACGCCTAAGGCGCTCACCCGCGCCCCCGGGCATGCCTTTCCGCACCTGGCGGACCGGCGGGTGAGCCTGGCGGTCATGCTGCGGGACGGGCCCGACGGCCCGCCCCACTTCGCGACGGTCGAGCTGCCCCCCTCCCTGCCCCGCTTCCTGGCCCTGGGTGGAGAGGGCGGCGTGGTCGCGCTCGAGACGCTGCTGCGCGCTCACCTCGACACGCTGTTCCCGGGACGCGAGATCCTGGAGGCGCATGCGTTTCGCGTGACGCGCAGCGGTGACATTCAGCTGGACGAGCTCGGGGCGGCGAGCTTCGTGCAGGCGGTCGCCGAGGAAGTGCGACGGCGGCCCTGGGGACCGGTGGTGCGCCTCGAGGTCGAGCGTGCGATGCCGCCGGCGCTGCGCGAGCTGCTGCAGCGCGAGCTGCGCTTCGAGGAGAGCGAGCTCGCGAGCGCGCTCGGGCCGTCGGACGTCTACACGGCCGACGGGCCGGTGCATCTCGGCGCCGTCACCGAGCTGGCCGGCGCTCACCCCCGCCCGGAGCTCGATTACCCTCCGCTCGCCGCGCGCGATCCCTTTCCGGCCAGTCGCGGCGTGTTCGACGCGCTCGACTCGCGCGACGTCCTGGTGCACCATCCCTACGACGGTTTCGCCCAGAGCTTCGAGCGCTTCATCGCCGAGGCGGCGGACGACCCCGCGGTGGCCGCGATCAAGCTCACGCTGTATCGGCCCGGCGGCCCCTCGGCGCTGGGAGACGCGCTGCGGCGCGCGGCCGCCCGCGGCAAGGACGTATCCGTGTTCGTCGAGCTGAAAGCGCGCTTCGACGAGCAGCTGAACATCGACTGGGCGCAGAGCCTCGAGGCGGCGGGCATCCACGTGATCACCGGCGTCGCGACCCTCAAGACCCACGCCAAGATCGCCCTCGTCATCCGGCGGACGGGCGATCGCACGCGGCGCTATGCCCACGTCGGGAGCGGCAACTACAACCCCGACACCGCCAGGCTGTACACCGATCTGGGGTTGTTCACCACGGATGAGGCGATCACGGCCGACCTGCACGCGCTCTTCAACGAGCTCACCGGCTCCTCGCGCGCCCCGCGGGCGGCGTTCCGGCGGCTGCTCGTCGCACCCACCAACATGTTCGACCGGTTCCTCGCCCTCATCGCGCGCGAGGCGGAGCACGCGCGCGCCGGCCGCGGCGGGCGCATCCGCGCCAAGCTCAACGGCCTGGCCGACTGCAGCGTGATCGGCGCGCTGTACCGCGCGTCGCAAGCCGGCGTGGACGTGCGTCTGGTGGTGCGGGGAGTGTGCATGCTGCGCCCCGGCGTGCCGGGGCTATCCGAGCGGATCAAGGTGGTGAGCGTGCTGGGCCGCTTCCTCGAGCACGCGCGCATCTATCACTTCGGGAACGGCGGAGCCCCGGAGTACTACATCGGGTCGGCCGATTGGCGGCCCCGCAATCTGCGCCGCCGCATCGAAGTCGTTACGCCCGTGGACGACGCCGCCGCACGGGAGCGGTTGGACGGCATTCTCGAGCGCGAGCTCGCCGACGCCGATGCCTGGAGTCTCGCCTCCGATGGCTCCTACGCCCGGGGCGCGGGTGTCACCCGTCCCCCGCGTACCGCATCTCATTCGTCGGCGTGAAGCCCAGCTTCTCGTACAGGGGACGCCCATCCGCCGAGGCGTGCAGCACCACGCTCTCGATGCCGCTCGCCCGGCACCAGCGCAGCAGCTCACGCAACAGCGCCGCGGCCACGCCCCGGCGCCGCCACGCGTGCTCGGTGAATACGTTCATGACCAGACCCTGCGGTCCGCGTACCAGGCGCGAGCCCCCGGGCGCGGGGCGCGGCAACAGCTCGCGCAGCTGCAGCCCCGCCCCACCCACGATCTCGCCCCCGGCCTCGGCCAGCCAGGCGACATAGCGGCCGTCCGGGATCGCGGCGGCGAAATACGCGCGCGCCGCTTCGAGCAACGTGTCGCGCAGGTCGTCGCTCAGCTGGCCCATGTCGCGGAACATGTCGGCGCGATGGCGCGCGAGCACGCCCGCGTCCGCGGCCGTCGCCGGGCGGATCGAGAGCCCCTTCACCGCTCGCGATGCGCCTCCAACAGCTCCAGGGCACGCCGCAACCGCGCCAGCGCGGCTCCGAAATCCGTGTCGCCCACGCCGCCCCTGAGCGCGAGCACCTGGAGGGCGTTGCGGAGATGCTCGGCTGGGGATTCGGCCGCGGGAAGACGTACGGCGCGGCCACGCCGCTCCAGCGTACTGCGCCGTTCCGCGCCGCGCCGCCGGTCCACCACGCGGCGGCGCTCGAGCGGCGCCCTCGCCACCGCCCGGCGCCGGGCGGACGAGCGTCGGTCCACACCATGGCGGCGATCGGCGAAGAGGCGGGTGGGCGTCACGGAGCTGGTAATGTGCCTCCGGCACGCCCCGACGGCCAGCCTCAGGACGCGCGGGGCAGGTCGATCCAGAACTTACTCCCGCTCCCGAGCGCCGACTCGAGCCCCACGCGTCCACCCATGCGCTCGACCCCCTTGCGCACGATGGCAAGGCCGATGCCGGTGCCCGGATAGTCCTCCGCGCGGTGCAACCGCTCGAACACCCGAAAGATGCGCTCGTGGTGCTCCGCCGCGATGCCGATGCCGTTGTCTTCGACCCACAGGCGCACGCGCTCGCCCTGCGGCTCGGCCCGGACGAGCACCTCCGGTGCGCGGTCCGCGGGCACGAACTTGATCGCGTTCGCGATCAAGTTCACGAACACCTGGGCCAGCGTAGCCCCGTGCCCCACCACCGCGGGGAGGGGCTCCGCGACGGTGATTCGTGCCGCGCGACTCTGGACCTCGCCGTCCAGCTGGTCGAGCGACGAGCGCATCAGCCGCCCGAGATCGAGCGGGACCAGACGCAGCTCGGCCCGGGCGAGTCGACTGTACGCCAGCAGGTCGTCGATCAGCCGGTCCATCGTCCGCGCGGCCGTGATGACACGCTCGGCGTAGCGGCGGCCGGCCTCGTCCAGCCGGTCGCCGTAATCCTCGAGCAGCGCCAGGCTGAACCCCTGCATCGCGCGCAGCGGCGCGCGCAGATCATGTGAGATCGAATAGGCGAACGCCTCGAGCTCCGCGTTGCGGTCCTCGAGCTCGGCGGTCCGCGCCCGCACCCGCTCCTCGAGACCCTGCCGCGACTCCCGCACGTGCGCCACCATGACGGCGAACGCGCCGGCGAGGCGTCCCAGCTCGTCCCGCCCCTGACGGGCCGCGATGGGCTGCGTGTAATCCCCTCCGGCCACCGCTTCAGCTGCGTGGGTCAGCCGCACCAGCGGCCGCGTTAGCGTAAGGCTCATCGCCCACGCGGCGAGCAAGCCGATGGCCAGAATGATCGAGCCGATGAGGGTGAGCTGCCGCAGGAAGAGGCGCGCGGGAGCGAGAATGGCGTCGCCTGGGAACTCCACGAGCACCAGCCAGGGTGTGCGCGGGGCCGCGCGCGCGGCGGCGAGCACGACGCCGGCACCGGGACGCTCATAGTGCAGCACGCCCGTCGCGTGGACGACGTCCACGGGCGGCGCGGCGACGCGCCGGCTCAGGTCGGTCCAGACGTCCGTGGCGGCGTTTCCAACGAACAGGTGGGCGTCCGAGCCGATCAGGCGACTCACTTGCTCGCGGGCCTGCGGCGACAGCGCGATCAAACGCCACTGCACGATATAGCCGCGCGTGGCCTCACCGGCGCGGATCCTCGCGCCCACGGGATAGACGATGGTGTCGCCGACCGCGCGGAACGGGCCTACCGCTCCGGAGTCGGCGGCGGCGAGGTCCCGCACGAGGTCGACGGCCGCACCACCGCCCCACCGGTCGGGATCGCCGATCGCGAGCAGCCGATGCCGATCCGCACTCCACAACTCCACGGCGACGACCTGCTGCGCCTGCAGGCCGACCGGTTGGAGCGCTGCCTGCGCGCCCGCCCGGCCGGCGACGCTCGGGTGGGCGGCATACGCGCGGACTGCCGCAAGGTCGGCCATGCTCTGCAGTCCCGCGACCAGTTGGTCGCGCTGCGTCTTCAGGGCTCGGGCGTACTGGTCGGCGACCGTGCCGAGACGCTCGGTGACGGCCGCCCGTGAGGTGCCGCGAACCCTCTCGTAGGCCGCCCCGGAGTAGATGGCGGTGACCGCGACGAGCAGACCCCCAATGAGAAGGGGCAGCTTGACGGAGATGGATACGCCGCGCCGCGGTACGCCGATCATGGGTGCCTCCGGCCCCCAAGGTAGGTGCGCGGCGCAGCCGCGCCAGAGACCCGGCTAAATTCCCCCACCACCCATGTCAGCCATCGTCACGGCCGAGCGGCTCAGCAAGACGTTCCGCGTCAAGGTGCGCGACCCGGGGTTGCGGGGCGCGCTCGCGGCGCTGGTGCGGCCCCGGTATCGCGACGTTCACGCCGTGCAGGACGTGAGCTTCCGTATCGAGTCGGGGGAGATCGTGGCGTTCCTCGGCCCCAACGGCGCCGGCAAGACCACGACCCTCAAGATGCTCACGGGCCTGCTCTACCCCACCAGCGGGCAGGTCGACGTCGCGGGGTTCGTCCCCTGGACCGGGGGGCGCGACTTCAAGCGGCGCATCGCGCTGGTGCTCGGCAACCGGCAGCAGCTGGTGTGGGACCTGCCTCCGGAAGAGACGTTCTTGTTGAACCGGGCGATTTACGACATCCCCGAGGCCGCGTACCGGGAGCGCCTCGCGGAGCTGGTCGATCTGCTCGAGCTGCACGACGTGCTCGAGAAGCCGGTGCGCCAGCTGTCGCTGGGCGAGCGCATGAAGTGCGAGCTCGCCGCGGCGCTGCTGCACCAGCCGCCGCTCTTGTTCCTCGACGAGCCGACGCTGGGCCTCGACGTCACCGCCCAGGAGGCGATCCGCGGCTTCCTGTCGCAATATCGGGAACGCCATGGCGCGACCGTGCTGCTCACGTCGCACTACATGCAGGACGTGACGGCGCTCGCGTCGCGTGTGCTCATCATCAACCGCGGGCGCCTGCTGTACGACGGTGCCCTCGATGCCCTGGTGGCGCGGATCGCACGTATCAAGCGGATCGAGCTGGTGCTCGGACCCCCTCCCGACGGCGTCACAGCCGAGACGCTGGCCTCGTTCGGCACCGTCAGGAGCTTTCATTTTCCCAACGCGGTGCTCGAGGTGCGGCGCGAGGAGGCGGCGGCGACCAGCGCCCGGCTGCTCGCGGCGCTACCCGTGGCCGACCTGTCGATCGAGGACCCGCCGATCGAAGAAGTCATCCGACAGGCCTTCGCGCAGGGCCTCGCAGCAGAGGACCCATGAGCTGGCCGCGGCGCTACGGCGCGCTGCTGCGCGCCGCCTGGCTGCAGGACCTGCAGTACCGGGCATCCATCGTCCTGTGGCTGCTCTGGGGCGTGACCGAGCCGGCCGTCGCGCTCGGCATCTGGTGGGCGATCGCGGCGGACGGCCCCGTGCAGGGGTATGCCCGCGCCGACTTCGCGCGCTATTTCTTCGCCCTGATGCTCGTCAACCAGCTCACCATCGCCTGGGACTCGTGGTACTTGGATTCGTGGATCCGTGAGGGCGAGCTGAACTTCCGCCTGGCCCGCCCGATTCACCCGGCGCACGAGGCGGTGGCGGAGAACATGGCCTACAAGGCGCGGACCGCCGGCATGATCCTCGTGGTGTGGCTGATCGTCGCGGCGGCGTGGCCCGCGGTGCGGCTGCCGTTCGAAACGGGGCGGTGGGCCCTCACCGCTATAGCGGTGCTGCTCGCTGCGGCGATGCGGTTCTTCATCAGCTTCGCCACGGGGCTGCTCGCGTTCTGGACCACCCGCGCCACCGCCATCATGGAGCTGCACGCCGGGATCTCGCTGTTTCTCTCCGGCCGGCTCGCGCCGCTCGCCCTGCTCCCGCCCACCGTAGCGCGGGTGGCGGGGTTCTTATGGTTCCCCTACATGCTGGCATTCCCGGTGGACCTGCTCACCGGTGCCGTGCACGGCGCCGCGGTCGTGCAGGGCTTCGTGGGGCAGATCCTGTGGCTCGCGGTGTGGCTGGGTGCCTACCGCCTGGCGTGGACCCGGGGGCTGCGCAAGTACGGTGCGGTGGGCGGATGATGTTACGCGTTCCGACTTCCGCGTTCCGCGTTCTGATCGCCCTGTTCCGCCTCAACGTCGCCGAAGAGGTGCAGTATCGCGCCAACCTTGTGGCCAGTCTGCTCGGCACGCTGTTCTGGATCGTCACGGCGCTGCTCACGCTGGCGGTGTTCTTCCGGCACACAACGCGGCTGGGGGACTGGGACTATTGGGAGGTCGTCGTCCTGCTGGGAGTGTTCAACACGCTCACCGGAGTGATCGAAGCCGTGCTGCGGCCAGGCATCGGTCGGCTCGCGGGAGAAGTGAAGAGCGGCGGCCTCGATCTGGTGCTCGCGAAGCCAGTAGACGCGCAGGGGTTCGTCTCGTTCCGCCGCCTCGACGTGTGGCGATTCTCCGATGTCGTGCTCGGCCTCGTCCTGGCGGGCTACGCGCTGTACCGGCTCGGCCGGATGCCGTCGGTCGCGCAGCTTGCGGCGTTCGGCTTGACGCTTGCGGCTGCCGTTGTCGTGGTATACGCGCTGTGGGTGGCGCTGATGAGCCTGGCCTTCTGGTTCGTGTCGGTGGAGAACCTCTCGGTGCTGTTCGACGCGGTGTATGAGGGCGCCCGCTATCCGGTGTCGGCCTATCCGGGCGCGCTGCGATTCGTCTTCGTGTACCTCATCCCCATCGCCTGGACCACGACGATCCCTGCGTCCGCTCTCACGGGACGACTCGAGCCCGGGTTCGCGCTGGTCGCGGCGGTGGTGGCGGGAGTCGTGTTCGCGCTGACCCGGCTCTTGTGGCGCACCGCGCTCAAGCGCTACTCGGGCGCGAGCGGGTGAGGAGGAGCAGTCAGCTCATTGCGGCGAGCGCCGCGCCGCCATCCGGCCAGCGGCTCGCCGGGTCGGGCGCGAGGCAGCGCCGCTCCAGCTCGGCGAGCCACGGGGGCACCGAGCGGACCTCCTCGAGTGGCTCCGATTCCGGCGTGGGCGGGCGACCCGTCAACATCTCGTGCACCAGCACGCCCACGGCGAACATGTCGTCGGCCGGCGTGGCCGCCGCCGCGCCGTTCTTCCCTCCGGGCGCGCGCCGCTCCGGCGCCACATAGGTGGTGGCGCACAGCGCCCCGGTCACCGCCCCGGGCGCGCCGCGCGGCAGAGAACGCTCCACCGCTCCCACGATCCCGGTATCGGCGACCAGCGTGTGGCCTTCGGTGAGGAGGACGTTTTCGGGCTTCAGGTCGCCGTGGGCGATGTGGGCGGCGTGCGCGTGGGCCAGCGCGCTGAGCACGTCGCGCAGAATCTCGACCGCCCGGCGCAGCGGCAGCTCGCCGTTGCGGGTGAGCCAGGCGCGCAGCGTGGTGCCTTCCACGAACGCGCGCGAGTGATATACCAACGCGCCGGCGCGTCCGGAGCCGCGCGGAGGCACGAGGGGCGGCGCGCTCAGACGCTCCGCCAGCATCTGGAGCTCGCGCTCGAGCAGCGCCGTGTCCAACGCGAGCGACAGCTCCCCCGGCAGGACTTTCACGAGGAGAGCCGGTCCGCTCGCTCCTTCGAGCGCGACGAACATGCGGCAGGTGCCTACCGGACGCACCTCGCGCTCGACCCGGTAGGTCGGGCCCAGCGCGTCCTGCAGCGCCGTTCGCAGGTCAGCCACGCCGGGCGGGTTCCCCCGAGCGAGACGTCGCCATGGTGCGGCTCCTGAGCTGGTGTCTGAACATATCCGCGACAACGGGTCGCGCCAGCAATGGGAGCTGCGCCGATCGCGCTCCCCCGCCGGGCCGACCCCCAAGGTAACCGGGTGGGCGGCCGGGCGGGACCCGCAAGCCTCACCCCATGACCGCTCCACGCCGTTCCGGCGCTGCTACGCCGAGCAGGCGACCCCGGGGCGGTCTCCCGCGGTGGGCGGACCCCTGATCGTTACGGCTTGATCACCTGCTCCCGCCCGTCTTTGTTGATCATCTTCACGGACGTATTGGTGCCTCTCGCGAGCAGCTGAATGTAGGCCGGATCCGATTCGCCGCCGAGCACCATGCCCGATCCATCTTCGCTGGCGGCAATCTTGATATTCGGGCGGCCCGTCGAGCTGATCAGCCGAAGCAGCACGGTCTCCGGGTACCCGGTGGTGCCATCGGGCATTTTGACCGTGGGATCGGCCGGGTAGATGGTGATGCTGGCGCGGACGTGGCCGTGTGCGTCCACGATTTCCAGCGAACGGCCCCGCAGCACCGGTGCCACGTCCTGGGCCCCGGCGCGCGGCGCCTGGGCCAGGGAGAACGCCAGCACGGCTACATTGACGGCGCTCAGGGCGATGAGGAGTCGCTCGCGTTTCATTGTCCCTCCTGACGGGGGTTTCACGACACAGCGTGGCCTGCGTGTAGGATGCTTGCGAGCAGACCCGGGTTCAAAGGGCGGGCCGAGCGCTTCGGGCGCGAGAGGTGATCCGTTAGATTGGGTTCCTGCGCGTCCGGGCGTCTGGGCGTCTAGAGGTATGGTGGCTGTAGCGAGGCGCCCAGACGCCTAGGCGTTAGTTTCTTCCCAAATGTCCGGACTGCCTCCCCTGGAGCTTCATTGCTTCGGGGTGCCGACCGCGCGCCTCGCCGGCGGCCCGGCGCCGCCCGAGGTGTTGCGTCGCAAGCATCTCGCGTTGCTCGTCTACCTCGCCCTTTCTCCTAAGCGCAGACGGACCCGGGCGCATCTGGTGGGAGTGCTCTGGCCGGAGACCGACGACGCCCGGGCGCGCCACTCGCTCAACGAGGCGATCCGGCGGCTGCGGGCGCACGTCGGTGAGGCGCGCCTCGCGTCCGATAGCGACTCGATCCTGCTGCGCGAGGACGCACTCGAGGTGGATGCGCTGCGGTTCGACGCGCTGCTGGACCGCAGCCCTGCCGATGCCGCCCGTCTCGTGGAGGGCGATTTTCTCGAGGGCTTCGCCCTCGAGGGCGCGCCCGCGTTCGAGGAGTGGGCAGCACAGGAGCGGGACCGGTATCGCGCGCGGGCGGCCGCCGCGCTGGTCGCGGCCGGTGAGGAGGCACTGGCCACAGCGCGCGAGTCCGACGCGAGCGCGTCGGCCCGTCGCGCACTCGCCCTGCAGCCGTATGGAGAGCCAGCCGTGCAGCTATTGATGCGCGCCTGCGCGCTGAGCGGGGACGCCGCCGGGGCGCTCGCGGCGTTTCACGAGTTCGCCACCCGCTTGGCGGCCCTGGGCGAGCAACCGGGCCGCGAGCTGGCGGCGCTCGCCGACCGCATCCGGGGGCAGCGCTGGCGGCGGCACACGCGGCCGCCCGGGGAAACGAGGCCGCCGCTGGTGGGCCAGGCACGGGCGCATCGGGAGGCGTTCACGCTGGTCGCGGAGACGTTACAACGGGGCCCGCAGACCGTTTTGATCACCGGTGACCCGGGGACGGGAAAGACCCGGCTTCTGACCGAGTGCGTGGACCGCTTCGCGCTCCAGGGCGCGGTGGCGGCGGTCGCCACGCCGCTCGAGAGCGACCGCGACGCCCCCTGGAGCACGCTCCGGACTCTGTTGCGCGCGGGCCTGATGCGCGCGCCAGGCAGCGCCGCCGCCGACCCCTACGCGCTCGCCGCGCTCGCGACCCTGGCGCCCGAAGCGTTCCCAGGCGTCGCATCGCGCGCACCCGCCGACCACGCCGAGGTGGCGGCGGCCCTGGCGTCGCTGCTGCGGGCGCTCGCTGAGGAGCAACCCGTGGCGCTGGCGGTGGACGAGGCGCATTGCGCGGACGGCGCCAGCATCGAGGCGCTCGGTGGCGCCATGCCGCAGCTCGCCGGGCTGCCGGTGCTGCTGGTGCTGAGCGCGCGCGCGACATTCCAGGAGCCCTCGCGCGCGCTGGTTCGCCTGCGGAGCGACGTCGGACGCGCGGGAAGAGTGCCGGGCCAGACGGTGCAGCTCGAGCCCCTCTCCGCGGCCGAGACGCGGGAGCTCGTACTGCACGGCAGCGCCTGGTGCGTGAACCAGGCGGATCTCGATCGCCTGGCTCGTCGTGTCTTCTTCGAGACGAGCGGGAACCCGTTTCTGATCGTCACCATGTTGCAAGGGCTCGAGAAGACCGCGATCCTGCGCGCGGAGGCGCTCACCTGGCCCCGTCCGGGCGTCACCATCGAGGAACCGCTCCCGATGTCGGTCCCGAGCCTGGCGCGCCAGGCAGTCTTGGCCCGGGTCGCGGAGCTGGACGCGGCGACCCTGCAGGTGCTGCGCGCGGCGAGCATCGGCGCGCTCGCCGTGGACCCGGAGCTCATCGCCGCGCTCACCGGCGTCGCACCCGAGCGCATCGAGCAGTTGCTCGCCGTCCTGGAGCGCCACGGGTTGCTCACCTTCGACGGGGAGCGCTATCGCTTCGCCGCGCCGCTCATCGCCGAAGTCGTGAGCGGGGAGCGCCTCCTGGCCGGCGAGCGACGCGCACTGCGGGCCCGCGCTGCGGCAGCGCTGGCGTCGCGCCCCGACCTGGAATCGCGCCTGTTGCGAGCGGAGCTCCTGGCCCGGACGGGACCGCCCGCGGCCGCGTTCGCCGAGGCAGTGGCAGCGGTGCACGCGGCGCTCGCCGAATCCGCTCCGCGCGCTGCGCGCCGGGCGCTCGCCGCGGCCGAGCGGGTGCTCGAGCCGGGTGACGAGCAGGGCCGTCGCGCCCTCGCCGAGCTGCGGGCACGACTGCCCGCCTAGAAAACGCAGTGCAGCGCCGCGCGGGAGCGCGGCGCTGCCTCACAGCTACGGAACGGCACCGGTGCCTCACGGGGGCCGTCAATTGATGATGATTACCTGGAAGTGGACGAGCGCCGAGTTGTTCGACAGGTCCCATTCTGAGGTGCACTGGGGCGAATTGGCGGTCGCCGTGATCTGGTAGTAAGACCCGTCTTGGAGATGGACAGTCCAGTGCACGATGTAGTCCTGACCCGGGGCAAGCGCCGGCACCCAAAACTGCCCGTCCCGCAGCGGCATGGTGCAGGCGAGCCAGGGTGAGGATGGCGACAGCACCGGAGAGAGCGGCTGCAACGTCGCGGGAGCCCAGCCGCTGAAACTGAGGATCGAGGCGCCCGCCGTCGCGAGGCCGACATTGCTGACGACTGCTGTAAGCTCGACGTCCGTCGACCACGCGTAGCCGGGATAATTCGGATCGATTGGTGCGTAGGTAAAACTCTTCACGATCAGGTCGGGTTGGGGTGCGGCCAAGAAAAGGGCGTTGGCCTCCCCGACGTCTTTGGTGGGCCCGACGGCTCTGCTGGCATCCTGACACGCTGCAGCGCCGATGATGCCTGCGGTCGCCAGGGCGCGAAGCACGCGACCCCGAGTGAGTGTTGCGATCAATCCAAGCATATATGCCTCCTGGTGTGGGTCGCTTCCGGTCTAGCACCGCCACTCCTGCAACCCGTCGGTGTGGCGTTCATGTGAACGCGACCCAAGGTAGGGAGACACGAGCAATGGCCGGGCAACGCGGAGATGTCCGGAGTCAATGGCTAGAGGTGGAGCGTAATCCCGAGCTGCGCGCCCAGCGGACGCCGATACTGCAACGTGAGTCGCGCGGACTGGGAGATCCGCGGTTTCAGAGCAGCCGAGCGAATCGCGCGCGCCCAGCGCACGAGGAAGCTCCCGTCGGGCTCGCGCTCGTCCGACGCCACGATTTGGCCTCCGCACGGCCTGCGCATGGTGGAGTCTTGGGCGGTCGCGAACGCGACCGCGGCAGCCACCAGCAGGACCGGCACGTTGCGGCCCACTAACGCGAGGCTCTGGGCCTCGGCGCCGCCGGCGCGGGTGACATAGACCAGCGTCGGACCGCACACGATGGCGTCGACTGGGTAGCCGCCGCGGCGGAACGAGACGGCGTCCGAGGTCTCGACTTGGGTGCCCGGGAACCAGTACCAGCACCGCTCGGCGCCCGGGTGGGAGTGGACTCGCCCCACCGCTCCAGGCGGGCATGGGGCGCGGGCGACCACGCGCGTGGCCGTCGCGCCGCTGTCGTCAGTCTCCGACACGGACTTGACCCGAACCGTCGGGCCGTCAACGGAGCCGAGCAGGCAGGCGAGGCGCTCCGTGGGGCTGGCCGCGAACGCGGCGAGGACCGCACGAGCAGCCGGCGCGAGCTCGAGGCGGGGCAATGCGCTTTCAGCGGACCCGGACATCAGACCCAGGAGAGCCGCTGTGATGGTCGAGGTCATTGCTCCGCCTTTCTCCCTGTTTCCTTCACCTGCCATGGCTTGCGTTGGTGTCGCACATGTCACGCGACCCAAGCTACGGAGACGCGAGCAATAGCCGGGCAACGTGGCAGTGTCCGGACTCAACCGGCAGGGGAGAAAGGCGTTAGCGGGGGGAGCGCAGCCCGACGACAAATCCGGTCGCCAGGCTATGATCGTTGATTCGAATCCCATGGGGCCCATCACGGGGACACCCCGCCTCGTCCGACGCGAGGAATACGGCCGCGCGCGCGACATCTCGCGGCCGCGCCGCGCCCGATGGCGGCCCGCACGGCCGAGAGCGCCTCCTCATCCCGGCCGTGCAGCGCCACCCTGGCGCCGTGCTGCGCGAACAGTGTCGCGATCGCGGCACCAATGCCCCGCGAGCTGCCGGTGACGAGCACCACCTTCCCGGCGAGAGCGCTCACAGGTACCGGGCGACCGCCATCGCCCCGGCCGCCGTCAGGAGCAGCAGGGCCACGAGCTGGGCTCCCCGCTCCACGCGTGCCTGCAGGGTGGCGAGCTCTGCGGCCTGCGCCGCGGTCGGGGTGCCGCCCTGCGGTTCGAGGCCCTTGCGGAGCCTGGCCATCTTGGCGCCGGCGGGGGCGTTCACGGCCACACCCACGATCACCGCGAGGAGGGCGGCGACCGCCCCGGCGCCGAGCGCGAGCCCCACGCGCGACGTCACCCAGCCCCGGTTGAATCCGGCGGAGAGCCGCCCGTACATGATGAATCCCGAGACGATCGTCAACAGCATGGCGCTGCCGAGCACGGGGCCCGAGCGCGGCATCAGGCGCGCCACGAAGCGGCTGCCCTCGGGGCCCAAGGCCCGGGCGGTGGGAAGGACGAACAGGGCGGCGAACACGGCCGAGCCGACCCAGACGACGCCTGCGACGATATGCACCAAGCGCAGCCAGACCACGGGACACCTCCGGTGGAGTATAATTGACTATACGATATGTATAGCTAAATTGTTTCCTATCAAGGCACCCCGTCCCGTGACCCGGCGGCCCTACCGGCTGGGCCGCCGCCAGAAGGCGGTCGACCGCACCCGGGCCCGCATCCTCAAGGCCGCGCGCGCGCTGCTCGTCGCCCGCGGCGCCGGCGCGTTCAGCATCGAGGCGGTCGCCCGGCGGGCACGCGTCACCCGGGTGACCGTGTATCAGCGCTTCGGCTCGCGGTCCAAGCTGCTCGAGGCGCTGTTCGACGATCTCGCCCGCCAGGGCGGGATGTGGGAGCTGGCGGATGCCTTCCGCCAGCCCGATCCGCATGAGGCGCTGGGGCGGTTCGTGGCGACCTTCGCCCGCTTCTGGACGGCGCACCGGCCGATTCACCGGCGCCTGCTGGCGCTGGCGGCGCTGGACCCAGGGCTCGAGCGAACCTTGCGGGCCCGGCAGGAATGGCGGCGTCAGGGACTGCGGGTGATCGTGGGTCGCTTGCGGGAGCGCGCCGCTGGGCCCGCGGCGGCCTCGCCGGAGGAGACCATCGACGCCCTGTTCGCACTCACGGGATTCGAGACGTTCGACCTGCTCGCCGGGCCGACGCGGACGCCCGCGCAGGTCGCGCCGATCGTGCTGCGGATCGCGCGGGCCGTCCTGGGACGGCCCTAGCGAGGTTCGCCGGACGGCGGGGTCCGAAAGTGCAGAGGATCCCGCAGGCTCTGGAGCTCGCGGTAGTAAAACAGCGGCGTCGGCCGCTTGTGGGTGAACCGCAGCCGCTTGAGAAACGCCAGCTCCTCCACCGTCGCCGTGCCGCTCAGGGCGGGGTCGTGCAGGAACGCCGTGAGCCCCGGCTCCTCGCTCGCGGGCTCGTCGAATTCCCGTTCGATGAACTCGAAGCGCTTCACATGGCCGGCCGCTATCTGTCGGTTCAGGACGATTTGCAGTGCGAACGTGGCGAGGTCGATGTCCCACGACTCGATCAGCGGGCCCAGGAACGACACGCAGTTCTCGGCCGACACGTGGAAGATGTCGCTATCGAGGAACTCGAGCACGATCACACGCATCTCTTCGTAACTGCGGCCGCCGAGCTGCGCCATCATGCGGATCCAGTATTCGTTGTCCAATTCCAGCCGGGCCAGCTGCTTCGCCACTTCCAAGACTTTCGCCGTGATCAGTCGCTCCAGCTCACCCAGGGGTTGCTGCTCGAAGATCGCGCGAATCTGGCGTTCCTTGTCGGGGTTACACTTTCGCAAGATCAGCTCGCGAACTTCGCCCAGCAGGGCCGCGGGCTCGTCGCCCAGCTCGCGCTTGAGCTGCTGCTTGCGTTGCAGCTCCGCCAGCCGGGCCAGCTCCCCGGTGGGCAATCGCAGGAACTTGTCCATCCGGTCGTAAATGTCGGTGCGGTTCGGGGCGGGGGGCGACTTGCGCCGTGTGAGCAGCTGCGAGATGTAGGACTCGGTCACGCGGGCGGCGCGGGCGAGATCGCGCTGCTCCAACCCCAGTTCCTCCAGCCGCTGACGAATCACAAAAGGCACGTCCACTGGCACCCCTCTCCCTCATTAACAATGGTTGGTAAAACAGTACTGCTCATGCAGGTCCCTACTTGACAAATCTAGTAAAGTACGGTACGTTGGGCAAGCTCACGCAGTGCCCGTTGTCGCAGAGGTTCATGTTGGTTGCCAAGGAGTCGCCACATGTACGCACGCAATGTCACGATGCACCTGAAGCCCAATACGGTGGGTGAGTTCACGCAGACGCTCGAGAAGGACATCCTGCCCCTGCTTCGGAAGCGCACAGGGTTCGCGGACGAGATCACGTTCGTTGCCCAGGACGGCAAGGAAGCACTTGCCATCAGTCTGTGGGACCGCAAAGAGAGCGCGGAAGCCTATGCGCGCGAGACGTATCCCGAAGTGCTGAAGGGTCTGGCGAAGGTGGTCGAGGGAACGCCCGAGGTGGCCAGCTTCGACGTGTCCAACTCCACGTTCCACAAGATCGCCGCTCGCAGCTAGAGTCGACTGATCCGCGGTAAGCGGACCGGTCTGTTTCGGAGGAGGAGGGCGGCAGAGGCCGCCCTCTTTCTTTTGGAGACGGCGTCCCCCCGCTCCTTGCCAACCGGCGCGTATGAGGTCACTGTACCGCGCCCCTTCCAGGACTGGTCCGTTGCGGCTCGCTACGCTCGCGTCTCTCGTCACCGTCGCCTTCGCGTCCCCATCAGCCGCACAGCGCATCGAGATCCGGGTCTCCGCGGCGCTCCGGGCCACACCGGTCACGGGCCGCATGTACGTCTTCGTGAGCCGCGGCGACGACGCCGAACCCCGCCTCCAGGTCCGGCACGAAAGCGATTGCACGCCCTTCTTCGGCGTCGACGTGACGGCGCTCCCGGCCGGTACCGCGGGCGTGATCGACGCCGCCACGCTCGGCTATCCGGTCGCGAGCCTCAAGGAGATTCCCGCCGGCGACTATTACGTGCAGGGGCTGCTCAACGTCTACTCGGAGTTCCACCGCGCCGACGGGCACACCCTCTGGCTGCATGACGACCAGTGGGAGGGGCAGCAGTTCAACAAGTCTCCCGGCAACCTGGTGAGCGAGGTGCGCAAGGTGCACCTCGATCCGGCCGCGCCGGATACGGTGCGGCTCGAGCTCACCCGCGCGCTGCCACCGATCGAGCTGCCGCCGGACACGAAATGGGTGAAGCACATCAAGATCCGGAGCGAGATGCTCACGGCCTGGTGGGGGCGTCCCATGTACCTGGGCGCCACGGTGCTACTGCCGCGCGGCTACGAGACCGACACGGCGCGCCGCTACGCCACGGTGTACGAGCAGGGACATTTCAATCTCCGACCGCCGTTCGGATTCTCGACCGATTCGAGCGTCGAGACGCCGGAGCAGCGGACGGCCCGGCTGGCGCGCACGGCGCGCGAGCCCGGGTACGAGTTCTACCAGGCGTGGAGCTCAGCGCAGTTCCCGCGCCTGATCGCCGTCACGTTCCAGCATCCGACGCCCTACTTCGACGACTCCTACGCCGTGAACTCCGCGAACAACGGACCCTACGGCGACGCGATCCTGCGGGAGCTCATTCCCTATCTGGAAGACCACTTCCGCATGATCCGGGCGCCTTGGGCGCGCTTGCTCACCGGTGGCTCCACTGGTGGCTGGGAGGCGCTCGCCCTGCAGCTGTATCATCCGGACTTTTTCGGGGGAACGTGGGTGCTGTATCCGGACCCGGTCGACTTCCGGAATTACGAGATCCCCGACATCTACAGCGACACGAGCGCGTTCGTGCATCCCGTGGCCGGATGGATGAGCTACGACGTGCCGGCCGAGCAGGAGGTCACGGGGCAGCCGCGCATCAGCGTGCGCCAGGAGAGCCAGTTCGAGGCGGTGCTGGGCAGCCGCGCGCGCTCGGGCGAGCAGTTCGCCATCTGGGAGGCGACGTACGGTCCGGTCGGCCCCGACGGCTATCCCGCGGAGTTGTGGAACCTCGCGACGGGCAAGATCGACCATGCGGTAGCCGAGTACTTCAAGGCCCACGATTACGACCTGCGCGATTATCTGGAGCGGAACTGGGCCACACTCGGCCCCAAGCTCAAGGGGCAGCTCCATGTCTTCGTGGGGGACATGGACACGTTCTACCTGAATCTCGCCGTCTATCGCCTCGAGGAGTTCCTCAAGCGCGCGCACCCCGCCGCCGCCGCCGAGGTCGCGTACGGGCGCCCGCTCAAGCCGCACGGCTGGCAGCCGTGGACCAACGCGGAGCTGATGCGCATTATGGCCCGCCACATCGAGCAGCACCGACCGCGGCGCTGAGCGCCGCGGTCGTCACGTCCTCTCGTTCGGAGATCCGCATGCATCGCCCTTGCCTGTTGCTGCTCGCGCTGTGCGCGCCGGCCGTCGGCCGAGCCCAGTCCGAGCTGCCGCGCACCCACCGGCCGGCGCCGACGGTCCCGGCGATCACGCCCGGCGACTTGATGACGCGGCTGTACATCTTCGCCGACGATTCGATGCAGGGGCGCGAGGCCGGGACGATCGGCAACGTCAAAGGCACCGACTACATCGCGGCCGAGATCAAGCGCGCGGGCCTCGTGCCGGCGGGAGACGACGGCACCTACTTCCAGACGATCCCGCTCAAGACGCGCACGTTCGACACGACGTCCACGTTCGCGGTCGCGGGAGCTCCCCTCACGGCGTTCATCGATTACGTGCCGGTCGGACCGCGGTCGCTCGAGAGCCAGTCGCTCGCCATCGTGTTCGGCGGCGAGGTGGGCGACTCGTCCGCGCTGATCGCGCCGGAGCAGGCGAGCGGAAAGCTGGTCGTGTTGCGGGTGCACGGCAGGGGGCTGGGACTGCGCCCGCTGCGGGCCGCGCCGGGCGTGCCGGGCGCCGCGGCCGTCGCGCTCGTCGCCCTGGACAGTCTCACGCCACAGGCCCTCGCGTTCCTGCGGCGCCCGCGCACGGTGCTCGACGATACCCCCGCGGCGCTGGCGACGCAGCCCCCGGTATTCCTCATCAGCGGCGCCACCGCGGCCAGGATGTTCACCACACCGCTGGAGCAGCTCACCCCCGGTGCGGCCGGCACGACCGCCGCCGTCGCTGTGCGGTTCGACGTGGTGCCGATCGCGGATCCCGCGCGCAACGTCGTCGGCATCGTGCCCGGCAGCGATCCGAAACTCAAGAGCGAGTACGTCGCCATCGGCGCGCACAACGATCACATCGGGCTCAGCCGCGGCGCCGTGGACCACGACTCGATCCGCATCTGGAATCACGTGGTGCGCCCGGAGGGCGCCGACGACGCCGGCAAGCAGGCCACGCCCGAGCAGCAGGCGGGCGTCGACTCCCTGCTCGCCCGGTTCCGATCGGGGCATCCGGGCCGGAGCCGCGTCGACTCGATCGCCAACGGCGCCGACGATGACGGCTCCGGCTCCGTGGCGGCGCTCGAGATCGCGGAGCGAATCGCTTCGCTCAAGCGCAAACCGAAGCGGTCCATCCTGTTCGTGTGGCACACCGGCGAGGAGAAGGGCCTGCTGGGGTCGCGCTACTTCACCGATCACCCGACCGTGCCGCGCGACTCGATCGTGGCGCAGCTGAACATGGACATGGTCGGCCGCGGCGCCGCCGGCGACGAAACGGGGCGCACCAAGGACGGAGCGCCGCTGCACGGCGGCCCCGGCTACGTCCAGCTCGTCGGCTCGCGCCGCCTCTCGACCGAGCTGGGCGATCTGGTGGAGCAAGTCAACCGGGCGGGCCGCCACGGACTCGTGTTCGACTACGCGATCGATGCCGACGGCCACCCGTCCAACATCTACTGTCGCTCGGACCACTACGAATACGCGCGCTACGGCATCCCGATCACGTTCTTCACCACCGGCCTGCATTCCGACTACCACCAGGTCTCGGACGAGCCTGAATACATCGACTACGAGCACATGGCCCGGGTGGCCAACCTGGTCGCAGACGTCGCCGTGCGCGTGGCCGCCTTGGATCACCGGGTAGCGGTGGACCACCCCAAACCGGATCCCAACGCGCCATGCCGCCAGTAGGCCGCAGCGCACTGGGTGTTGCGTCTAGGCAGCAGATGACTCCTTGGCTGCAGCACCAACGCCACGTCACACGTTGAATCTATCGCCCTATCTGGCGGTGGGGCACCCGCTTACGCGCATGGCGAGAGTGTGCGCGGGAATTGCAGCGGCATCGCCACGCATCCATGACCCACGACACCAGCGAGTGGCTCTGTCTCGGCCGGGCCTGTTGGCGCGGCCGGGCCCCCGTGCGCCTGGCGGTGACAGGCTTGCTGCGGCTCGCGCGGGCGGCCTTCCCGCGTCTTGTGCTGCGGCAGCGGTGGATCCGCTACCGCATCGACCTGGCCAACACCCCTGCGCCGCCGCCGCACGTGCGGCTGACGCGCGTGACCGACCCGATCATCGGCGAGCTGCGGCAGCGCCCCGATCGGGCGGAGACCAACTTCAAGTCGGGGCTGCGGTTCTGGGATGAGGGACTGCGGCGCGCGTACATCTGGATCGGCCCGGACGGGCCGCTCTGTATCCAGTGGCTGCTCCTGACGGAGGACCACCGTCAGCTGCGGCGCTTGAACGGGTGGGCGGGGCTGTACGGGCCCTTGCCGCGCGGCACCGGGCAGGTCGACAACCTGTTCGCGTTTGCGGCGGCCCGGTTTTCCAGCGTCGCCACGGACTTCTCGCACGCACTGTTCGACGAGGCGCGGCGGGCCGGGCTGCAAACGCTCGTCATGCACATCCACGAGAGCCACCGGATGGTGCGTGCATGGGCGGAAGCAGCCGGCTGGCGGCGTTTCGGCACCATCACGCGGCATCAGCTGGGGTGGCCGGGACTGCTGGCGAGGAGCGTGTACGTGCATCGCGACGAGACGCCCCGGCGCGCCCGGGAAGCGGGGCCCGCCGAGCAGCTCGCCCGGATGCGACTCCCGCCGAACTGGGGCGACGGCACGCCCAGCACGGCGGCCGGCAGCTAGCCTAGCCGAACAGCCTCCGTCCCAGGATCGCCTCCAGGCCGGCGAGCGCGAGTCGCGTGGCGTAACGCGTCTGCACGACGTCCGATCCCGCCTGGGTCAGCTGCACCTGCGCATCCACCAGCTCGAGGATGGTCGTCGCGCCGGCGCGATAGCGCTGGTCCTGCACCCGGAAATTCTCGGCGGCGGTCGCGAGGGCCCGGATCGACAGGGCGTAGTTGTCGCGCGCCGTGGTGTAGGTCTCATACGCCTCGGTGACATCGCGTCGCGCGGCGCGCTCGACGTCCTCCCGAGCCGCGCGCGCGACATCGCGGTTCACACGCGCCTCGCTGATCGCGATCTCGCGCGCTCCCCCGGTCCAGATCGGCAGGCTCACGCGGAACGTCACCAGCGACAGGTTCCGCGCCTCGGGAAGGAAATGGGTGTCGAACTGCTCGTTCTCCCCGAAGAGCGTCAGCTCGGGGAGGTACGTCCCGCGGGTGCCGGCGAGCAGGGCCGACGCGACGCGCTCGTTGGCGCGCGCGATGCGGAACCGGGGCCCCTCGTGCAGCGCGAGGCCCACGCCCTCCTCGAGCGAGATCGGCAGCGCGGGCGCCGGGAGCGTATCGAGCGGCTGTGCCGCCACCGGTCCGGCCGCGCCCACGCGCCGGCCCAGCTGCAGCCGGGCCACCGCGAGGGACACCGCCTGACGCGCGGAATCGATCTCCGCCCGCGTCTCTTCCAGCGCCACCTGCAGCGAGTCCGTCTGCACGGCGACGCCCTGAGTGACGCGGGCGCGCGCCACCGCCAGCTGCTCCCGCGCCCGGTTCAGCCGCTCCGTGGCGACCCGCAACAGCTCCTGGTTCGCCAGGACATCGTAATAGTCGGCCTCCGTCGCCATGGCCGTCTGGAAGCGTTGTGCCAGCTCCCCCGCCGCCGCGGCCTCGTGCCCGGCGTCGGTCGCCGCGAGATCGGCGATCTTCCGCACGGACAGGAGCTCGTAGCTCGCGGCGACATGGGTCGTCACCGCGCTCGTGCCCTGCTGGCCCGTGCCGGGATTAAAGAAGGGTGACGAATATTTCGTGGCGTCGACGCCGATCTCGAGCGACGGCACGATAAAGGCGAGGCGCGCCGCGCGCCGCGCCCAGGCGGCGTTCTCCACCTGGCCGAGCGCGTCGACGTACGCGGGATCGAGCCGGGCGGCGCGCTGGATCGCTTCGCCCAGCGAGACAGTTGGCAGCGTGTCGAGCGCGAGCGGGAAAACGATCGCCAGGACGCCCAGCATCACTGCTGCTCCACCGGCTGGACCCGTGCGCCCTCGGCGACGCTTTCCCCCAGGTTCAGGGCGACGCGCTCCCCCGGCACCACGCCGCCGGCGATCTGCGCGCTCTGGCCGTCGTCGCGCGCCACGACCACGCGGCGAAACGCGACGTGGCCAGCCGAGTCCACCACAGCCACGAGCGTGGTGTCACCGCGCACGATCAGCGCGCCCGCCGGCAGCTCCGGGTAGCCCCGCGCCCGGGCGGCGAGCTTCACCGTCACGTAGCTCCCGGGGAAAATGGCGCCGCCCTGGTTCTCGAGGTCCACCTCGGCGAGCAGCGTGCGCGTGCGCGGGTCGAGCAACCCGCTGACGCGCGTCACGCGCGACGTGAGCCGGCCCTCGGGCCGGTCGGGCACGGTGATCTCCGCCGGTGTGCCGACGCCGACGAGGGGGGCATCCTGCTGGTCCACGTAGGCGTATACGCGCAGCCGCCCCGTCTCCGACACGGTGAGGACGGGGAGCGCACCGGTCTGCGCGTTGGTGGCGTTCTGCACCAGGGCGCCGGGGTCGGCGTAGCGCGCCGTCACGCGTCCGGTGAACGGCGCCCGGATGACCTCGTACGACTTGAGTGTCTCGATGCCCTTGAGGTTGGCTTCGGCCACGGCTGCGTCGGTCTCATAGCGCTCGGCCTCCTGCGCCGAGCTGGCATTCTGTTTCGCGAGGGCGCGGAACCGGTCGGCGTTGACGCGCTTGTTGCGCGCGTCGGCGAGCGCCGCCTCGTACTGCTGGTCCAGCTCGGGCGACTCGATCACCGCGAGCACCTGGCCCGCGCCCACGGCGTCGCCCTTGTCGACCAGGATCTGGCGCAGGTAGCCGCTGACTTTGGCGTACAGCGTGACGGCCGCGTAGGGCCGCGCCTCGCCCAAGAGCGTCAGCGTCTGGACGCCCTGCGGCGCCGTCACGCGCACCACGCGCACGTGCGGCCCCGCCGCCACCGCGGCGGCGCGCGCCCGCCCCTCCGCGCGCACCAGACTCACCTTGCGGGCGAGCAGCCCGGCGACGATGGCGACCGAGGCCACCATCGACACCACGCCCCCCACGAGCAGGCGGCGCCCCGATCGCGACTGCGGCAATTCGGTCTTCACGCTTCCCCTCTCTCTTCTGCCAGGAACCGCTCGTCCAGCAGGTGGCTGGTCGGCGGTTCGGTCCGGATCAAGGAATACAGGACGGGGACCACGAACAGCGTGGCCGCGGTCGCCAGCACCAGCCCGCCGATCACCGCGCGGCCGAGCGGCGCGTTCTGCTCCCCGCCCTCGCCCAGCCCCACCGCCATGGGGACCATCCCGATGATCATCGCCAGCGCGGTCATCAGCACGGGGCGCAGCCGGGTCTTGCCGGCCTCGAGCGCGGCCGCGAGGGCATCGCCGCCCGTCTCGACCCGCCGGTCGTTGGCGAAGCTCACGAGCAGAATCGAGTTGGACACGGCGATCCCCACCGCCATGATCGAGCCCATCAGCGATTCGACGTTCAGCGTGGTGCCGGTGAGGGCGAGCATCCAGAGGATGCCCACCAGGGCGCCCGGCACGGCGGCCATGATGATGAACGGATCGAGCCAGGATTGAAACAACACCACCATCAGGCAGTACACCAGCACGATCGCCAGGATCAGGCCCAGGCCCAGGCTCCGGAACGACGCCGCCATCACCTCGCCCTGTCCTCGCACCGTGATGCGCATGCCGGGTGGCAGGGCACCGAGCGCGGCGATGCGCGAGCGGATGTCGCGCACCACGCCGCCCAGGTCCCGACCCTCCACTCCCGCCTCGACGTCGAGCACTCGTTGCACCGTGTAATGGTTCACCACGCCGGGCGCGGCGCCGGGAGACACGCTCGCCACGTTGCCGAGCATCACGGCGGGCGCCTCGGGCGGCTCGGCGAGCGACGGCGCGCCGCTGGGATCGGCCGGCCGAACGCCGGATGCGGGCGTGAGCGGCGTGGCGAGCAGACTCGGCACCGAGGCCAGCCGGGCGATCGGCGTCTGTACCGCCACCGTGTAGTTCACGTTGTTCGCCGGGTTCAGGAAGAACGAGGGCGCGATCAGCCCGCTCGAGGAGAGGGAGATGAGCATGCTGTTCGCCACGTCCCGCTGGGTCAGACCGAGCTGCGCGGCGCGCACCCGATCCACCTGCACCTTGAGCGCGGGATAGTCGAGCACCTGCGGCACGTGTACGTCCACCGCGCCCGGCACGGTACGGATCGCGTCGCGCAGCCGCCGCGCGACTTCGTAGGAGCGGGCGAGGTTGGCCCCCTCGATTTGCACGTCCACCGGTGCGGACACGCCGAAGTTCAGTACCTGGCTCACGATGTCCGCCGGCTGGAAGTAGAAGCTCGAGCCCGGGAAATCCGCCGGCAGCGTCGCCCGCAACGCCCGCATGTAGCGCTCCGTCGGACGATGCCCCGGCTTGAGCGCGATCAGCACTTCCGCGTCCATGGCCCCGATGTTGTCGGTGGGGACGAATGCCAGGTTATAGAAGAGCGGCACCCCGATCATGTCGTTGACGGTCTCGAGCTCGCCCGCCGGGATCGTCTCGCGGATGCGACGCTCCACCTGCTCCACCAGCCGCTCGGTCTCCTCGATGCGGGTCCCGGCGGGGGCCCGGAAGTGCAGCTTCATGAGACCGGCGTCGACGGCGGGGAAGAAGTCGGTGCCCACGACCGTGAGCAACGCCACGCCGCTGACCGCCAGCACCAGCGCCGTCACCAGTGTGAAGCGGCGGTGGGCGAGCACCGTCTCGAGCGCCCGGCCGTACCCGGCCTGGAACCGCTCCCAGATCTCGTCCCGCTGCCGCTGCAGAGCGGAGGGCGTTGCGGCCGCATGCTCTTCACCCGGCATCAGCAGCCGGGCCAGGAGCGGCACCAGCGTCCGCGACAGCACGTACGACGCGAGCATCGCGAACACCACGGCGAGCGCGAGCGGCGTGAACAGGTATCTGGCCGGTCCGTACAGCAGCGCGACCGGGAAAAACACGATACAGATCGCCAGCGTGGCCACGATCGCCGGCACGGCCACCTGCCGGGCACCGTCCAGCACGGCGACCGTGAGCGGCTTCCCCAGCGCCCGGTTGCGATGGATGTTCTCGATCGCCACGGTGGCGTCGTCCACCAGCATCCCGATCGCGAGCGCCAGTCCGCCCAGCGTCATGATGTTGATCGTCTGGTTCGTGAACTTGAGCCCCAGGAACGCCGTGAAGATGGCGAGCGGGATCGACGTGGACACGATGACCACGCTGCGCCAGCTCCCCAGGAACGCGAAGATCATCAACGAGACGAGCACCGAGGCGAGGATCGCCTCGCGCACCACGCCCGAGATCGCCGCCCGTACGAACAGCGACTGGTCGAAATCGATCTTCAGGTCGAGCCCTTCCGGGGCCACCGCCTGAATCGAGGGGATAGCCCGGCGGGTCGCTTCGACCACCGCGAGCGTGGACGCGTCGGCGTGCTTGAGGATCGCGAGATAGGTCGCGCGCTTGCCGTTCACCCGCACGATGTTGGACTGGGGGGCGTAGCTGTCGGACACGCGCGCCACGTCTCCCAGCAGCACCGGTGCCCCGTTCACCACCTTGAGCGGGATCCGCTCGAACTCCGCCACCACGGACGGGCTCGAGTTCAAGGCCACGTTGTACTCCGTGGAGCCGATGCGCGCCGTGCCGGCCGGGACGATCACGTTCGATACCTGCAGCGCGCCGACCACGTCGGCCGGCGACAGCCCCTTCGCCGCCAGGGCCTGTGGGTCGATGTCGATCGAGACCTGACGCTGCCGGCCGCCGAACGGCGCCGGCGTCGAGAGCCCCGGGATGGTGAACAGGCGGACCCGGATGAAGTTCAGTCCATAGTCGAAGATGCGGTCCTCGGGGAGCGTGGCGCTCGAGGCGGTGAGCTGCGCCACCGGCACGTTGGACGCGTTGAACTGGACCAGCGTGGGCGGCTGCATCCCCGGCGGCGCGATGCGCAGGATAGTGCTCGAAAGCGCCCCGATCTGCGCGATGGCGCCGCCGATGTCCGTCCCGGGCTGGAAGTAGATCTTCAGCAACCCGATCCCGGGGATCGACTGGGACTCGATGCGCTCGATCCCGTTGACCGTGGTCGAGAAGCCGCGCTCGCTGATGATCACCACCCGCCGCTCCATCTCCTCGGCCGAGAGCCCCGGGTAGTTCCACACGACGGCGACGACCGGGATGTCGATGGCGGGGAAGATGTCCACGATCATGCGCGTGAGGGACAACGTGCCCAGCACGAGGATGAGCAGGGCCATCACCGCAATCGTGTACGGCCGGCGCAGAGCCAGTCGAACGATCCACATGCGAGCCTCTCAGGGTGGCGGCGGACGACGCGGGAGAACATGGTGAAAAACACACCCCACCCCGGCCGGGTTCCGCCGCGACTGTTGCCGTAGAGAACCTGGCGCGGGTGCAGCGCCGGCGCCATGCTATCCCTCCCCCTGCACCGAGGCTGCGTCGCTATGCCGCTCATCGCGTTGTACGCCCTGGCCGCTGCGGTCGCCACGCAGCAACCCGACACCACACTGTGGACGCGCCTGCGGTACCGCTTCGTCGGCCCCGAGGGCAACCGCGCCGTGGCCGCGACCGGGGAGCCCGGCAATCCGCTGGTGGCCTACGTGGGGGCCGCGTCGGGGGGCATCTGGAAGACCGAGGACGGTGGCGTGCACTGGCGCGCGGTGTTCGACAGCCAGCCGGCGCAGGCGATCGGCGCGCTGGCGCTGGCGCCGTCGGCCCACAACGTCCTCTGGGCCGGCACCGGCGAGACCTTCTTCATCCGCTCGACGACCGCGCTCGGTAACGGCGTGTACCGCTCGACCGACGCGGGCCGCAGCTGGCAACACCAGGGGCTCGACGGCACGGGACGCATCGCGCGCATCGTGATCCATCCCGCGAACCCCGATGTGGTGCTGGTGTGCGCGCTGGGACGGGCGTACGGGCCGGCCCAGGACCGCGGCGTGTACCGCACCACCGACGGCGGCAAGACGTGGACCCGCGTGCTGTTCGTCGACACGAACACGGGGTGCTCCGACCTGGCGATCGATCCGGGAGACCCGAATACGCTATTCGCCGGTATGTGGCAATTCGAAGTGAAGACCTGGCACCTGCAGAGCGGCGGGCCCGGGAGCGGGCTGTGGGTGTCGCGCGACGGGGGAGTGACCTGGAAGCGGCTGGCGGGACACGGGCTCCCGGAGGCCCAGCACGTGGTCGGTAAGATCGCGGTGGCGGTCGCGCCGTCCAATCCCAACACGGTGTACGCGCTGATCGAGGATCAGGACCCGACGCTGTACCGCAGCGACGACCGCGGCGTGACCTGGCACGTCGTGAGCCGGGACCACTCCATGGCCGAGCGCGCGCCCTACTACGTGCGCTTCGCGGTGGCGCCGGACGACGAGGAGCGGTTGTACTTCGTGTCGGTGCGGTTCAGCATGTCGCGCGACGGGGGCCGCACCCTCGCCCGCTCGGGCTATCAGGGAGGAGGCGACAACCACGACATCTGGATCGATCCCGTGAACCCCGACCGCTTCATGGTGGCGCACGACGGCGGCGCCAGCATCACGCTCAACCGCGGGCGATCGTTCCAGCGCGTGGTGCTCCCCATCGCCCAGATGTACCACGTCTATGCCGACACGCGCGTCCCGTACAACGTGTACGGGAACCGCCAGGACGGGACGTCGTATCGCATGCCGAGCCGCGGCCTGGGGGACGGGATCAGCGAGGGCGACTGGCGACACATCGGCGGCTGCGAAAGCGGCTTCGGGATCCCCGACACGGTGGACAACGTCACGGTCTGGTCGGGGTGCTACGACGGTGGCCTCGAGGTGTACGACGCGCGCAGCAACCACGCGCGCAACGTGCGCGTCTGGCCCGAGGCGGGCTACGGCTGGCGGCCCGCCGACTTGAAGTATCGCTGGAACTGGACGTTCCCGATCATGATCTCGCCGCACGACCATCGGAAGGTGTTCGCGGGCAGCCAGTACGTGCACCTCACCACCGACGGCGGCGCGAGCTGGAAGGTGGTGAGCCCGGACCTCACGCGGAACGACACGACCCACCAGCGCAGCTCGGGGGGCGTTACCACCGACAACCTCATGACGTTCGACGGCGCCACGCTGTTCGCGCTCGCCGAGTCACCGGCGCAGGGGGGCGCCGGCGTGATCTGGGCGGGCTCGAACGACGGCGTGGTGCACGTCACCCGCGATGGCGGCGCGACCTGGAATGACGTGACCGGGGGAATCCCCAAGCTTCCGCCCTGGGGGAAGATCTCCAACATCGAGCCGTCGCACTTCGACGCCGGGACGGCGTACCTCTCGGTCGACCTGCACGAGCTCGACGACCTCGATCCCTACATCTTCAAGACGACGGACTTCGGCAAGAGCTGGAAGAAGATCTCCGACGGCCTGCCGCGCTCGTCCCTGGCGTTCGTACACGTGGTGACGGAAGACCCCGTGCGCCGGGGCCTGCTGTTCGCGGGCACCGAGAGCGGCGTGTACGTGACGTTGGACGACGGGGCTCGGTGGCTCCCGCTTCAGACCAACCTGCCGCACGCGCCGATCTCGTGGATCACGGTGCAGCCGCACTTCCACGACCTGGTGGTCTCGACCTACGGGCGAGGCATCTGGATCCTGGACGACATCTCGCCGCTGGAGGACCCTGGTTTCCCCGCCCTTGCGGGCGGGGCCATAATGTTCAAACCACGCCCCGCGTATCGCTTCCGCGCGCAGCAGGGCATCATCAGCGCGCCCAACAGCGCCGTCCAGGTGGACAGCGTACCCGACGGGGCGGGCCTGACCTACTACCTGCCCGCGGGGCTCGCCGACACCGCGACCGCGGCCGACAGCGCGCACCGTCTGCGTCCCGCCAAGATCGTCATTCTCGGATCGGGCGGCGACACGGTGCGGGTGCTCGAGGGAGAGCGCAAGCCGGGGTTGAATCGTGTCTGGTGGAACCTGCGTTACACGTCACCCGCCACACCCAAGCTGCGGACGCCACCGCCCGGCAAGGCGTGGGTGCGCGTCGGCGCCGACGGCACCCGGCCCCTCGTGAGCTGGGACCTGGACCTATCGCTGCGGGGTCCGCTCGTGCCGCCGGGCAGCTACACCGTGCGGGTCACCGTGGGGGACAGCGCAGCCACCCGGACCACGCTCACGCAGACGCTCACGGTGCTCAAGGACCCGAACACGACGGCGAGCGACACCGACGTCGTGGCGCAGACCCGGCTGGCGCTCGCGATCCGCAGCGCGCAGGACAGCGTGGCGCGCATGATCAACCGGCTCGAGTGGGTGCGGAAACAGCTCGCGGATTTGACCGGTCAGTTGCGGGGCGACACCGCCCTCACCGGTGACTCGAGCGCCAAGCGGCTCGCCGGCCTCGCCGATTCGCTCGACCGCCACGCCGGCGCCGTCGAGGGCGTGCTGTTCGACGTCCATCTGACGGGCGCGCGCGAGGATGCGTTCCGCGGCCCGATGCAGCTCTACGGCCGGCTCGCGGCACTGCAGTCCGACGTCTCCGAGAGCGGGGCCGACTTCGCGCCCACGGCGCAGCAGCAGGCGGTGTTCGAGCTGTTCACGCAGCGCCTGGCCGACGCGTCCGTGCGCTTCGCCGGCTTCATGGAGCGCGAGCTGCCGGCGTTCGGCGCCGAGCTGCGCAAGGCGCCGCTCAGAGACATTGTCACCGGCGGGAACAAGCCGTGAGCCATCGTGTCGCGCATCACACGGTTGTCGGTCCCATGCGGGTTGACACCGGTTACGGTTGTGTCTAGAGTGCGTATCAGAACCCACGAGGGCTGGAACCCGGTATGGATCGCGCGGTGTTGAAGCCTAATTGCTGCTGGATGAGTCCCTGAGCGAGCCGGCCCGCTGGGTGGCACGATGATGTGCCAACGCCCCCCTCCGGAGCTGTCCCGGCGGGGGGCGTTGAATTTTCCGCGACCTGAACGACTATGAGGCACGACCGATGAAGCGATACCTGTTGGCAAGCGACTTCGACCAGACCCTCAGCTTCAACGATTCGGGGATCGTCTTGAGCGACCTGCTCGGCCTCTCCGGATTCCAGGAGCGCATCGAGGGACTGTCCCGGATTCATCTGGTGCAGCAGGGGGCCGAGCTCGCCTATCTGTTGCTGCACGATCCGGAGTACCGCCGCGTGCGTCAGGAGCACTTGGTCGAGGTAGGCAAGCGCATTCGCTTGAAGCAGAACCTCCACCTGCTGACCCGCCTGCTCGGCGAGCTGGATGGCTACGAGTTCGCGTTCTACGTGATCTCCGCCGCTCCGCAGGAAGTGATTCAATCCGCCCTCGAGGGCATCGTCCCGGCAGACCATATCTACGGGACGCGGTTTCGCTACGATCCCACGTCGGGAGAAATCCAGGGTATCGAGCGGGTCACGGCCGGGTACGGGAAGATGGCGCTGCTCGAGGAATTGCGTGCCAAGCTGCACGTGGGGCACGACCGTGTCATCTACGTCGGCGACGGCGGCTCCGACATTCACGTGATGCTGCATGTCAACCGGCTCAACGGCCTCACTATTGCAGTGTCCGAGAACAAGTACCTCGCGCAGATCGCGAAGCGCTCGGTGCTCTCCGATGACGCGGTGAGCGTGCTGGTGCCGATCCTGGAAGAAATCGTCCGGATGGACGAGCGGGGCATTCACGCGCTGTTCGAGTCCCACGGGCTGGTGCTCCAGGAGTGGGACAAGGTCCAGACCGACCTGTTGACGATCCGCGAGACCGATTCCGCGCCACCACTCGTCGCCTGACTGGGGAGGGAGGGGGGGAGATGAGCTACGACTGGCTCGGCTGGCTTGCGACCGCGGTGTTCTTGGTGTCGTACTTCACCAAGCAGCCGGTCACGCTGCGCCGGGTCCAGGGAATGGCCGCGCTCGTTTGGGCGTCGTACGGCGTGGCGATACACGCGTGGCCGGTGATCGTCGCCAATGTCCTGGTGACGAGCGTGGCGCTGTGGACCTCCCTCAGCGCCACGCCTCCGTCGGCAGGTCCGCCGGGGGCTCGAGCGACTGGATATAGGTGACGAGCTTCCACACCGCGTCGGGCGCGAGCAGCAGCCCGCCGTAGGCAGGCATGCCGTGCGGGCGGCCGTAATAGATCGACTGGAAGATCGCGCCGTCCGCGCCGCCGAACCGCCACCGTCCGTCCGCCAGACTCGGTCCCACCCACCCGGCGCCCCCGCCGCCGTGACATCCGTCGCAGTTCATCGCCGTGAAGATCTTCGCTCCTTCCGCAGCCGCCCGCTGGTCGCGCCGGTAAGGATTCTGCCACGGCACCGCTTTGGGGGCGGGGGGGGCGCCGCCCGCGAACACGTGCTCGTCATGACGCACTTCGGGCAGGCCGGCGCGCGGGTCGGCCGGGGGCGCGCCGCGCCCGCACGCGGCCAGCGCCACGAGCAGGGCGACCAGAACGGCCCTCATCCCTTTACCGCCGCGAAGCCGCCGATGACGGCGATCACCACCCCGAGCGCGATCTTCGCGGCGGCACCGGCGGCGCGACCCAGCACCGCACCCCACCCCGCCCGCACCGCCACACCCGGCGCGCGCGACACTGAGTACTCGAACACGGCGGCGCCGACGAACGCGCCGAGGAAGGCGCCGATCACGCTCCCCACGATCGGGACCGGCACGCCCACCATGGCGCCCGCGATCCCGCCGACCAGGGCGCCCCAGCCGGAGCGGCGCGAGCCGCCGTACCGCTCGGTCAGCCCGAACCCCACCCACCACTCCAGGAGCTCGCCCAGCAGCGCGAGCCCCAGCACGATCGCCAGCGTGGCGATCCCGATGGTGCGAAATCCGGTGAGCGCGCCGTAGCCCAAGACCCCGCCCACCATCACCCACAGCCCCGGCAGCCCGAGCGGAACGAGCACCAGACCGGCGATGCAGCACAGCGCGAGCAGCACAACGGCGAGCGTGTCGATCATGGACCCAGTCCGAACAGCCACACCATGCCGCCCTGGCTCGTGTGGCGCGCGATGTCGCGCATGAAATCGGCGGGCGGCCGCACGTCGGCCGGGTCATCGGAGCGCACGTCCCCGGCGAGCAGGAACCAGTCGCCGCCGATCCCGGCGTACACCGCCACGTACTGCTTGCCGTCGGGGCCGGTGTAGGCGATGGGATTCCCCACGACCCCCGAACCGACTTTGAACTTCCACAGCAGCCGCCCGCTCGTCGCGTCGGCGGCCTTGAACCAGCCATCGAGCGTCCCGTAGAAGACGACGTTTCCGGCCGTGGCGAGCACGCCGCTCCACACCGGGTACGGCTCTTCGATCGCCCACACCTTGCGGCCGCGGGCCGCATCCCACGCGATGAACGCGCCCATCTGCCCGCCCGGGCCGGCGTGGTACGGTGTATTCGCCCCGATGAACGGCGTGCCGGCGATGCGGGTCACCGGCACCGCCTCGTAGTCCATGCAGAGGTTGTTGGTGGGAACGTAGAATAGCTTCGTGCGCGCCGAGTACGCCGCCGGTGCGGCGGGCGTCTTGCCGCCCTCGAGGCTGGGACAGATGTCCTTCACGTTGCCGCGCGACGCGCCCGTGAGCTTGGTCGAGTCGATCACCGGCCGGCCGCTCGCCCGGTCCACGCGCGTGGCCCAGCTCACGGGCACGAACGGCTCGGCGACGAGCACTTCGCCCGTGGCGCGATCGAGCGTGTACGCGAAGCCGTTCTTGTCGAAATGGACCAAGACGTTCCGCTCCTCACCCCCGAGGACCAAGTCGGCGAGGATATTCTCGGCGGTGGCGTCGTAGTCCCAACTGTCGTGCGGCGTGAACTGGTAGGCCCACACGAGAGCGCCGTCATCGGGCCGCCGGGCGACCACGCTGGCGGTCCACTTGTTATCGCCCGGACGCTGCTCCGGGTTGTACGGGCCGGGGTTGCCAACGCCGTAGTACACCAGGTCGAGACGGGGGTCGTAGGACATCCATCCCCAGACCGGCCCGCCGCCGTGGGCCCAGCCGTCTTTCGGCCAGGTCGTGACGCCCAGGTCTTTTTGCTTCCCGTAGAACGACCGCACCGTCCCCGGCCACGCGAGCATCTCGCTGTCCGGTCCCATGTTGTACGCCGTCCACGCGATCCGGCCGGTGCGCAGATCGAGCCCCTTTACCCAGCCGTGGATGCCGAACTCCCCCCCCGACGCGCCGACGATCACACGACGCTTGACGATGAACGGGGCGACGGGTGTGGTCTCGCCCTGCGACAGATCGGCGATCTTCGTCTTCCATAATTCTTCCCCGGTGGCGGTGTCGATCGCCACGGTCCGGCCGTCCAGCAGGTTGTAGACGATTCTTCCCTCGGCGTAGAACGCGCCGCGGTTGATCGCATCGCAGCAGGCGATCCCCACGGCGTTGGGATCCACGTCGGGGCGGTACTTCCATTTGAGCGGATAGTCGGGCTTGGTGAGGTCGAACGCGTACAGCACGTTCGGGTACGGGGTCACCACGTACAGCGTGTGGCCCACGACCAGCGGCTGGCCCTCGTGGCCGCCCAGCACGCCCGTCGAGAACGTCCACACGGGCCGCAGCCGGCTCGCGTTGGCCACGCTGATCTGCGCCAACGGACTGTAGCGCGTGGCGGCATAGTCCCGGCCGGGCATGGTCCACTGGCCGTCCTCGCCGGCGTCCTGTGCCCGAGCATGCCTCGGACCGAGCGTGACGAACAGCAGGGCGAGCGCGCCCGCCCCCTTCCCCATCAGGCGAGCCCGAGCCGGTGGCGGAGGTGCTCCTGCACCTCGGGCGTGATGATGCCTCGTTTGGCCGCGTCGGCGAGCGCCGCCGTGATCGCGGCGCGATCGGCGTCCAGACCCTGCTCGCGCAGCTCGCGGATGATGCGCGCCAGGCGACTATCGTAATCCGGAGGCGTGAGGGTTCCCGCGTCCACCTGCTGCTTCAACTTTTCCAGCTCCTTGACGAAGCGTTGAACCGTGACCGGTGCCATCCGAGCTCCTCCTTGTGGTTGGACTGCGCCCCGCGGGCAACGATGGACGATGGGAGCACGTGGCCGCAAGGCCCGCTGGCGACTACACTAGTGGCGTGACCGCCCTGCGCCTCGTGCTCGCGCTCCTCGCCGCTGCGGCTGCGGGCGCGGTGAACGCCATCGCCGGCGGCGGCACGCTGCTCACCTTTCCAGCCATCGTCGGGCTCGGCGTCACGCCGCTCGTCGCCAACGCCACCAGCACCGTGGCGCTCTGGCCCGGCTCGCTGGGCAGCATGTGGGGCTATCGGCACGAGCTCACGGGCGCGCGCCGCTGGGTGATCGGTTTCACGGCGCCGAGCCTCATCGGCGGGACGCTCGGCGCATGGCTGCTGCTGCACACGCCGCCCGCCGCCTTCGACCGCATCGTGCCGTTCCTCGTCCTGGGAGCGACACTCCTGTTCCTCGTCCAGGGACCGCTGCTGCGCCGGCTGCGCCCGAGCGCACCGGCGACGACGGACCCCGCCCCGCGGTGGAGCTTCCTCGCGGCCCAGTTCCTGGTCGCCGTGTACGGGGGCTACTTCGGGGCGGGGATCGGGATCCTCATGCTCGCCGTGCTGGGGTTCATGGGCCTCACCAACATCCACCGCATGAACGGCCTCAAGAACTGGGGCGCGCTGTGCATCAACGCCGTGGCGGTGGTGATGTTCGCGGGCGGCGGCATCGTACACTGGCCGATCGCCCTGACCATGGCCGTGGGCGGGATGCTGGGTGGCTACGCAGGCTCCCGGTTCGCGCAGCGCGTCGGGCAGCAAGCGGTGCGGCACGCCATCGTGGCGATCGGCCTGGCGGCGTTCGTGTGGCTGCTGGTGCGCCGCCCCGGCGGCGCGTGAGCGTCACGCCGAGCCGGTCTCCGAGTCCGACGTGCCTTTGCGGTCGTTGCGCTTGAACAGCCACACGGCGAACAACACGATGCCCACGACGAGCGCGATCTTGAGCACCAGGAAGACCAGCGGTATGAAGAACAACGACCCGACCTTCCACAGGGAAAGACCGAGCAGGCCGAGTGCGGCGAGCTGCAGGATGGGCTTGGACATGAGCGACTCCTTCGTGGCGCGTCAGCCAGAGGTGACCGAGTAGTCGAGCGGCTGAGTGATGTGGACACGGACCGCCCTGCCGTGCACCCGGGCCGGCCGGAACAGCGCCTTGAGGATCCACTCGCGGGCGGGTTGATCGAAGCCGGGGTTAGGACTGGTGGCGATCTCGATCGAGCTGGGCTCCACGCGACCCGTGGTGTCGACGATGGCCCGCAGCAGCACGCGGCCGTGGATCCCGGCCCGCTTCAAGAGATCGGGGTAGGGCGCGGGCGGCGCGGAGAGCAGCGCGGGGCGCTCCTCCACCAGCGCCTCCGAGTAGACCTCGTTTCCCGAAGGCACGACCCCGTTGGCGCGGCCGCCTTCGACGCCGATCCCGGAGTAATCCTTCGGGTCGAATCGCTCCTGCAGGTCGAGCTTCGGCATGGACGTGGGCAGCTGGGTCGGGACGGTCACGGTCTGAAATCCCCGCAGCGGCTCCGCGAGCTGGGCGGGGGGAGGCAGGGCCGGCTGCCGCTGCGCCGGCGCGAGCAGCACGACGCTGGTGTCCATCCGCACGGCGGTATCCGCCGGCCGGGCGGACAGCGTCACGTACACGGCGCCGCCGATCACCGCGGCGTGCAGCGCGAGCGACGTGGCTCCCACGCGGAACAATGTCTTCTTCTGGAACTTGCGCTTCGTCTCGAGCAGTCTGAGCTCCATACGTCCTCCCGTCTCCCGGGTGCGGCTGTGGCGACGGCACTCGCGCCACAAGACACGGTTGGACGACGAGATGTTCCCGCGGAGAGTTTCGCGGCGCGGACCCGCACGGGGCCCGGACCGCTCCCTGACGCACGACGCGCCTCGACGGGGTCGCCGAGGCGCGTCGCGGTGCTGGGCTCCGTGGCTGTCAGCGCTTGGAGACGTCGCCGCTGGTCACGGCGCCGGAGACGCCGAACCCTTCCGACGGAATGAACACCTGGAAGAAGTCGCTGCCGCTCCCGGCCGGGCCGTTGTCGCACACGGTCAGGGTATAGGCCACGAGATTGCCGGTATCCTCACGACCCACGGCGTCGACCTCCACGCCGCGGGTCGGGTCGCTGCAGGCGCTCGAGCTGTTGCGGTACGCCGTGAACGACGTGGCGGGATCGGCCACCGGGTCGGTGGTCAGAGTGGCGGGCTGATTGGGGGCGTGCAGGTCGGCCCAGTCGGTCCCAGTGAACCGTCCCGTGAGGTCGGACCGGATGTCGAAGTTGAACGTGGTCGCATCGCTCCCCGGAGTGGGCGAGCCGCTCCCGATCTGCCCCTGACCGATGACTTCACCACTGCCGCCACCGCCGGTTGCCGCGCAGCTCACGGAGAAGGTCGTGGTGGTGGTGCCGCCGGACGGCACGGTGACGGTGCGGGGGTTCGCCCCGCTGACGGTGCAGTTCGAGGCCACGCCCGACAACGCGAGCGAATGGTCGCCCGACGGACCCGTGAAGGTCACGCTGCCGTTGGTCGCGATCGGCTGGCTGAACGAGCCGTCGATCGTGACCGTGTAGCCGTCAGGATCGAGGTTCGAGCCCGTCGTGCTGGTGGTGACCGTCACGCTGCCGGTGCCTCCACCGGTCGCCGCGCACGTCACGCTGAAGGTCGTGGACACGGTCTCACCGGACGGTACGGTGACAGTGCGCGGGTTCGCCCCGCTCACGCTGCAGTTCGCCGCCACGCCGGACAGCGCCACGGTGTGATCCCCCGCCGGTCCGGTGAACGAGACGCTGCCGTTCGTCGCAATCGGCTGGCTCGCCGCCCCGCCGTCGACAATGACGGTGTACCCGTCGGGGTCGAGGTCCGAGCCCGTGGTGCTGGTCGTCACCGTCAGCGTGCCGTTACCACCGCCGGTCGGGGCGCAGCTCACGGTGAAGGTCGCCGTCGCGGTCCCGCCCGAGGGCACGGTGACGGTCTGCGGGTTCGCCCCGCTCACCGAGCAGTTCGCGGCGACTCCGGACAGCGCCACCGAGTGACTCCCCGCCGAGAGCCCCGTGAAGGTCACGCTCCCGTTGGTCGCGACGCTCTGGCTCGCACCGCCGTCCACCGTCGCGGTGTAGCCGTCGGGATCGAGGTTCGATCCCGACGTGCTCGCGGTCACCGTGAGGTTGCCCGTCTGCGGCGGCGGAGCCGTACAGCTCACGGCGAACGACGTCGTGGCGGTGCCGCCTGCCGGCACGCTCACTGTGCGGGAGGTGCCGCCGCCCACCGAGCAGTTGCTCGCCACGCCCGACAACACCACGGTGTGGCTCGCCGCCGAGAGCCCGCTGAAGGTGACGCTGCCGTTCGTGCTGATAGCCTGGCTCGCGCCACCGTCGACGGTGACCGTGTAGCCGTCCGGATCGAGGTTCGAGCCGCTGGTGCTGGTGGTGACCGTGAGGTTCCCCGTCTGCGGCGGCGGAGCCGTACAGCTCACGGCGAACGACGTCGTGGCGGTGCCGCCTGCCGGCACGCTCACCGTGCGGGAGGTGCCGCCGCTCACCGAGCAGTTGCTCGCCACGCCTGACAGCACCACGGTGTGGCTCGCCGCCGAGAGCCCGCTGAAGGTGACGCTGCCGTTCGTGCTGATGGCCTGGCTCGCGCCACCGTCGACGGTGACGGTGTAGCCGTCCGCGTCAATGTTCGAGCCGCTCGTTGCGGTGGTGACCGCCAGGTCTCCGGTGGTGGGCGGCGGCGGTGGCGCCGTGCAGGTGACGGAGAACGTCGTGGCCGCGACCAGGCCGGCGATGAGTGAGACGGTGCGCGGATTAGCTCCGCTGACTGAGCAGTTGGAGGGGACGCCCGACAGCAACACGGTGTGATCGCCCGCCGGGAGCCCCAGGAACGTGGCGACGGCGTTGGCACCGACCGACTGGCTGGAGGAGCCATCCACTATCACCGTGTAGCCGGACGGCGTGTTCGAGCCCGAGGTGGTGACGGTCACGGCGAGCGTGCCGAGGTCCGGCAGACCGAGCAACGCTCGGGGCCTCGGACTCTGCGAATCGTTACATGCGACGGCAACCATCAGTGTTGCGGCCGTCGTGGCCAACAAGGTCCAACTCGTCGTGCGTGCCATCGTCGCGCCCTCGCCCCGTAATCGTTTTTTGTGTCGCCACTACATCGCTCTAAGGGGGGAGGGCAAAAACCGGACCGATCCGTGGTGTGGTGAAAACAGGTCGCGCGAGGCATTCCGGTGCGGCGCGCCTGCGCCGTGGCCGGTGCGCAGCAGCGCGCGCTCGCGATGCTGCGGTCGCGCCGTCGCGGCGCGTGGCACACGTCAGCCGCGCTCGAGTTCCTGGAAGTCCTGATCGCTCAGCTCGAGCAGCGCCGCCGCGACGTTCTCGTCGAGGTGGCGGACGCGCGACGTGCCGGGAATGGGAAGCATCACGGGCGATCTCCGCAGCAGCCACCCGAGCGCCACCTGCGACGGTGTCGCGTGCAATCGCCCGGCGACGCGCGCCACGGGCCCGCGCGGCTTCGCGAGATCACCCGCCAAGAGTGGGAACCACGGGATGAAGGCGATGCCCGTGCGCTCGCAATGATCGAGCACCTGCTCCGCCGCCGGGGTCGCGCGGCGCTCGACGAGGTTGTACCGGTTCTGCACGGAGACGATCGGCACGAGCTGGCGAGCCCGCTCGATGTCCGCCACGGACACCTCCGACAGCCCGATGTGACGGATCTTCCCCTGGTGCTGCAGCTCGCGCAGTGTGCCCAGCTGATCCTCGAGCGGGACGGCGGGATCGATGCGGTGCAGCTGGTACAGCTCGATGCGCTCGAGCTTGAGGCGACGCAGGCTGCCCTCACAGGCGGCGCGCAGGTGCTCCGGCCGGCCGTTCGGTGTCCATCGGTCGGGACCGGGCCGCTCGAGCCCGCCTTTCGTGGCGATCACCAGCTCCGACGGATACGGGTAGAGAGCCTGCGCGATCAGACGCTCGCTCACTGCCGGACCGTAGGAATCGGCCGTATCGATCAGGTTGACGCCGAGCTCGAGCGCCCGTCGCAGCACGGCGATCGCCTCGTCGTGGTCGCGCGGCTCGCCCCAGATGCCTTTACCGGTGAGCCGCATGGCGCCGAAGCCGAGCCGGTACACGCGGCGCTCGCCGCCCAGGAGAAAGCTGCCGCTGTGCGCGACCGGAAGGTCGACCGATTGTGTCATACTGGTCCCAAACCTGTGTGTCGGGTGAAACACTGCGAATGTGCGTGACCACCGCACCGTGTAACCGCATGAAAGGCAGCGTGGTTCCTCCCCTCGCATCTCGGTGCTGCAATCGCGCCACACCTTTTGGCCGCCCGCGTCGGCTTCCGAGTGGCACCGCTCTTGCTTCTTGTTGAAACGGAGACAGTGAGCTGAGGATCGGTCGTATGGACAGCACGAATTACCGGCACGTCACCCGCGTCGCAACCGGCGCACGCACAGGGGCGGCCGCGAGCGTGCTCCTGGTGGTGCTCTCGGCCTGCGCGGTCTCCCATCACCCCGCGGTCGACCGCGTGCGGCTCACGCCTCCAGGCGATCACATCCTGGCCGGGCGGCTCGCGACGGCCGACGTCGTCGTCGCCGGCGTGCTGACGCGGGCGCAGCGCGACATCCGTTACGAGGCCCCCTGCGGGATCATCGCGCACATCATGCGCCGCTGCGACGAGACCGAGGCCTACGACGCGCGCATCAAGGCGTTCGACGGTCACGAGTGGACCCTGATGTTCTTCCGGCTCGGCCCCGGGCCGCACCCCGCCCCGGGCGATTCCGCCGTGTGGGTGCTGCACCGCGACGCAGTGTATCCCTACTTGGTGTGCGCGCAGCGCGCTGCGCTCACGACCACGGGCTGTGTGAGCGAGCCCTCCTTCATCCTGGAATCGGACGACGACATGCTGCCGCTGAGCGAGTGGCCCCGCGTGCAGCGGCTCCTCCAGGCTCTCAACCTGTAGGCCCCCCCGCCCCATCCAGCGGTCCCCTATCGCGCGAGTACCCCTGCGCCGTATCATCTCTTGCGGGCTCGCGACGACCGGGACGACTCATGAGCGAAAAAAGCTTGGAGAAGCTGCGGGTGCTCTTGAAGGGCTATGCCGAGCGCACGGGCGGCGGCACGGGGACGGGTACGGGGGCAGGGACGGGGGCGGCGGGGACGGACGTCAAGCCCGTTCATGACGAAAGCGAGCGGCGGCGGCGCGCCTGCGGAGAGCGGCTCCAGAAGGTGGTGCGCGCCGTGCTCGACCGCGTCGTCGACGAGCTCAAGAATGCCGGGCACGAAGCGGCGATCGAGGACCAGAGCGCCACCGCGGGCGCCTATCCCAACGTGGAGCTTGCGTTCACGCCGCGCTCGCCGGCTGGCACGGCACTGACGTCGGTGCTCACCTTCCGATGCGATCCCCGCCGCGGCATCGCCGTGGCGCGTGACATCAAGCCATCCCCCGCCAAGGGACGCGTGGTGACGACCAGCAGCGACCGCATCGGCACCATGAAGGTCGAGGCCATATCGGTGGAGTGGGTCGAGACCAAGACGCTGAGCTTCATCGAAGCGGTGCTGAAGGTCAACTGACCGCCGCTGCCCGCTCCCGCTCCTTGAGCACCCGTCGCAGAATCTTGCCGGACGGTGACTTGGGGATCGCGTCGATCACCTCGATCACCCGGATCTTCTTGTAGGGTGCGACATGCTCGGCTACGTAAGCGAGCAGCGCCGCGGGCGTCGTCTCTCCTTTCAAGACCACGAACGCCTTCGGAACCTCACCGCACTCGTCATCGGGAATGGGGATCACCGCGGCGTCCGTCACGGCCGGGTGCGCGCACAGCACCGCTTCCAGCTCGGCGGGGGCGACCTGGAAGCCCTTGTACTTGATCAGCTCCTTCAACCGGTCCACGATCGTGAAGTACCCGGCCGCGTCGACGTGCCCGATGTCGCCGGTGTGGAGCCAGCCGTCGCGGTCGAGCGTGGCCGCCGTCGCCTCCGGGTTGTTCAGGTAGCCGCGCATCACCTGCGGCCCCCGGATCAGCAGCTCTCCATCCTCTTCTATGCCCAGATCCACGCCCGTCGCCGGATCGACGATGCGGCACTCCGTGTTCGGGAGGAGCACGCCCACGGTCCCCGGCTTGATCTTGCCTGGCTCGTCCGGGTTTGCATGGGTCACCGGGCTGGCCTCGGTGAGGCCGTACCCCTGGAGGAGACGGCAGCCGACGCGCCGGACGCACGCGGTTTCGAGCGCCGCGTCGAGCGGAGCGGCGCCGGACATCATGCCGCGCAGGCTCGACAAGTCGTAGCGGTCCACGGCCGGGTGCTTGGCGAGGGCCAGCACCAGTGGCGGAACCACGAACGCTCGCGTGACACGGTAGCGTTGCAGGGCGCCGAGCAACGGCTCCAGCTCGAACTTGGGCATCGTCACCAGGGTCGCGCCGCGGCCCAGCGCCAGGTTGAGGACCACCTGCATCCCGTAGATGTGGAAAAATGGCAGCACCGCCATGACGCGATCCTGCTCGACCAGCGTGTGCACCGCGTCGGTCTGGAGCAGGTTGGCGACGAGATTGCGGTGCGTGAGCATGACGCCTTTGGGGAACCCCGTGGTGCCGCTCGAGTACGGCAGCACCGCCAGGTCCCTAGCGGGATCGATGGACACGTGGGGCACGGGGGCATCGTGCTCGAGCAGGGCGGCGAACGCCGTAGCGCCGGGCGCGCTGCCGATCACGAAAACCGCTTCGATTCCGAGTTCTTGCGCCACGGGCCCGGCCCGGTCCATAAACGGGGGCACGGTGACGAGGAATCGGGCTCGCGCATCGCGCAGCTGGAATACGGCGTCCTGCACGGTGCAGAGGGAGTTGATCGTCGTCACGACGCCGCCGGCCGCGAGCGTGCCATGGAAGGCGAGGGCGAACTCGGGGGCGTTGGGCATGAACACGCCCAGCACGTCGCCGGGGCGGAAACCGCGCGCGGCCAGGCCCGCGGCGACGCGCGCGACGCCGGCGGCGAGCGCAGCGTAGGTCAGCGAGCGGCCGCTCGCCGCGTCGACCAGGGCGGGCTTGTCGCCCAGCGCTGCCGCCCTGCGGAGCACGAACTCGTGCAGCGGGACGTCCGGCAGCGCGACGTCGGGATACGGGCTCTTGAAGATCACGCCGATCGATGTACGGCCCGGCCGGCGGCGGGTCAAGAGCGGGCGCGGCCGGAGCCACTGAATTACCTTTGCCTCACCCCTCACGTGCGGAGTCTACTAGTGAAGGCACCCGTCTCCCGGACCCTGACGCTCCTGACGCTCTGCTCGGTGGCCGCCTGCGGCGGCAGCCCCCGTCCGGCGCCGGTCCCCGTCCCGGCACGACTCGACCTGAAGCCGTACGGCCGTCTGGGGCTGGTCACGTTCACCGTGGAAAACGCCAAGGGGTCGCTGCACCAGTTCGCGACCGACCGCTTCTCGGAAGAGATCCTCGCCGCTCAACCCGGCACGGAAGTGCTCGAGCTCGGCTCAGTCGACTCGCTGGTGAAGCGGGTGGGCGAGCAGGACCTGGGGATCGCGGCGGCGCAGGAGCTGGGCAAGCAGCGCGACATCGAGGCTGTGTTCGCGGGGCACCTGAAAGTCACCAATCCCAAGCCCGGCGGCGGGCTTGCCGGGCTCGTGAGCCCGCACCTCGACGCCACCGTGCGGCTCGACCTCACGGTGCGCCTGCTCTCGACCCGCTCCGGCGCGACGCTGTGGCGCTCGAGTGCATGGGCGACGGACAAGGTCGGCCATGTGGCGCTGGTGGACGGGCAGCTGTTCTTCGGGGCCAAGGACCCGAAGGAAGCCTATGGCCGGATGGTGAATCGCCTGATCGAGCTGGTGACCGAGGACCTGCGGCCCACGTGGCGCCAGCCATGAGGGCGCGTGTGCTGCTCGTGCTCGCGGGGGTCACGGCGGCGGCGGCGCCGGGTGCGGCCCAGACCGGCGCGACGCGCCAGCAGAGCGAGACGGCCGTGTTCGCCGGGGGCTGCTTCTGGGGCGTCGACGCCGTGTTCCGCCATGTGCGCGGGGTGACCACGGTCGTGTCCGGGTACGCGGGGGGCGGCGCCGCGACCGCACACTACGACATCGTCAGCACGTCGACCACGGGCCACGCCGAGTCGGTCGAGGTGACGTTCGACCCGGCGCGCGTGTCGTATGAGGAGCTGCTGCGGGTGTTCTTTACCGTGGCGCACGACCCCACCGAGCGCGATCGCCAGGGGCCAGACGTGGGGAGCCAGTACCGCTCCGTGGTGTTCTACCGGACGCCGGAGCAGCACGCGGCGGCGGTCGCGATGATCGCGCAGCTCGAGCGGGCGACGGCCTACCCCCGTCCTATCGTGACGGAGGTAGTGCCGTTCGAGCGCTTTTTTCCGGCGGAGGCGTATCACCAGGACTACCTGGCCCACCACCTCACCAGCCCGTACATCGTGTACAACGACCTGCCCAAACTGAAGCAGTTGGAACAGCGGTTTCCCAAGCTGTACCGGCCATAACCGCCCGGCGTCGACTCAGTGTTTCTGAATGTCCCCCGTGACCGGGCCGTCGGCGTGGAAGCCGTTTTCCGCGATGTCCACGCTGAACGTGTCCCCACCGAGTGGGCCGAGGCCGTTGTCGCAGGCTTTGACGGTGAAGGCGGTCGTGCTCGTGACACCCCCGTCGAAGAACGTACCCACGGCGTCGAACTCGGCACCGTTACTCGCGGTGGCGCAGAAGCCCGAGCTCGAGCGGAACGCCGTGAACGAGGTCGCGGTCAGCGTGTTCCCAAACATATCGAAGGCGAAGAACCTCCCGTGCACGCCCGTGGCGTCGGACGTGACGTCGAACGTGAAGGTGATCACGCCGCCGTCGGGGTCGGGGATGGTGCCGTCTCCACTCAACTCGCCGGTCTGCGGTGCCGGCGGCTGTTCCCAGGCTTGCAGCTTGGGACTCAGTGGATCGCGCGCATCACTACATGCGGTGGCGACGGCGAGCAGCGCGACCGCTGTCGCCGAGATGCTGCGGGAAATGGTGCGGTTCATGGGGCTCCCTCCTGGAGCGACGGGTTTGGGAGCCCGTAGGGCAAAACGCGGACCGGGTGTCGCGTGCGCAACAAAGCGCCGTGAGCGATCCGGACGGTGCGCAGCCGCATCGCCCGCTGCTGCGCCCGCGGGGCGTCGCGCGCGAACGGCATCACCCATCGCGCGCGTGGCCCGTGCGCAGCACCGTCGCGATCGTATCGGCCTCGTCGGCGCGCTTGTCGGGCCGATAGCGCACCACGCGGGCGAAGCGCAGCGCCACGCCGCCCGGATACTGGGGGCTCGCCTGCACGTCGTTGAAGGCGACCTCGACCACGAGCTCGGGGTGCACGTACACGGTGTGCTCGTCGCGAGAGTTCTCGAGCGCCAGCAGCCGGGTCGTCTGCCACTCGAGCAGCTCGTCGGTCATGCCCTTGAACGTCTTGCCCAGCATCACGAAGCCGCCCGTATCCGGGTCACGGGCGCCCAGGTGCAGGTTGGACAGCCAGCCGCGCCGTCGCCCGTGTCCCCACTCGGCGGCGAGCACCACGAGGTCGAGCGTGTGCGCCGGCTTCACCTTGAGCCACGCCGCCCCGCGCGCGCCCGCGTCGTAGCGGGCGCCCAGGGCCTTCGCCATGAGCCCTTCGTGGCCGGCGGCGATCGCCTGCTCGAAAAACCGTCCCGCCACGAGCGCGTCTCGCGTCACGATGCGCGGCACCCGGCCCTCCTGAGGGACAACCCGCTCGAGTACGGCGACTCGCGCGGCGTAGGGCTCGCCGAGCAGAACCGCGCCGTCGGCGTAGAGGACGTCGAAGAAGAACGCCGAGAGCGGCAGCTCGGCCCGCAGGCGTTGCACGTCGAGTTTCCGTCCGAAGCGCCGCATCGTCACCTGAAACGGGAGGGGTGTGCCGTCGGGCCGCAGGGCGATGGCCTCGCCGTCCAGGATGGCGTCGCGCAGCGGCAGTCGCCGCGCCGCCTCCACCACCTCGGGCACCGCCACGGTCACGTCGTTGAGCTGACGCGAGAACACCTGCACCTGGTCGCCCGCCCGGTGCACCTGGATGCGAGCGCCGTCGAGCTTGTATTCGAACGCCGCATCGCCCAGCTGCGCCAGCGCGGCGACGACGTCGTCCGCCGCCTGCGCCAGCATCGGCTGGAGCGGCCGAAACAGCTTCAGGCCGAAGCGCGCGAGGCCGGCGGCGCCGTCCGTGAGCGCGGCCCGCGCCACCGGGCCCAGGCCGCCGGCGAGCATCGCGGCGCGCCGCACGCCGTCGGGATCGAGTGCCGTCGCCCGCGCGACGGCTTCGACCATAAGTCCTTCCAGGGCTCCCTGGCGCAGCTCGCCGATCAGCAGGCGGAACAGGAAGTCCTGCTCCTCCTGCGTGGCGTGCGCGAACAGCTCACGCAGCAGCCGGTCCTTCGCCGCGGCGGACCCCACGCCTCTGGTCCGGGCGACCTGCTCGAGTGCCGCGTCCACCGTGGTCAGATCCAGGGTCGGACGGTCCGCGGCGCCCTCTGGGCGCGCCGCGCGGAGGGCCGCGTAGCCGACGCCGATCCGTCCCTGGCGCAGCGAGCCCGACAGGGAGGCGATGGCGGTCTCGATTTCGTCGGCCGCGGCGCGTTGCAGCAGCGCCGCCAGCAGGTCGATCTTCGCGTGCCGGCCGCTCGTTGCAGCGACCTGACGCGACGTCGCGACCAGGTCGTGCAGCTTCACTGCACCATCCCGAAGCGCTTGTTCCGGGCGGTCATCCGGATGAAGTAGCGCAGCCGCTGCTCGAAGACCTCCGGGCGGCGTCGCGCCGCCGCGATCCAGCCGATGCGAATCCGGCGGTACGATTCGGGGAAGCGCTGGAAGCGCTTCCACACCACTGGGTCCGCCTCGAGGCGCTTGCGGATGTCCGGCGGGACCCGCCAGGCGAGCTGTTTCGTGTCTTTGGTGTGGTCGAAGACGTGGCGGATGCGCTCCAACCCGGCCCGGGTCATGCGGCGCGCCGCGATCAGGCGCCGCACGCGCTCGCGATTCATCTCGGAGAGCCGGCTGGTGGGCCGGCGGGGCGAGAAGCGCTGCGCATAGCAGTCGGCGTCGATCGGCTTCAGCGTGCTGTCGATCCAGCCGTAGCACAGCGCCTCGTCCACGGCGTCGTTGTAGGGCACGCGCGGCTTGCCGCTGTGCTTCTTATAGTAGATGAGCCAGATCTCGGGTGCCGTCTGGTGGTGGCGCGCGAGCCAGGCGCGCCACTCCCGGCGGTTCCTGGCGTAGAACGTCTTTCCGACTTTCATTTACGGCTCCGTGATGAGAAAAAACTATGCGTCCTGGGGCAGAGCGGTGAGACCCACGAGCGTCCTGATCGTCCTGCAGCTGGTCGGGGTCGGCTCCACGCACGCAGCGCCCTGCGTGTCGCGGCGCGCCGGCGCCGTGCCGGCCGCCTATCGGGAGACGGTGACGCGGATGCGGACGCTCGTGTGCGAGCGGCTCTCGTCGCATATCCCCGGCGTGCAGGTCGCGGTGGCCATCGACGGGACGCTGGTCTGGTCGGAGGGGTTCGGCTATGCCGACGCCGCCCGCAAGCGACCCGTCACGCGCGCCACACAGTTCCGTATCGGCAGCGTCTCAAAGCCGCTCACAGCCGCGGCCGTCGCCCTGCTGTACGAGCAGAGGAAGCTCGATCTCGACGCGCCCGTCCAGCGGTATGTGCCGACCTTCCCCGACAAGGGATATCCCATCACCACCCGGCAGCTCGCGGGACATCTCGCCGGCATCAGGCATTACAAGGACCGCGAGTTCTTCTTGAACCGGCACTTTGCCACGGTACGCGACGGGCTCGTTATTTTCCAGGACGACTCGCTGCTGTTCCCACCCGGGACGCGCTTCTCCTATTCGAGCTACGGTTGGAACCTCGTGTCGGCGGTGGTGGAGGCCGCGGCGGGGGAGGACTTTCTCAGCTACATCCCGGCGCACGTGTTTCGTCCGCTCGGCCTCACTCATACGGCGCCCGACCGAGCGGACAGCATCATGCCGGACCGCACCCAGTTTTACGATGCGGACTCGACCGGCGCGTATTTCGTCGCGCCGCCAGTCGACAACAGCTACAAGTGGGCCGGTGGGGGGTTCGTCTCGACGGCCGAGGATCTGGTGAAGTTCGGGTCGGCTCTGCTCGAGCCCGGGTTCCTACGACGCGAGACGCTGGACCTGTTGTTCACCTCACAACGGACCAGCGCCGGCGAGGAGACGGGCTACGGCATCGGCTGGTTCTTGAGAACCGACAGCCTGGGGCACCGCTGGGCGTTCCACGGCGGCAGCGCGGTCGGGGGCACAGCGGTATTCGGGCTGGACCGGGACTCCCACGTGGTGGTAGCGCTGCTCACGAATCTGTCGGACGCGCCGGTCGAGCCGGCCCAGCAGATCGAAGCCGCGTTCGACGTGGCGAAGGGAGGGGCGAACTAGCGGCTACGCCGCCAGCAGCTTGCGCACGTTGGCCAGGATCGCTTCCAGCTGGCTCTGGACCTGGCGCTTTTCCCGCAGCCGGCCGCGCAGCCAGGCGAGGACCGAGCGGGGTGCCCACACGTCTCTGACCGTGACCGCGGTGGATCCGGCGGTCTCGTCGAGCCGGAACAGGGTTTTCCAACCGTCGCGCTCACCGCGCTCCACCAGGCCGAACGCCGTGGGGGGCGCAAAGTCGACGACCTCGAACTCGGTCTCCCGGTTCCCGAAGCGCGCCTTGAAGCGCACGCCTTTTCGCAGCGGCATGGGGCTCTCCACGCCGCCACACCCTGGGAGCCATTGAGCGATGCGCGCCGGGTCCGTGAGTACGGCAAAGACCCGCTCGATCGGGGCGGGCACGGGATGGATGACGGTGTGGCTGACTTGGCGCATCGGCGCAGGTAGCGTGGCACGGGGGCGCGGCCGTGTCAACCGGGAAGTGCCAGCGCCGGGGGGCCAGACGGCACCCCCCGGGCCCCGCACGCCCCTGCTACTCGCTAGAGAACACTGGAGGAGGGCAGCTCAACGACAGTGTCATGCCCGTTGCCGTTGCCATTCCCGTTGCCGTTGCCGGTGCCGGTGCCGCTGCCAGCGGCGAATACCTTGGAGCGCCCACCGGTCACAGCCAGCCAGCGCCGGCGCATCGCGATCAGATCATCGAGCTGCTGGCGCAGCTTGGCGACGTTCTGGTCCACCTGCTGGATGCGCCAATCGATGTACTGCTCCGCCTGGTCGGGGGTCCAGTCCGCCGGCCCCGTAAACACAAGCGGCTCTTTGGGTTCGACTTCGTGTACCAGGTGCGCCTCATCGCGCTCGCCTACCTCCATCTTGGCGAGCACATCCGTCACTTTGCGTCCCATCATGTCCAGCCTGCGTCCCATGCGGGCCTCCTTACGGCTTGTTGCGGGTCCTCGTCTAGGGCGCTGTCGCTCGGGTCCTGCACTATATCAGCTATAGATGGTATAGCGGATGGCGATTATAATAGCTACAGTTGTTACATCACGCAAGGAGGGTCAGGATGCCACGGTATCGGGGCGAGAAGGTTCGCTATCGTCGCAGGGGTGTGGTGCGCTTGCGGTTACGGCAGCTGCTGGAAACCCGCCCGGTGTCGCCCTATGGGCTCGCCAAATTCACCGGCTTGAGCCTGAATACGATCTACCGGCTGACACGCCCCAACGGGCGGTTCACGCTCATTCGCGCCGACACGATCGAGCGGCTGTGCGGCGCGCTGCGCGTAACGCCGAGCGAGCTGTTCGAGTACGAGAAGCCGTCGTCCTAGGAGTGGTGCACCACATCCGGGCCGACGTGTCCGCATGCCGCGCGATGCAGTTCGCACGTGCTCCTGCCGCAGATCGGACACGTCGCGACCTCGTCGGACGCGAACAGCGCCGCCGGCTCCTCGGCACAGCCAGCGCGGTGCCGGGTGCACACCAGGCGTCGCGACCGGTCGACCCGGCGCAGGTGGAGCGAGCAGTGCACCTGGCCATCCACCGCGCACACCGCCTGATGGGCCGTGCATACCGACTTACCACAGCTCGCACACGGCGCGACCTCGTCCACGCCCACCGGCTCGTTGGTTCCGCCCTCGCAGTATCTGAGGCACGCCGTGCACAGCCGGCGGCTCCCCTTCGGGGCCGCGGCGTCGCTCTGCTGCGCGTGCCGGTTGCAGACCTCCCGGCCGCAGCTGCCGCACGGCGCGAGGCACGCCGAGCACGCCGCGTGGCCGTCCTCCGCACACACGCCGGCGTGAGCGGTGCAGTGCTCGAGCCGGCACGACGGGCACACCTGCACGTGCTCGTCGCACGCCGGCTGGCCGTCCACCCGGCACTCAGCCGTCCCATGGTCCGCACAGAAGTCCTCGCCGCACACCGAGCAGCGGTGCGAGCAGGCCTCGCAGCTGCAGTGGTCGTGCCGGCAGATCACCAGCATGGCGGGCGGGCGGCCACAGTGCGGGCACGCGAGCGACCAACCCGATACGCCGCTGAGCGACCGCTGCGCGGCGAACGTGGCGCGACGCCCCCGCTCGGACTCGAGCTGCCACTCGGCGCGCTGCGTCAGCACGGCCGCCTCGACGAGCTGCAGCGGATGCACCACGGCTTTCACCTGGCTGCGCCGGATCTCTTCGGCGCGGCGGCGCTCGGCGAGCGCCGAGACGGTCGCGATGGCCTCCGCATCGGCCTGCTCCTTCAAGACCGACTCGAAGTAGCGGTCCAGCCTGCCGAGCTCGGCGACGAGCTCCTGCTGCGCCGCGGCGCGGCGCGTGGCCACGCGCTCCGCCGCCTGCGCCCGCAGATGGCTCACGAGCAGCTGCAGCAGCTCACCAGGCTCCCGTTCCGGGACGGAGGCCGCCGCGACGCTCGCCGGATCGGCGGGCGCCACCCGGCCCGCCTCGAGCTCGCGGAAAAGAGCGGCGACCTCGGCGCCGACCGGGGCGCCCGCCGCCAGGTCATATACGTCGGTTTCGACCACCGCTTCCTCCACCCCGGCGCCGGCGCGTAGCACCACGCGCGCCGTGAGCCGCCCCACCGGGTGCACCGCCTGCCGCGTCGCGCCCGGCTTCGCCACGCCGTCGCGAACCGGAATGGTGAGCCCGACCCCGGCGTCCTCCCTCTCCCGAGGGTCCTCACCCCCTGTCCGCCTCTCCCTTCGGGAGAGGGGGGACGATGTAGCGGACGCCGGCGGGATCAGCCCGAGGGAGAGCCGCGCCCCACGCGCGCGAATCGCCTCCAAGACCTGAGACAGGAACGGGCTGCCGGGCACCGCGATGTCGGCTTCCGGATCGCGCTCCAGCGCGTCGAGCGAGAACGCCACGCTTACGCGCTCGCGATCCCTGAAAAACGGGCGCTCGGCCGGGGGCAGCTTCAGCTCCGTGTGATCGGGGCCGAGGGCGCTCTGTTTCACACCCGCGAGCTTACAGTAGCGGTCGAGCAGCGGGCGCAGCGCCGATCCCGCCAGGGGATCGACTTCCCTGGGGGTCTGAGGCGCGGCCGCCCCCGGCTTCCGGCGAGATGGGCGCGCAGGTTTGCGCGCAGCCTTGCGTTTCACCCGTCCGCCTCAATATCCACGAGCGTGAGGGGCAGGCGGTCCACGTGCGCGAGGAGCGTGATCGCGCGCCCCGCGCTGGTCAGGCCGGTGAGCCGCACCAGGTCACCGTACTTGGGATGACGGCCGGCCGGGTGGGTGGTGGTGGCGCCCCCCACTGGCTCGATCGACTCGAGCGCCTCGAGCACGTCCGTCAGGTGCAGGCCGAGCTTGAGGCGTTTCGCGTCCCAGCCGGCCGCCTTGACCACCTGGCTGGTGCCGAGGCCGAGGCGCAGGCGACCGGGCACCGACAGCGTCCCGAATCGGCGCTCGAGCCGCATGGCGTTGTCGTCGGGCGCTATAGCCGAGTTGAGGGCTTCCTGCTCTTTGCCCGCGGCACTGCTCTTCTCGATGTCGGCCCCCAGGGTCGCCACGCGGCGCGCAAAGTCCGCGTCGTTCTCGGCGGCGAGCCATTCTTCGGCGAGCCGGCCTTCGAACGTCTGGGCGCCGCCGAATTCGCCGAGAATCAGGTCCAGCTCGCCGACGACCAGCTCGAACAGCTTGATCTTCTGGTCGAGCAGCTGAAGGATGTACGCTTCGATGGTGCCCGCCGCCGCGAGGTTCACGATGTGGACCTCGCGCGTCTGCCCGATGCGGTGCAGCCGGCCGATGCGCTGCTCCACCACCATCGGGTTCCAGGGCAGGTCGTAGTTCACGAGCACATTGCAGAACTGCAGATTGCGTCCTTCGCTGCCCGCGCGGGTGGCGATGAGCACGCTGCTCGGATCCTGGTGGAAATCGCGGATGCGGGTGTCCCGCTCCGTGGTGGAGTGGGCCCCCCAGTAGACGATCGGCTTGCGACCCAGCTGCTTGACGCGCTCCTCGATCAGCTGAATCGTCGGGCGGTGGTCGCTGAAGACGACCACGCGGTCCGGTGTCTCTTTCAGCAGTTGGGTCAGGACGTCCAGCTTGGCGTGCGTCTTGATGCGCTGCGCGCGTTGCGCGAGCTGCCGGGCGATGGTGCGATACGCGGGACTGATGCGCTCGGCCTCTCCCAGGTGCTGGAGCGACTCGGCGAGCGCGCGCGCCGAGGAGCAGAGCCGCTGGCGCAGGTGGATGACCGCGAGCTGGAGGATGCCCTTCTTGGTGGGTCGCCGCCGTCGCTTGCCGTCCTCCGTCTCTTCCTGCTCGGCCGGCTGGATGAAGCCCTCGCGATACAGCCGCCGCAGGAACTCGGTGGTGCGCTCGTACAGGTCCGCCTCGGCGCGGGTGAGCTTCACCTCGGGGTGGCGCGGCCGCCGCGGCGGCAGGTCCAGGTCGAGGGCGACGCTCGAGCGCCGGGTGCGGATCATCACCGCATGCGTCAGCGCGCGCAGCGCCTCGGGGTCGCGTGGCTGGCGGTGGTCGCCCGAGACGAGGTGCTCGGCCTTGAACTCCTGCCAGGTGCCGAGCTGGCCGGGGCGGAGCAAGGTGATGAGGTTGTACAGCTCCCGCAGGTCGTTCTGCAACGGCGTCGCCGTGAGCAGCAGGATGAAGTCGCGCTCGATTTTCTCGATGAACTGGTAGGTCGCGCCGCGGTGGCTCTTCACCTTGTGTGCCTCATCTACGATCACCAGGTCCCAGCGGTGCCGCAGGATCTCCTCGGCGTGGCGACGCGAGCGCGCGCGGTCGTGCGAGATGATCGCCTTCGTGACGCGCGGCCAGTCGTCGGGCTCCGTCGGCGTGTCGAAGCGCTCGAAGAACTTCTCTTCCAGCTCGCCCTGCCACTGGCCCACGAGCGAGGCGGGGGTGAGGATCAGCGCGCGCCGGGCCAGGCCACGGATCGCCAGTTCTTTATAGATGAGGCTCGCCTCGATCGTCTTGCCGAGCCCGACCTCGTCGGCGAGGATGGCGCGGCCGCCCATGTCGCGCAGCACGCGCTGGGCCACGTCGATCTGGTGCGGCAGCTCCTTGATGGCGTTGGCGTCGAGCGTGATCAGCCGGTCGAAGCCGGGGACCAGGGCGATGCGCTCCGCCTCGCGCCGCAGCTCGTACCACGCGCGGCCGGCGGGCGGCTGCTTGAGCTGGTCGACGAACAGCGTCAGAGAGCGCTCGTCGACCGCCCAGGCGTCGTCCGGGAGTGAAAGTGTATTGGGTTGCGTCACGCGATGCCTCGATACCGGGGGTCGCAATATAGGAAATTGAGCCGCTTGGGAGGCGCGCTTGTTTCTGGTGACGCAAGTCACATCCGGGCACCCCCATGCACGGGATGCTCACGGCCCCTCGCACGCTGACCGCATGGTCGGGCAAGGCGACGGGTAGTGCGCCCTTCAGTGGCGGCCTGGGATATGGCTCACTCGGCTGTCCGGACTGCAGCGGCCGTACGGGCGCACCGAGCGGCAACATCTCGCTCGGCGGCACGCTGAGCCCGAAACTGCTGCTCGGGGTTTCGACCAGCGGCTGGACCAAGTCTGACAGCGGCGCGACTCTCACGGTCGCCGCGCTGACCGCGGCGGTTCGTTTCTATCCGTCGCCCGTGGGCGGCTTCTTCCTGACCGGCGGTTTGCACAGCGGTTGCTGGGCGCGCCGGACCGGAGCACTGGTCCGGCGCGCCGTATTTGCGGTAGACTGCAGCAATGGACTTCGCTCCGCTCCCGCAGCAGCGCCGCGCCATTGAAGCGGCGCCCGGCCCCGTCCTCGTGGTCGCGGGACCGGGCGCGGGGAAGACGTTCTGCCTCATCGCCCGCATCACCCATCTCGTCGACACCCTGGGCGTGGCGCCCGAGCGCATCTGCGCCGTCACGTTCACGAATCGGGCGGCGGAGGAGATCGCCCTCCGACTGAAGCACACGCTGCGGGATCGTGCCGACGCGATCACGCGGGGTACGATCCACGCGCTGTGTCTCGCCCTGCTGCGCGACCACGCGGAGGCGGCGGGCCTGCGGCGGGGGTTCGGCGTCGCCGACGAGCAGTATCAGAAGGTCATCCTGGGCCGGCTGCACGTGCCGCTCGAGCAGCGCGGCGCGCTCTTGAACCGGTTCAGCCGCCACCGGGTCCAGGACTACCGGTTGACGCTGGAGGACGCGCGCCTGTATCGGGAATACGCCGTCTGGCTGGCGCACCGCAACATGCTGGACTTCGACGACCTCGTCGCCAAGGCCGAGCAGCTGCTCCGGACCCGGAGCGACATCGCCGACGCGATCGCCGCACGCTGGGACCATCTGCTCGTGGACGAGTTCCAGGACGTGAACGCAGTCCAGTATGACCTGCTGCGGCGCCTCGCGGCGCCGCACGACAACCTCTTTGCGGTCGGCGACGACGAGCAGTCGATCTTCGCCTGGGCGGGGGCGGATCCCTACGTCCTGGTGCGGTTCGGCCGGGATTACGGGATCGAGCGACCGATCATCCTGGACAAGAACCGCCGCTGCTCACGCCAGATCTTCGAAACGGCGCGGCGTGTGCTCGCGCAGAATCCGCAGCTGTTCGAGAAGCAGCTCAGCGCCGACCAGGAATCGCCGTACGAGGTCGGCGCGTTGGCGTTCCGCGACGAAGCGGACGAAGCCGCCTGGCTGCTCGAGGACCTCCGGAGCGACCGCGTCGCGTCGGGCCTGAGCTGGGGCGACTACGCGGTCCTATACCGCAGGCACAAGCTCGGCGAGTACCTCGAGGGGCGGCTGCTGCGAGCGGGGATTCCCTGCCGGCTGGCGCGGGGCCGCTCGCTGGTCGAGGACGACGTCATCAAGTACGTGATCGCGGCGCTGCGGATCGTGCGCGACCCGGACGATCAGGTGGCGATCGAGGCGTTCGCGCGCTGCGTGCTCTCGCCGCACTTTCTGCAAGAGGTCGAGGCCGCGATCTCGGCCTCACCCCCTGTCGCAGGCGACTTGCTGGCTGCAATCCGCGCGCTCGCCCGGCGCCGGCCCGCGCAGGCTCCCGACACCAAGAAGCTGTGGCGGCTGGTCTATCAGGTGGAGAACCTCCGCGCCCTGCCCCGCTCACACCGCGCGCTGGCGCCGCTGGTCGATGAGATCCTGTCGCAGAGCGTCGGTCCGTACCGGAACGCGTTGGAGGAGCGGCACGACGAGCTCACCGACCCCGCCGAGATCCCGGAGGCCGTGCGGCTCGCCGCACGGCTCGACGCGGCAATCGCGGCGGAGCGGGACATCGTGATCGAGTCACAGGGAGGGTTGGAGATCGCGCTGCGGGGCATGCTCATCGCGGCGGGTGTGCGGAACGTGCCCTCGCAGGTGTCGGGGCCGTTAAAACCCCGGGGCACGGCCCCGGGGTTAACCCACCGGAGCGAGACTCTGGTGCGGGGCGATGGCGGCGAGCCTGGACTCGCGCTGACGCTCTTCAAGGCCCTGCAGCTCCTGCACGCCAAAGACCTGGAAACCGCCCTCGAGCGCTACGTCACATTCGATTTCGAGACCACGGACAACGACGTGGCGACATGCGGAGTGATCGAAATCGGAGCCGCACGCGTGGTGCAGGGCGAGATCGTGGACCGGTTTCACACGCTGGTCCAGCCATACCAGCCGATCTCGTCGCGCGCCAGCGCGATCCATGGGTACACGGACGGCGACGTCCGCGACGCGCGCTCGTTCGCCCAGGTGTGGCCCGAATTTCGCGCTTTTGTCGGCGGCGACGTGCTGATCGCGCACAACGGCCAGCGCTTCGACGTGCCGGTGCTGCGGCGGCTCGCCGCGGGGCTCGAAGCCGTCGACACACTCGTGTTCTACGACACCTACCCGCTCGCGCGATCCCTCTCGCAGGACAGCCCCCGGCAGGAGGACATCGCACGCCGTTTCGGGATTGACGTCGGGCGGACGCACCATGCGCTGGACGACGCAGTCACGCTGGCGCGGGTGTATCTCGAGCTCGAGCGGCGGCGCGCGATTCGCGCGCGCAAGGCGGTGCTCGTCAACCTGCTCGACTACCTGGGTCTGGCCCTGGCGCTGGAGCAACCGGCGGGGAACGAGGAGCGGGACCTGCTGTTCAAGCTGGCCAAGTTCTACACGCTGGGCCGGTACAGCGAGGCGCTGGAGTTCTACGCGATGGAGCGCGAGCGTACCGGGACCGCGGCGCCGTCGGTCGACACGGTGATCGAGCGGCTCGGGGGGCGCGCGCTCATGACGCGCCTCCGCGCCGAGCCCGACCCGGCGCAACGCTATCCCGCCGCGGTCGCCCGTTTGCGGGCGCTCATCGAGGGCGATTCCCCAGCCACGCTCGCCGACGGCATCGACCGCTTGCTCGAGCGCGTCGCGCTCTCCACCTCGGAGGGCGTCGAGGTCGCGCCCGATCGCGTCAACCTCCTCACCCTGCACTCGACCAAGGGTTTGGAGTTCTCGCGGGTGTACATCGTGGGAGTCGAGGACTACCAGATCCCGGGCTACCGCGAGTCGACCGAGAAGCGTCAGCCCGAGATCGAGGAGGCACGGCGCCTCCTGTATGTGGGCATGACCCGGGCCCGGGAGCGGCTGGTCCTGACGCGGGTCGAGCGCCGGGCCGGCATGGAGGCGGGGGGAAGCACGTTCCTCGAGGAAATGGGCCTCGAGGTGCAGGCCGCGACGGCCGGGTGAGTGAGCCCTAGTCTTTCTTCCAGGCGCCGAGCAACCGTCGCAACAGCACGAGCTGGCCAAGATGGTACGCGTTGTGGTCCGCGAGCACCAACGCTTCGCGCAACACGGTTTGGCCGGTGCCGTGCGGGATGCGGGCGAACAAGTCGGTCTTCGGGTCGGCCACGAGGCGCTCCATGGCGCGCAGGTCCCCCTCCACCTGGGCCACGCTCTTGTCCCAGGCGGCCGCCTCGGGCGCGGTGTCCTGCTGGGGCCAGTAGCCTGCCGGCCACTCCGGTGAGACGTGCTCCGCGCTCTTCGTGAACTCGATGATATCCCATTGCGAGATGCGGACGTGCTCGAGCAGTCGCCACGGCGTGAAGGGCTGTCCCGCGGGCCGGGTGCCCCGGAGCGCGACCGGCCAATCACCGATCGCTTCCCGCAGCGTGACATGGGCGTGACCGCCCCGCAGCAGCTCGACCACGTGGTCGCGCAGGGCGCGGTGGGGATCGGTGCGCCGGGCTTTTCGTTTGGCGGTCATCCAGGGCTCCTTGGTCTACACTCTTCCCAGGCTCAGCAGCGCGCCCTCGTGCTCGAGCAGCCAGCGCTTGCGGTCGAGACCGCCGCCGAACCCCGTGAGCTCGCCGCGCGCCCCGACCACGCGGTGGCAAGGGACAATGATCGGGATGGGGTTCTTCCCGTTGGCGGCGCCCACCGCGCGCGTCGCGCGCGGGTCTCCGAGACGGCGCGCCAGCGCACCGTAGCTGGTGGTGGCCCCATACGGGATGGTGCGCAGCAGATCCCAGACGCGTCGCTCGAACGGCGAGCCGGCGGCGTCGAGGGGCAGGTCGAAGCTCGTGCGGCTCCCGTCGAAGTACTCGATCAATTGCCGGCGGACGCGAGCGAGCAACGCGCCCGCGGGCCCGCCGCCGTCGTCCTCCACCCACTCCGGCCGTTCCTCGGGTGTCACGCGGTTGCGGGGCAGCGGAAAGAACACTCCCTTTAATGCGGCGTCCGAGGCTGCAAGGACGAGCTCCCCGACCGGGCTGGGAAAACGGGTGAAGGTGGGCATGGGTGGTGGTTCCTAAAAGTAGCGTGTGTCTCGGCCCGGAATGCAAAGGGCCGCCCGGCAACGCCGGACGGCCCCCACTACGTGGAAAGACTAGCCGTGCTTCAGGTACCGACCGAGCTCGTAGCGGAGCCGACGATGATCTCCCCGGTCGTGGTCGCCGTACCACCGACCAGCTGGCCGGTAATCGGATCCACGATCCCACCAGTGATGCTTTGCAGGTACACGTGAATCATATTCACCGTCATGCCGCTGCTCGTCACGCCGTCGCCCGTCGGGATCTGCTCGTTCAGCACCACGTACCCCACGCCAGGTAGGTTGATGTTGGTGTTCGGTGCCACCACCTGATCGCCGGGGAACGACCGGCCGGCCACCGCGAGGTTCGTGAACGTCGAGCCGTCGGCGTTGCTAAACGCGCCGCTTTGGCCTGCGCTGCTCATGACGTTGGCGACCACTTCATCCGCGGTGATCAGCCCGTTCAGGATGTTCACGCTCGCCGCGCTCGACGTGCTCTGCGCGCCCGCCTCAGCGACGCCGATTTCCCCCGACGTCATGCTATTGAGGAAGTCGGACGATAGGGCGCCCACGACGTTCAGCGCACTTCCTTCAGCGTCGGCCTCGGCGCCGTCGGTGCCCGAAACGGCCGGCAGCACCGCCAATGGCGACTGACCGCTCGAACCGAGCGGCGTATTGACGTACGTGCTGTACGCCTGGCCGGCCACCGACTGGGCGCTACCCGATGCCGCGAGCCCAGCCGCGAGCCCGACGACCAGCCCGAGGGCCGCGAGGCGGTTCACCCAATGCGTGCTCTTGCCGTTCATCGGTTCACTCCTTCCATGGATTCCTACTGCCCAATGAGCTCTTGGATGATGCCGCCCGCTCACGACCCGTGCTCCACGATGTTGCCACCCGTCAAGTACGTCATACCCGTGTCGCCGTGATGCTCGCTCCGCCAGCGCATGGCATCGCTGCGGGTGTTCTGCCGACCGCCACGATCGTTGTCGCACACCTCGAATTGCGTCAGCTCAGAAGGTTCCGTCGCGCCCGGCCCTTTTTCGCGCGCCGTCATGAAGTTGTCCGGTACCCCCACGACGACACATACGCCGCCCGGATGCCCATCGGAGAACTCGTTGGCAAACACGGGCCGCCCGTCGTACGCATCCACGCCGTCGTGGATCGACACGTGCCAGGCGATCTTTAAGGCGTGACCGTTGACCTCGATCTCGCCCTTGGTCACGATGCAGTTGCCGTCAGCGTCCTGCCCCAGAAAGACGTTGAACCCGAACGTCACTTTGCCGGTCATGTAGGGGGCCGGGTTCGGGGCTGCCGGTTGGCCTCCGGCTGGTTCATCTACGTTATCGTAGTTTGACGCAAGCCGGTTACCCGTGGGGTCGATCCGCCCACCGCCCGTCCACTTCCCGGTAACGCACTGTGCCGGAGGTGGCGTCAACCAGAAGTTCGGGCGCTGCGCCGTCATGTTGACGTTCGGCTGGTCGCTACACGCCGCGGCCAGCAGTCCGGCCGCGACGAGGCTCGGCAGGACCGTCGGGTACTTGAGTCTGGGCAACATATGCGTTCGCTCCTCCTCCGCCGACGAGTTGGGCCAAACACTGCGCGAACGATGGGGAACGCAAAGGCAGTGCCGTTGCGGTGCCAAAACGAAGCGCTTGAGAGAGCGGGAGATACGCCGGCGTTGCGACACCGCGCCGCGGCACGCGGGTCACGGGTGTTGTGGCGCCCCGCCTGACGCGCGCGCGCCGCGGCACACGTTGAAGAGAATCGTCACTCGACAAATCGCTGTTGCGGGCGTGCACACTCAGGATTTCGACCCGAGAAAGGGAGATCTGCCGTGGACGCAAGCGTCGTGTCGCCGTTCTCCGCCTGGGAGAACTTTTACGTCATCGTCGGCTCGTCGGCCGCGGCGTTGACTGGACTACAGTTCGTGGTGGTCGTGCTCGGCGCCGAGGCGCGGTCGATACGCGGGGCAGATACGGTGAGCGCCTTCGGCACACCCACGATCGTGCATCTCTGCGGCGCGCTGCTCATCTCGGCGATCATGAGCGTGCCCTGGCGCGCGCTCTCGAACGCGCAACTGGCCCTCAGCGCCAGCGGCGTTGCCGGAGTCGTTTATATGGCGGTCGTCATCAAACGGGCCCGACGGGCGCAGGGCTACACGCCGGTGCTCGAGGACTGGCTGTGGCATTGCATCTTTCCGCTGATCGCGTACTTGACCATGCTCGTGGCAGCGTTGTTCCTGCAGCGCGATCTGCCGCGCTCGCTCCTGGTCATCGGCGTAACGGCCCTCGCGCTGCTCTTCATCGGCATTCACAACGCGTGGGACGCCGTCACCTACATCGCCACGCAGCAGCCGCAACACGGGGAGGGCGCAGCAGATCGGAAAAAGGGTCGGTCTTCTTGAACCCCGGGCTTGCGCCCGGGGTCAGTCGGTGGGGAGGAGATCCACCCGAATCGGGGCCGCGGGCGCCGAGTGGGTGAGGGCGCCGATCGAGATCAAGTGGGCTCCGGCCTCCGCGTAGGCGCGCGCGGTCGCGGGCGTGATGCCACCCGACGCCTGGACCGTCACGTCCGGCCCGGCACGCCGCACCCACGCGGCCACGCGCTCGGGCGGCTGATTATCGACCAGGATGTGGCCCACACCGGCGGCGAGCGCCCGCTCCAGCTGCGCGTCGTTCTCGACCTCGACGACCACCGGCAGTCCGGGGGGTGCCCCTCGCAGCGCCTGCCCGAGGTCTCCCGACCCGAGCAGCGCCCAGTGGTTGTCCTTCCACAGCACGGCGTCGGCGAGCGAGCGGCGATTCTCGACCCCGCCACCCACCGTCACCGCATAGGTCTCGAGCGCGCGCAGACCCGGCGTGGTCTTGCGGGTGTGCGTGATCCGCGAGCCCGTTCCCTCGACGGCGTCGACCACCCGGCGCGTGACGGTCGCGATGCCCGACAGGCGCTGCAGGAAGTTGAGGGCAACGCGCTCGCCCGAGAGTAATGTCGCCGCGCTCGCGCCGACACTCGCGAGCACGGCGCCCACAGCTACCCACTCTCCTTCGGCGCACAGCGCTTCCATTTGGGCGTCGGGGTCGAGCTCCGCATACACGAGGGGGAGGATCGGGAGGCCCGCGACCACGAAGCGGCCCTCCGCCACGAACCGCGCGCACGCCGGCCGGCGCGCGGCCGCGCCGAGCAGGCGGGTGGTGACGTCGTTCGCGGCGCGGTCTTCCTCGAGGGCCCGGCGGACTGCGTCGCGCTGGGGAGACTCAGCCAATCGCGAGCATCCGATCGATCGCGCGCCGCGCCCGCCCGGCAACGTCGTGAGGAACGGTCACCTCGTGCTTCAGGTCACGCAGCGAGTCGCGCAGCTTCTCGAGCGTGATTTGCTTCATGAAGCGGCACTCGGCCGACTCGGCCAGCGGGTAGAACTCTTTGTCGGGGTTCTCGCGGCGCAGCCGGTACAGCACGCCCGTCTCGGTCGCGACCACGAAGCGTCGCGCCGGCGAGGTCCGCGCCCGCCGCGTCATTTCTTCGGTCGAGACGATGTAGGTACGGCCGGCGGCGACGTCGCCGTCCGCCGCCGCGGAATACATGGTGCCCGTCACGCAGCCGCACTCGGGATGCACCAGGAACTCGGCATCAGGATGCTCGCGCCGCCTGGCCTCCACGTCCGCGGGGCCGAGCGCCGCGTGCACGTGACACTCCCCCATCCACACCTCGATGGGGCGCCCCGTCACGCGGCGCACGTGGCTCCCCAGGAAGAAGTCCGGCACGAACAACACCGGGACGTCGGGCGGCAGTGCCTGCACGACCGCCACCGCGTTGCCCGAGGTGCAGCAGTAGTCGGCCTCGGCCTTTACCGCGGCGCTGCAGTTCACGTAGGCGACCACCAGGCCATCAGGATGCGTGGCGCGCCAGGCTCGCACATCTGACGCCTCGATCGTCGCGGCGAGCGAGCACCCGGCATCCGGGTCGGGGATGAGCACGCGCTTGTCGGGGTTGGCGATCGCGGCCGTCTCGGCCATGAAGTGCACGCCGCAGATGACGAGGAGCGGCGCATCGAGTTCGCTGGCGCGCCGCGCCATCCGGAGCGAGTCCGCGACCACGTCCGCCACATCCTGGATCTCGGGTCGCTGGTAGTTGTGGGCCAGGATCGCGGCCTGCCGCTCTGCCTTGAGGGCCAGGATTTCGGTCGTGAGGTCCGTCATGACACCACACCCATTGGTGGAGGAACCGCTGCGGGGGGGCCGTTTGGGCAACGCCTCGGTCCACCGAAGGGGATGGACCGCTCCCGGCAGGGGGCGCGAACGTCACCGCGCCATGTGAATCATAAGCGCAAAAGGGGCTGCGCGGCAGCGTGGCCGTGCGGGTCGCGTTCTAGGGCGCGCTGCCTCGACACGCGACCGGGTCGCCCGTCAGCTCGGCGAGCCCCGGCCGTGCCACGAGCACGACGCGGAGCGAGCCGGCTCGCGCTGGGTGGTGCCAGCGCGCCTCCCACTCGTAACCTCGCGCACCGCGCGCGCGCACGGCCCGAATCTCGAGCTCACGATCGCCGTCCCACGCGGCCACGTCCCACCGCTCGCCCGAGAGTCGCTCGATCCGCAGCACCGGCCCGTCGGCCGGGACCAGGCGTCCCGGGTAGAGATCGCGCCACCTCACGACGAGCGTGTCGCCCGCGCAGGACTGACCGAGCACCACCCGCTCCACGCGGTCGGGGCCCGGCCCCGCGGTGCGCCGCGGCAGGATGGGGACGGAGGCGCCCGGGTAGGTGATCAGCGAGTCGACCGGGTTCGCGGGACTCGCACCCGAGCGCACCAGCGCGCCAGCCAGCCTGCCCAGCTCTTCCGAGAGAACGGCGGCCGTGTTGGGTCCGTACAGCGTGGACGCGCCCTCGTACGCCTGCTCGCCGTACTCCGCTTCGGTCGTGACGTACTGCATGTAGCCGTTGGCGAGGCCCACGATGACCACGGCCCGGGGCGCGAGCCCTGCGGCCCCGGCGCTGTCGGCCATGGCGTGCTCCAACAGGGCGCCGGCCCGCGTCGTCACCTCGGCCGGGACCACGCCCAGGAGCAGATCGCCCAGGCGGACTACCGAGAGCTGCGCGACGTCCGGCAGACCGTGCTGGCCCACGACGAGCTTGCGCTGCAGCCCGCCCAGGGCGACGCGCTTTTCGCGCTGGCAATCGTGCGGGTCGGGACGAATGGAGTGCCCGCCTTCCTCGAGCCCGAGCGGGAAGATCCCGAACAGGCGCCAGCCGTACAGCCGGGTGCGCCCGTCCTCGGCGCCGCCCACCGTGGACGACCCGGCCTCGGGATACGGGCAGAGGCGGGGATCGCCCTTGAGGCGCAGCGTCCGGAACGCCACGGCGACGCGCAGATCCCCGCGCACCCGCGGCCCGAGTGAGTCGAACAGCGCGGCGGCGCGAGCGGCGAGTGAGTCACCCGCACTGTTCACGTACCGGCGCGCGGCGGCGAGACACAGCCGCATCCACGCCGGCGCCGGGTCGCGCCACTCCCACGGCGGGGGCGGGGTGCGCGGCCCGCCGGGCCCCACCACGGGACGGAGGGCCGGCGCACCGCAGCGCGACTGCACCGGCCAGTCGGGCGAAACGTCTCCCTCCGCTCCGTTCGCCAGAAGGTGATAGCCCGTGCCCCGCCGGCTCAGCGAGTCGACGTGCCGCTCGAGCCCGTGCTCGATGATCCCGTGGATACCTGCGTCCAGCAGGTCGTTCTCCGTAGCATCCGCTGTACCGTGCATCGCGAACACGCTCAGCGCGCCGGCCGGCTGGTAGCCGCTGTCCGCGCCGCGGCCGCGCTGGTCCACCCGCAGCAGGGTCCAGAGCGGGTCCACCGCACGATGCGCCGGGTCGAGCCCGGACGGCACTGGTGCGGGCGGCGTCCACTCGGGCTTGTTGCGCAGGAAGGCGGAGTAGCTCCGGTTGCGCGTGTGTCCCCATACCGCGGTGGCACCCCACGCGACCCGTGCCGGGCGCAGATCGCGCTGCGCGTCGAGCACGGCGCGGGCGAAGCGCGACACGAGGAACTCGACCATGGCCGAGTCGTAGCCCTCGACCTGAGACGTGCTCCGGTTGTACTGGCGCTCGGCGTAAAAATGACCCGGGCCCGCGTGCACGTGCGTGGCGGCGATCACCAGACGATCCGCACCGATCCCGGTCGAGTCGCGGATCCGCCGGGCCGTAAGACGATGCAGGTTCGCGGTGACCTGCGGCAGATCAGCGGTGACGAGCGCGACGCGCTCGCCCGTCCGATCCTCGAGCAGCAGGGCGCGTGCGTACAGGTGCACCCGATACCCCGCGGCGCGGCGACCCTCCGGGCCGTTGCCCGCGAGCCCGACGCCGGGCGGAGGCGTGATGTCGGCTCGCCCGAACCCCGCCCGCAGCCCGGCCGGCGTGGCCGGCGTGGGAGGCGCCGAGACGTCACGCGGCAGCGATACCTCGTGGTACGCGATACACCCCGCGGTCGCGAGCGACAGCGCCAGCGCGATCCGCCCGCGCGCCCTCACCACGAGACGATCCGTGGCGACAGCCGCAGCGCCAGGGCCGCCCATAGCTTGGCGCTGCGCTGCGCGTTGTTGGGGGTGGCGCTCGAGGGCCGGGTCGCGTCGTCCGCGTTGAATTGCACGTGCCCCTCGAGACGCAGCACCGTCGCCACATGCAGCGGGTGCAGCGTCACGTCGCCCGACATGGACAGGTCCACGTGGGTGACGCCGGCGCGCACGAAGTAAGCGCCCTCCTGACCGAGCGTGTAGCCCACGGCGCCGCGCGTGATCAAGGCGATGAACGGCGCGGCCAGCGGGTTGGCGAGCAGCGGCACCGTGGCGCTGCCCTCGATGTAGGCGCCGCGCACCCGGTCCACGTCCAGCCACAGCGCGACGCCGGGCACGACGTACTTGGACGTCGCGCGCAGGTCCACGTACAGCTCGGTCGTGTTATCGGCGCGGGTACGGCCGGCGGTCGGAGCGGTGCCGCGAAACGTGTAACGGATGCCCCCAAGCGACGCCTGAATCAGGCCGCGCGACCAGCTGGCCTGCCCCCAATAGTCGAGCTCGGCGAGTCCGGCGTGGCCGGCACCGAGATCCGACCGGTCGTCGGGCCCGGCGTCGCCGAGCTCGTAGCTGGCCCACGCGCCGGCCGAAAAAAACACACCGCGCGCCCGCACGCTCGCGAAGCCCTCGGGTTGGGCGCTCCAGCCGTTGGCCCGGGTGATGCCGCGCCACACGTAGGGCGAGGTCACAGTGGCGTCAAGGCCCAGGTACGCCTGGGCGTACGCGTCGCTCGTCAGCCCGAGTGTCAGGAGCAGGAGCGCGGCGGCGAGCGGCATCAGCGTGCTAACGTAGCGCGCGGGCGCGGGACCGCCAGACGATCGAGCGACCGCGTCGGGCTTGACCGTCCCACGCGTGCGGCCTAGTGTCTGGCCCCATGCTGGGGGCCCAACTCCCACTCGTGAGCGCTCTGCCGTTCGTGGCGCTGCTCGCGGCGATCGCCGTGCTGCCGCTCGTCGCCCCGCGCTGGTGGCATCCGAACGGCAACAAGGCCATCGTCGCGGTCGCGGTCTCGCTCCCGGTGCTGTGGCAGCTGGGCATCGCGTGGGGGGAGCCCGGCCGGGTGGTGTTGGCGGACAAGATCCACGACTACGTCGGGTTCATCGTCGTGATCGGCGCGCTGTTCGTGATCACCGGTGGCATCCACATCCAGGGCTCCCTCTCTGGCACGCCGCTCGTGAACACGGGGATGCTCGGACTGGGAGCGGTGCTCGCGAACCTGCTGGGCACCACTGGGGCCTCGGTCCTGCTGATCCGGCCGTTGTTGCGGGCCAACAGGAGCCGGCAGCGCACGGCGCACATCGTCATCTTCTTCATCTTTCTCGTCTCGAACTGTGGTGGCCTGCTCACCCCTGTGGGCGATCCGCCCCTCCTGCTCGGCTTCCTGAAGGGCGTGCCGTTCGAGTGGACCCTGCGACTGTGGCCGCAGTGGCTCACCATGACGGCCTCGCTGCTCGTCATCTTCAACGTGTGGGATCAATGGGCCCTGGACCGCGAAGAGCGGCAGCGCCCCGGCTCGCAGCTCGAGCAGGTCATGGTGCACGAGCCGTTGCGGGTCCGGGGCGGGGTCTCCGTGGCCGCGCTCGGCGCCGTGCTCCTGACGATCATCGCCGCCGGTAAGGCCGCGGCCGCGGGACGACCCTGGGCCGCGGGGGCTCAGGAGGTCGTCCTCGTGGCGTTCGCGCTCACCGCCTATGGCGCGACCCCGAGCGAGAACCGCGAGCGCAACGCGTTCACGTTCGGCCCGATCGTCGAGGTGGCGGTGCTGTTCGCGGGGATCTTCGTGACAATGTCGCCCGTGCTCGAGATCCTCAACGGCTGGAGCGAGGGAGCGCGTACGGTATTGGGCATGCCGTTCGGGGTGACCCAGCCGTGGGAGTTCTTCTGGACGGCGGGCGCGCTGTCGAGCGTGCTCGACAACGCTCCGACCTACCTGGCGTTCGTCGCCAGCGCGGCCGGTCTCGAAGGCGTGCCGGCGCAGGGGCGCTTCATCGGCGCGCTGGCGCTCGATCCCGGCGCGGCGCGCCTGCTCGCCGCGATTTC
>DATDFC010000101.1:0-13487 GCA_036522815.1 Gemmatimonadales bacterium | reverse complement strand
GCCCCCCCCGCCGCCGCCCCCCCGCCCCCGCTCGCCACGGGACCCGGAGGCGACGCCGCGGGGCCGAGCTACATGGTGCTGCTCGCACGCTCCGAGATTCGTCGTCGCATCCGGGCCAGCGCCGGCCTCACGTACTTGAACGACATCGTGGCCGCCAGCTCGGACTCGGGGTTGCATCGGTGGGACAACCGTATGGCGCGCCCGGTGCGGGTGTATCTGACCGCGGGCACGGTCGCGAACTTCCAGCCCGCGTTCCTCGATGCCGTGCGCAGCGCCTTCCAGGGCTGGGAGCAGGCGGGCGTGCCCGTGCGCTTCGCGCTCGATGCCGATTCGGCGTCCGCCGAGGTGCGGTTCCAGTGGCGCATCCAGTTCGAAGGCGAGCGCACCGGCCAGACCGACCTCGAGTGGGACGCCGACGGAGGGCTGACGAGCGGCGTCGTCACGCTCGCGACCTTCGATCCCAAAGGGCAGCCACTCACCCCGGACGACCTGCGCGTGATGGCGATGCACGAGATCGGACACCTGATCGGTCTCGATCATTCCCACGACCCCGGCGACCTCATGTACGCCGCGCCCAAGGTGCGGGAGCTGTCGCCGCGCGACATCGCCACGGCGCTGCTCCTGTACCAGCTGGCGCCCGGTACGCTGCGCGCCGGCGGCTGATCCCGCGCTCAGGGGGCTATATTGATGAAAGAAGGGCAGGGGGCAGGTCTATGACGCAGCGCGGCATCGTTTCGTTGCTCACCCACGCAGCGCCCGACGGAGGGGCCGCCACCCTCTCGCAGGCACTGGACGCCAGGGTGCGCGAGGGCGAGCTCGTCGAGCGGCTGCCGGAGGGCGCGGTGCGCTGCTTCGCCTGCGGGCATCGCTGTCTCGTCAAACCGGGCCGGCGCGGCATCTGTAAGGTGCGCTTCAACAAGGACGGAACCCTGTACGCGCCCGCCGGATACGTGGCGGCGCTGCAGTGCGATCCCACCGAGAAGAAGCCCTTCTTCCACGCCCTCCCCGGCTCGGACACGCTCACGTTCGGGATGCTGGGGTGCGACTTTCATTGCGGCTACTGCCAGAACTGGCTCACCAGCCAGGCGCTGCGCGACGCCGCCGCGGGAGTGCTCCCGACGGACGTGACACCCGACGGCCTGGTGCGGCAGGCGCTGCGCCACGGGGCCCGGCTGGTCGGCTCGTCGTACAACGAGCCCCTCATCACCGCCGAATGGGCCGTGGACGTGTTCCGAGTAGCCAAGGCGAGTGGTCTCAAGACGGCGTTCATCTCGAACGGCAACGCCACGCCGGAAGTGCTCGACTACATCCGTCCGTGGACCGACTGCTACAAGATCGACTTCAAGGCGATGGACGATCGGCGCTACCGCGAGCTCGGCGGCGTGCTGCAGCACGTGCTGGACGCGATCCGCATGGTGTACGAGCGCGGCTTCTGGCTCGAGCTCGTGACGCTCGTCGTGCCCGGCTTCAACGATGACACCGCCCAGCTCGAGCGGGCCGCGGCCTACATCGCGTCGGTGAGTCCCGAGATCCCCTGGCACCTCACCGCGTTCCACAAGGACTACCGCATGACCGACCCGGACAACACCACGCCGGAGATGCTCGTCCGGGCGTGCGAGATCGGGGCGGAGGCGGGCCTCAAGTTCGTGTACGCGGGGAACGTCCCGGGCAGGGTGGGCCGCTGGGAAAACACGTGGTGTCCCGATTGCGGCGATCTGCTCGTCGAGCGCACCGGGTACGTGATCACGCGGCAGCGGATCGGCGCCGACGGCCGCTGCCCCGCCTGCGGGCGCCGGATACCGGGCGTGTGGTCCTAGCGCTAGTCCTCATACTGCAGACGGGGTCCGTGCCAACCCCGGGGCGTGGCGCCGGGGTTAGTCCACCCGGCTTCAACGCCGACTCTTTCGACCCGCTCGTGCTGGACGGCATCCGACAGGGGGCCTACGCCGGCGCGGCGCTGGTCGTGGGGCGGCGCGACACGGTGCTGTTCGCCAAGGGGTACGGGCATCTCACCTGGTCGGCGGCGAGTCGTGCCGTCGATCCCGAGAGTACGCTGTACGACCTGGCGTCGCTCACCAAGGTGATCGCGACCACCCCGGCCCTGATGCTCCTCGTCGAGCGCGGGCGCGTGCGCCTCGATGCGGCGGTCGCGACCTATCTCCCGGAGCTGCAGGGCACGCAGACGGCGGGCGTCACCGTGCGCCAGCTGCTCACCCACACCTCCGGCCTGCGAGCGGACATCCCGGACGCCGAGCTCAAGGCGCTCCACGACAGCGCGGCCGTGATGCGACGGGTTCTCGCCGAAGCACCTCGGGTCGCGCCCGGCACGCGCGTCATCTACAGTGACTTGAACGCGATCCTGCTGGGGGCCGTAGTGCAGCGCGTGACGGGAGAGCCACTGGACGGCTTCGTCGCGCGCGAGGTGTTCGCGCCGCTCGGCTTCCGCGCCACGATGTTTCGCCCCCCGGTCCGGCTGCGGCCGTGGATCGCCCCGACCGGTGTGTGGCGCGGGCATCCGGTGGCGGGCGTTGTGAACGACGGCAGTGCCTTCAGGCTGCGGGGGGTGTCGGGCAACGCGGGCCTGTTCGCCTCGGCGATGGACGTGGCGCGCTTCGCCCAGTTCATGCTGCGCGAAGGCGCGCTGCCGGACGGGCGGCGGCTGCTCAAGCAGGAAACCGTCCGGCTGTTTACCACGAAAGGGGCTGACTTCGGCCACGGCAGCGAGGCGCGAGCCCTGGGGTGGCAGGCGCTCCCTACCGGGGAGAGCGTCTCGAGCGCGGGAGCCCGGTTCGGACCACGCAGCTATGGACATACGGGGTGGACGGGCACGTCGCTGTGGATCGATCCGGACCGCGACCTGTTCGTCGTCCTGCTCACCAACCGTGCCTACGCGCCGCGCGCGCGACGCCCGTTCACCATTCTCAAGGGAGTACGTGGGCACGTCGCCGACGCCGCCGCGCGAGCCTCCGATGCGCCCTGACCGGGCTACGCTGATTTACGACGGCGAGTGCGGCTTCTGCCTGCAGGCGGTCGACCTGGTGCGGCGCTGGGACCGGGAACAGCGCATCGCGCTGGTCCCGTTCCAGGATCAGGCCCGCGTGGCGGCGTTCGGGATTCCGCTTCCCGCGCTGGCGGCGGCGATGCACCTCGTGCTCCCGCCCCCGGACGGCCGGGTGTTCGCGGGCGCGGACGCCGCGCCGCAGCTGCTCACGCTGCTGCCGCACGGTCGCTGGCTGGCGTGGCCGTTCCGCTTGCCGGGCGTGCTGCCGATCGCCCGGCGGCTGTACGCCTGGATCGCGCGCCGCCGCCGCTGCCTGGTGCGCGGCTACGCGGCCCGCTAGGTTCGGCCACAGGAGATGGAAGGGAGCAGAGCAATGACGGTGCCGGCGGAACTCACGGGAGAGGCGGTGCGGCAGGCGCTCCGCCAGGTCAAAGATCCCGAGCTCGACATGAACATCATCGACCTCGGCCTGGTGTACGACGTCGAGGTCGCCGGCGGCGACGTGCGCGTCAACATGACCCTCACCTCCCCCGGCTGTCCCGCCGGTCCGATGATCACGAACGACGCCTACCGCGTAATCCGTGGCCTCGAGGGCGTCACGGACGTAGACATCGAGATCGTGTGGGAGCCGTACTGGACGCCCGAGCGGATGGATCCCAAAGTGCGGGCGCTGATGGGCCTCTAGGCGAGCGCCGCCAGCAGCGCGTCTCCCAATGCCTCGATTTGCCAGCGCCGGAGCTCCCCGATTCGGGCGAGCCCGGCGCGGTCGTTTGGGACGGGCTGGGCGCGTGCGACGGCCTCGAGGGTCGAGCGGCCGCACAGCACGCCCGGCTCGAGGCCGAGCTCCTGGGCGACGCGATTGCGGGCGACCTTGAGACGCTCGACGCGCGCCTCGACGCTCGTGTCGCGCGGGGGTCGGGGGGTGCGCTCCACTCTCGGCAGATCCGCCTCGTCCAGCGCGAGCGCCCGGCGCACGCCGTCCAGCAGCGCGGCGCCGTGGCGCGTCGCGAGCGCGGCGGGGACCTGGCCGAGGCCCCCCAGCTCGGCGGCGGATCGCGGCAGGGCGCGGGCCACCGCGACGAGCGCGTCGTTCCCGATGACGCGGAACGTCGCCCGGTCCTGGTCGGCGGCCACCGTCTCGCGCCAGCGATACAGCTCGCGTAACGCCGCCAGCTGACGCGGCGGCAGCGCCTTCGCCCCCTTGATGCGCAGAAACGCGTCCCCACCGCCCCCATCGGCCGGCCCGGTCCAGCGCAGGTCCTCGAGGCGCGTGAACTCCTCTTCGGCCCAGGAGAGCCGCGCGAGTCCCACGAGCCGGGAGCGCAACGCCTCACGCAGCACCGGGAGATGTTGCGTGTCGGCGGCGGCGTAGGCGAGCATGGCGGGCGGCAACGGCCGGCGCGACCAGTCGGCCTTCTGATGCTCTTTGGCCAGCTTCACCCCCACGTACTTTTCCAGCAGCGCCGCGAGCCCCACGGCCGGCTCGCCCGCGAGCTGAGCGGCGATCCGGGTGTCGAACAGCCGGCGTGCCCGGAAGCCATAGTCCCGGTCCAGGATCCGCAGGTCGTAGTCGGCGTCGTGGAAGATCTTCTCGACCTGCGGGTCGGCGAGCAGGCCGCCGACGGGGGAGAGGTCGGGGATCGCCAGGGGGTCGATGATCGCCGTCAGCGACGGGCTCGCCAGCTGGATCAGAAAGATACGGTCGTGGTAGCGATGGAAGCTCGCCGCCTCGGTGTCGGCGGCGACCAGGGGCTCGCGCCGCAGCGCCGCCACCGCGTCGGCGAGCGCCGCCGGCGTGCGGATGTAGCTCACTCTTGCTTACTGAGCTCGTCCAGCGCCGCGGCGATCTCCTCCAGCGCCTTGGCGAGCGTCTTGTAGAATTCGGCGTCCGGCGGTTGCGAGGGGGGAGCGCCGCCCAACGGGTCGCCCGCGTACTTGCGGGCGGCGCGCGCGGCGTGGCGGATGTAGTCCGTGGCAACCCGCATCGGCATCCTCGGGATCGGGGTTCAGGTGTCTGATCCGGCGCTGCTGAGTGACAAGATACGCGCGGCGCTCGCGCCGTGTCGCCTGGGCGAGTGGCCTACACCGCTCGAGCCGGCGCCGGCGCTCGCCGGCGCGCTCGGCGTGGCCGCGCTCAGCCTCAAGCGCGAAGACCGGGCCGCGACTCGGGGCGGCGGCAACAAGGTGCGCGGGCTCGAGTTCCTGCTGACGGGCGTCCCCTCGGGAATCGTGTTCGTCACGGCGGGCGGCACGGGGTCGACCCACTGCCTCTGCACGGCGGTCCACGCGGCGGCCTTGGGACACCGCACCGTGCTCGCGCAGTTCCGCCAACCCGACACCGTCGAGAGCCGCGCCGTCGCGGCGGCGTGCGAGCGTCGGGCCGCGCTGATCGTGCGCGCGCGCGCACCGGCGACCCTGCCACTCGCCGTGCTGGCCGCCTGGCGTCGCGCGGGCGCGCTCGGGGAGCGGCGCTGGATCCCCGGCGGTGGGGCTCACCCGCGAGCGGTGGCGGGGCACGTGCTCGCCGGGCTGGAGCTCGCCCTGCAGGTCGCCGCCCCTCCCGACACGATCGTCCTCCCCCTGGGCACAGGCGGCACCGCCGCCGGAGTGTGTTTGGCGGTCGGCGCGCTCGGCTGGCCGACGCGGGTCGTCGCCGTGCGCGTAGCACCATGGTTGGTCGCGAATGGCTGGCGGACCATGCGACTCGCTCGGGCGGCCAGGCGCCTGCTGGCGGACCAGGGGGTACCGCTCCCCCCTCCCCGCGCCCCAGAGGTCGTCAATGGCTTGGGTCGAGGCTACGGGTGGCCCACCGCCGCAGGGGAGCGCGCCCGCCGCCTCGCGTCGGAGCACGGTCTCACGCTCGATCCCACCTATGGGGCCAAGGCGTTCGCCGTTCTCTTACAACGTGCAACGTACGGCGTGCAACGCGTCGTATTCTGGCATACGTTTGCGGTCCCGTGACTCCGTTCGCGACCGTCGAGCTGACCGTCTATCCGTATGAATGCGACGCGTTCGGCCATCTGAACCAGGCCGCGCTGCTGACGCTGCTCGAGCGGGCTCGGTGGGATGCGCTCGCACGCGGACCCGGGATGGATCTGTTCGAGCGCAACGGCGTCTGGCCGGCGGTACGCAAAACGGTCGTGGAGTACAAGGCGGCCGTGCTGTCCCGCGACGTGCTGCGCATCGAGACGGCGGTGACCAACCGGGGCACGACCAGTATCACGCTGCGGCACGCCGTCCGGCGTCCGGCGGACGACGTCCTCGTGGCGGAAGCGGAGATCGTGTTCGTGTGCATCGACCGCGTCGGACGAGCCACGCCGATTCCGGAGGAGATCGTCCGGTTTCTCGGGCCCCGTCCCACCGGCGGCCATGCACCGATCCGGGTACCGGCGGGCGACGTGGAGCTGGGCGTCGAGGTGAGGGGCGAGGGCGTACCCGTGCTGTTCGTGCACGGGTTCCCGTTCGACCGCACCGTCTGGCGTCACCAGCTCGCCATGCTGTCGCGCGTGAAGCGGATCGCGCCCGATCTGCGGGGCGTCGGTGCCTCGGGCGCTCCCGCGAGCGACGGCTATACGCTGGTGCGCTACGCGGACGATCTCGTGGCCGTGCTCGACGCGCTCGGCATCCGCGCGGCGGTGCTGTGCGGCCTGTCGATGGGCGGGTACGTCGTCTTCGAGCTGCTGCGGCGTCACGCTGAGCGCGTGCGGGCGATCATCCTTGCGGACACGAAGGCGGAGCCGGACTCCGCGGAAGGGAAGCGCGGCCGGGACGAGCTCGCCGCGCTGGCCGAGCGTCAGGGGCAGGACGCCGTGATCGATCGGTTGCTGCCGCGTTTGCTGGCGCCGGCGACGCTGGGCACGCAACCCGAAGTCGTGGCACAGGTGCGCGAGATGGCGCGTCGCTGGACGGTGCCCGGGCTGGTGGGCGCGCTCCGCACCCTGCGCGACCGGCCCGATTCGACCGCAACCCTCCGTGCGGTGCGCGTCCCGACGCTGATCGTGGTGGGCGAGGACGACCAGGTGTCACCGCCGGCGGCGGCGCAGACCATGGCGGCTCTCATCCCCGGCGCCCAATGTCACGTCATTCCCGCCGCGGGCCATCTGGCGCCGCTCGAGCAGCCGCTCGCGACCGGTCGACTCCTGACCGATTTCCTGAGCGGCCTGGCCTGAAAAAACGAGAACCCCGGGCTGTGGCACCCGGGGCTCGGGGTCACGACCCCTTGCGCTGCGGCTTACCGGGCGGGCTGGCGCCCTGGAACACGTCGCGGTTCTTCGCGATGTAGGACTTCCACTGCGGCGGGGTGTCCTCTTCCGGGAAGATCGCGGTGACCGGGCACTCCGGCTCGCAGGCGCCGCAGTCGATGCACTCGTCCGGGTGGATGTAGAGCATGTCTTCGCCCTCGTAGATGCAGTCCACCGGACACACATCCACGCACGAGCGGTCTTTGACGTTGATGCACGGCTCTGCGATGATGTACGTCATCCCGGCGCTCCAATGGATTCACGACCGAAGGGCAAACATACTCGATTGGGGCCCACTCGAGTCAAGTCCCGCGCGGGCATTCGGTTGGCTATCGGGCGGCGGCTGCGGGGACGGCACTCCAGCTCACGAGCGACAGCAGGACCACCAGCAGGCCGTACTGCACGAGGATGGTCGGATCGGGTTGATCCGCGCCTTCCGTGAAGCCGGCGCTCGCGGCGGCGGCGAGGCCGAGCAGGGCCAGCAACCCCTCGCCGGTGACGAGCCACATCGCGCCGATCAACGCCGCGGCGATCCAGCGCTCGCCCCTGGTGAGCGCGCGGAATCCGCGGCCGCCGTCCAGCTGCCACACGGGAAGCAGGTTGAACAGGTTCACCCAGGCGCCGAAATGGGCGATGGCGCCCCAGATCCCGCTCTCCGTCGCGCGGTACACAGCGTACGCCACCACAGCGGCCCCGAGGCCCCAGATCGGGCCCGCCAGGCCGACGCGCGCGTCCTCGCGCCGGTCGGCCGGGTACTGTTTCAATCGCACCACGGCGCCCACACCCGGAATGAACATCGGCGCCGTCGCCTTGATGCCGTAGCGCTGCAGCGCCTGGACGTGGCCCATCTCGTGCACGTAGATGGAGAGCACCACCCCCAGCGCGAACTTCCATCCCCAGATGGTCCAATACACGCCGGCCGACAGCACCATCGTGAAGAACGTGCTCGCCTTGGTGAGCCCGAGCAGGAGCAGCTTGGCTTTCGTGAGGAGAAAGATGAGGGCGAACTTGAACTTGACGAGCAACGCACCCAGCGCACCCAGCCCGGCGGCGCCCTTGCCGAGCCGCGACGTCTGCGGTGTGGCCCGCGGCTCCCGCTTTCCGTCGATGGCGCGACTCAGCTCGAGGACGCGGGCGGACACCACTTGATGCTGAGTCGAGTCGCGCGGCAGAAGGTCGAGCGCTGCGCGCCAGGCGGCGAGCGCCGCGCTCGAGTCGCCGGCCTGGGTGGCCTGCTCCGCCGCGGCCGCCAGGCGCTTGAGCTCGTCCGTATGCACGAGGCGCTGGCACGACGGGCACGCGAGCAGTGCCGGCGCCACCTCTGTACCGCATTGGGGGCAGGGCGACGCGGCCCGCCCCCGCAAAGCGTCCGTCACGGAGGAACCGTCAGCCGGGTACGGCTCGCGCAGCCTGATACGGTCCCGTCACCCGGAGCGCGACGCCGCGGTTCAGCTTCCAGGCCTCGTACAACGCGAACCCCGCAATGAGCAGATGCAGCGGGCTCGAGAAACCGATGATGACCGGCGCGGCGTACGCGAGCCCGAGGAGCACGATCATGCCAAGCAGCAGGGCCAGAGGGCCGGGGCGCTGGTGGCCGGTGGTTGTCGCGGCGTTGACGCCAGCAGGGGCCGTGGCAACCGAGGGCGCCACACGGGCGGAATCCGCCCGCGCCTGTATTTCCTTCCGCAGCTCGCGCGCGATGAGCGTCGAGTCCGTCGCCACCACCGCGCTGTACGTGAGGAACATCGCCAGCAGCTGGTAGCGCCAGCCGCCACGGCCGCTCGAGCCTTTGCGGACGGCCGCCCCCACAATCAGGCCCACCACCACCGCGATGAGGCCGAACTCGTAGCCCGTCAGGGCTTCGACGCCGAAGTACACGCCGGCACCGAGCGCCGCGGCCGCAGCGCCCAATCCCAGCGCCTTGGCGAAACGCCTCGCCGGGGAGCCGCGATTCCACGCCGCCATGATCTGCCCACGACAACTGAGGCAGGCGACCTTGCCGTTGATCTCGTAATAGGATCCGGCAATCGGCTGTTGGCAGAACGAGCACGCCGTTCCGGGAGTCTGGCGGGCGCCCTCGGCGCGATCGAACTGCAGGCTCCGGTCGGCGGGAGTTCCAGCGGCAGGGTCGGTCACGGGGTGCCTCCTCGGAACGGGGTTGGGCCGGGGGCCGGGGCCCCAATCTTTGGGAGGCGCGCCTCGTGACGCAAACAGAAACGCGTTCTGAGGCTGGAAACGATACTCACGGGTATCTGAACAGTCTGTTCTCGGCGGTCATTTGCCGAAATCGATTCTCACCGGTATCATTGATTCCCATGGGTATCGTACGCCAGCGGCGCAAGGCGGAAACGCGGGCCCTGCTGCTGCAGGCCGGTCTCAGCGTGTTCGCCGAGCGCGGCATCGAGCTCGCCACGCTCGACGAAGTCGCCCAGGCGGCTGGGTTCACCAAAGGGGCTATCTACCGCCAGTTTCCCTCGAAAGGCGGGTTTCTGCTCGCGTTGTTCGAGCAGTACGCCGCCGTGGCGCGTGCCGGCACCGGGGCGCGTCAGGCGGCGTGGTTCATTCCTCTCACCATCCAGTTTGCGGCCCAGGCGATGCGCGACCCGCTGCTGCGCCGTCGGTTCGCGGTGGTGTTGGCCGAGGCGCGCGACGGCGGGTCGCCCGACGGCCAGCTCCTCAAGGCGCTCGGCCGGGTGCTGCCGGCAGCGCATCCGGGGAGCCGGTGATCGGTCTCATCGAGCTCGTCGAGGTCCTGTTCGTGGCCGTCGCCTTGCTGGCGGCCGCCTATGTCGTGCTCTCATGGCTGGTGCCCCGCATCCGCGTGAGGTCGCCGCGGCTGTCGAGCCACCCGGTGCCGGCCGCGTGGGAGGGGATCGTGGAGCGCAATGTCCCGCTCGCGCGCAGCCTCAGTCCCGAGGAGCGTGAACGGCTGCTGCGGCTGGTGCGGGTGTTTCTCTCGGACAAGCACATCGAGGGCTGCGGCGGCCTCACGCTCACGGAAGAAATGAAGGTGACGATCGCGGCGGGGGCGTGCCTGCTGTCGCTGCATCTCGAGGGTCCCTGCTACCCGGCGCTGCGCACGGTGCTCGTGTACCCCCACGCCTTCGTGCCGAGGTTCGCCCGCCCGCACACGGCCGGCGGCATCGTCGAGCCTCCGGGGCCGCTGCTGGGCGAGTCGTGGGGCAACGGCGTGATCGTGATCTCGTGGGACGACGCGCTCAACGGCGCACGCGATCCCTCGGATGGCGGGAACGTCGTGCTGCACGAGTTCGCGCACCAGCTCGACGACGAGGACGGCCGCGCGGATGGCACGCCCCTGCTCTCGGGCGGCGCGCTCCGGACCTGGGGCCGCGTGCTGTCGGACGAGTATGAGCGCCTGCGGCAGGACGCCGCGGCGGACCGCCCGACATTGCTCGATCCCTATGGTACGAACAACAAGGCGGAGTTCTTCGCGGTCGCGACCGAGACGTTCTTCGAGAAGCCGCTGCAGCTCGAGCGGGATCATCCCGAGCTGTATGCGCAGCTCAAGCGGTTCTACGGCCAAGACCCCGCGCGGCGGACGCCGCCGCTCGCTCCATGACGGCTCGCCTGATCGATGTGAGCCATACGATCGAGCACGGCATGGTCACCTACCCCGGCCTGCCGGCGCCCGTGATCGGCGACTGGTTATCGCGCGCTGCGTCCCAGACGCGCTACGGACCCGGCACGACCTTCCAGATCGGAAAGATCGAGCTCGTGGCCAACACGGGGACCTACATCGACGCGCCATTCCATCGCTACGAGCAGGGGAAGGACATCGCCGACTTCCCGCTCGAGGCGGTCGCCAACCTGGAGGGCCTGGTGGTCCGCGCCACGGAACGCGATGGTCGGGCGCTCGACGTGGGCGTGTTCCGCGGGCGGGAGGTGAAGGGCAAGGCCGTGCTGGTACATACGGGCTGGGACATCCACTGGCGGACCGAGCGCTACGGGACGGGCCACCCGTATCTCACCCGCGTCGCGGCGGAGCACCTCGTCGCCGCGGGCGCGGCGCTCGTCGGCATCGACTCGCTCAACATCGACGACGCGGGCGACGGCACGCGGCCCGCGCACACGCTGCTGCTCGGCGCCGGCATCCCGATCGTGGAGCACCTGTGCGGCTTGCGGGAGCTGCCCGACGACGGCTTCCGGTTCTTCGCGGTGCCGGTCAAGGTGCGGGGGATGGGGAGTTTTCCGGTGCGGGCGTTCGCGCTGGTCGGCGAGTGACGGCTGCGCGCCCGCACCCTAATCCGCCGGCACCGCGTCCCTCGTCCCGAGCTTCCGCTCGATCTCCCGCGTGATGTGCATCGAGCAGAACTTCGGTCCGCACATCGCGCAGAACTCGGCGCTCTTGAAGTACTCCGCGGGCAGCGCTTCGTCGTGCAGCTCCCGCGCCCGCTCGGGATCGAGCGACAGCCGGAACTGCTCGTTCCAGTCAAACGCGTAGCGCGCGCGCGACAGCGCGTCGTCCCGGTCGCGCGCACCCGGCCGGCCGCGCGCGATATCGGCGGCATGCGCGGCGATCTTGTACGCGATCACGCCCTCGCGCACTTCCTCGGCGTTGGGAAGGCCAAGGTGCTCCTTGCGCGTCACGTAGCACAGCATGTCCGCCCCGTACCACCCGATCATCGCCGCGCCGATCGCCGACGTGATGTGGTCGTAGCCCGGCGCCACGTCGGTCACGAGCGGTCCCAGCGTGTAGAACGGCGCCTCGTGGCAGATTGCCTTCTCCTTGCGGACGTTCTCCTCGATCAGGTGCATCGGGATGTGGCCCGGGCCCTCGATCATCACCTGGACGTCCTGCGCCCAGGCGCGCGTGGTCAGCTCGCCCAGCGTCTCGAGCTCGGCGAACTGCGCCCGGTCGTTCGCGTCCGCCACCGAACCGGGGCGCAGCGCGTCGCCCAGCGACAGCGTCACGTCGTACTTGCGGGCGATCTCGAGAATGCGGTCGAAATGCACGTAGAAGGGGTTCTGCTGGCCGTGCTGCATCATCCAGTAGGCGTGCAGCGACCCACCGCGCGACACGATGCCCGTCACCCGGCCGAGCGCGAGGCCGACGTACTCGCGCAGGATCCCGCAGTGCACCGTCACGTAATCCACGCCCTGTTGCGCCTGGTGCTCCACCATGTCGAGCAGGTCGTCGGCCGTGAGGTCCTCGACCTGCTTTACCGCGGTGACCGCCTGATAGATCGGCACCGTCCCGATCGGCACCGGCGACGCCGCGAGGATCGCCTGCCGGATCGCGTCGATGTCGCCCCCCGTGGAGAGGTCCATGACCGTGTCGGCGCCGTAATGGACCGCATGGTGCAGCTTCTCGAGCTCCTGGTCGATGTTCGACTCGACCGCCGAGTTCCCGATGTTGGCGTTGATCTTGACGTGTGCCACCTTGCCGATCGCCATCGGATCGAGCCGCTTGGCGAGGTGGTTCACGTTGGCGGGAATGATCAGCCGCCCGCGGGCGACCTCGTCGCGCACGAGCTCGGGCGGCAGCCCTTCCCGTTCCGCGACGCGCTGCATCTGGGGAGTGATCGTGCCACGGCGGGCGAAGTGCATCTGGGTGACGCAGGTCATACGGAGCTCCCTTCGCCGGTGCGAACCGGATCAGGTTCAAAGGGTGTGATCTCAGCCCGCGGCAGCTCCGCGGGCACCCCTGTCGTGGTGCAATCTAACCGGTCGGCGGGCGCGCTTACACCTCCCGCGGCGTGGGCGGGCCGTAGCGCTCACCGGGCTCGTGCAGCTTCTCCCACTCCGAGCGCAAGGCGAACGGGTCCACCCCGCTGGGGCGATCGAGGGCGAGGATACCGTCCAGGTGGTCGATCTCGTGCTGCAGCAGCTCCGCCATCGGACCTTCTACCGGAAGGGTACGCTGCTTGCCCTTCAGGTCGGTATAGCTCACGGTGATCTGGTAGGCGCGGCTTACCCGGACGTACAGATTGGGGAACGAAAAACAGTCGTCCCACACGAGGAAGTCGTCCGGTCCCACGTCCGTGATTTCCGGGTTGATCATCGTCCAGCGCTGCTTGTCGACCGCCACGAACACGATCCGCACCGGTGCGCCGATCTGGGGCGCCGCCAGGGCCCGGCCCATCTTGTGCTTCTCCTTGGCCACACGCAGGGTGTCCCGCAGGTCATCCGCGAGCAGCCGGGTCGCGGCGGACTTGGCGTTCTGGACCCGCTCGCAGCGGACCCGCAGGATCGGATCGCCCAACAGGCGAATGCGCCGTACTGCC
>DATDFC010000100.1:0-5628 GCA_036522815.1 Gemmatimonadales bacterium | reverse complement strand
GAGCACCGGCGCCTTGACCGGCACGAGCTTCTCCGTGGTCATGGCCGGCGGCGGGCAGGCGTGCAATGTGATCTGGTGGTCAGAGGCGGCCGCGACGCTGACGGATTCGAACCTCAAAGGCAACATTCTCTCGGGTGCCGGCCTCACGCTCACCCGTGGCAGCATCGTTGGGCGAGCCTTGGCGAAAGCTGGGGTGACATTGACGGGCGTCACCAGCCTGGGCGTCGGCAGCTGCGTCTGATAGAGCAATTGCCGTCCAACAACGGGTGTCGGAGCAGCTCCCGGCACCCGTCCGCCTATGTCTTGGCCTCAGTCAACCGGGGAACCTGGGGGAGGGTCAGGGCTCCGTCCTTGTCGACCAGCGGCGCCGGCGGGGCCACCGCATGGCCCTGGGCGTATCCCACCCCCAGGCCCCGCAGCTTCTCCAGAATGGTTTCGTTCTCCACCTCTTCAGCAATCGTGACGATACCCATGATGCGACCGATCTCGTTGACGGCGCTCACGAGCGTGCCGTACACGGGGTCGTCGACGACGCCCCGGACGTAGTGCCCGCCGATCTTCACGTAATCGACCGACAGCGCCTTGAGGTGGGCGAACGAGGCCAGGCTGTTGCCGAAGTTGTCGAGGCCGACTCCGCACCCGGTGGTCCGGATCTCGGCAATGAGCCGCACCAGTTGCGCGAAGTTCCCGAGCGCGGCGGCCTCGGTGATCTCGAAGCACAGGGCCCCCGGCGGAAGCCGGTGCTGTCCCAAGTACTCTCGCACGGCGGGGATCAGGTCCGGATCGTCCAATGACGAAACGCTGAGGTTGATCGAGCACAGCGGCAGCTCGAGCTCCGGGTGGTCGCGATGCCACTGACTCAGCACGGCGACCGTCTGGCGCACGACCCAGCGGTCGATCGCCGGCATGAGACGATGGCGCTCCGCCTGTGGGAGGAACGCGTCGGGGGTTTCCACGCCGCCACGCTCGTCGGGCAGGCGCAGCAGAATCTCGCAGCGGGGGCGTGCCGGAACCTCCGGCGCGAGGGGTACGATCGCCTGAGCGTACAGCTGAAACTGGCCCTCGTCGACCGCTCGCGTGAGGCGCACGATCCGCCGGCTCTCCACCTGGTGCTGGACGCCAGAGGCCACCTCCGGCCCGGCGAGATGGACGCGGTTGCCTCCTGCGTCCTTGGCGGCGTAGCAGGCCTCGTCGGCCGCGCGCAAGACGTCAGCCGTGCGTCCGCTCGCCGCGGTGATGGGAATGACGCCGATGCTGACGCCCAGCGAGAAGCTCCTCTCGCCCCACAGGTACCGGAAGTCTGCGATCGCCCGCTGCAGCTTCCCGGCAATCTCTTCCGCCTTGGTCAACGAGCAGTACTCCAGCAGGACGCCGAATTCGTCGCCGCCGAGGCGCGCCAGCGTGTCGCGGCTGCGCAACCGGCCGCTCAGCAGACGGCCGATCTTGCGGAGCAGGTCATCCCCGGCCTCGTGACCGCAGGTATCGTTCACCAGCTTGAATCGGTCCAGGTCCAGGTAGCACAGCACGTGCTCCGCCACACCGGCCGCGGCTTCCCCCAGTACGCGCGCCAGGCGCTCCTCGAACTCTTTTCGGCCGACCAGACCCGTCAGGGCATCGTGCGTGGCTTCGTGCGAAAGCTTTCGAGCGGCACGCCGCCGCTCCGTCACGTCGTGAAGGACCAGCACCACCCCGATCGTGGTCCCGTGGCGGTCTCGGAGTGGGGCCGCCGAGTCCCCGATCGGCACCTCCGTCCCATCGCGGCGCAGCAGCAGCACGCCGTCGGCCAGGTCCACCGCGCGCCCTTCGCGGAGACAGCGGGCGGGGATGCTCTCCAGGGGCTGCCGCGTCGCGTCGCTGATGAGCGTGAGCACGGTGTCCACGGGCTGTCCCAGCGCTTCGGTAGTGCGCCAACCGGTGAGCCGCTCCGCCGTGGGGTTCAGAAACGTGATCGTTCCCGCCACGTCGGTCGTGACGACCGCGTCCGCGATCGATGCCAGGGTGACGATGGCCTGCTCCTTCTGCCGGAACAGGCTCTCCTGAACGTCCCGCCACGCGGTGAGATCGTGCAGCGTCACCAAAGACAGCGCGTCCGTGCCAGGACCAAGCGGGCTGCGGTGGATTTCGACCGGGAACTCGCTCCCGTCCCGTCGTCGCGCAAAGATTCTGACCGGAGCACGCTTCGGCCCGGTCTCCGGCAACTCGGCATCGCTCCCGCTCAGGGCATCGTACACCTGCTGGAAGCGCTGCGGTATGAGCCGACTGGACGGCTCGCCCCGGAGCTCCGCGTCGGTCCACCCGAACAGCCGCTCGGCCTCCCGATTCAGCGCCACCACACCACCCACCTGGTCGACGACGACCATGGCATCGGGGGCGGCATCGAGCATCTGCCGAAATTGCTTGTCCTGTACGGGAGACGTGGTCATGGTCCTCCCGATCTAGGCTTCCAGCTTGAGGTGAAAGCCTCCCTGCCGGTACCAGTCTGACGCCTCGATGCGCCTGTGCACGTGCAGCTTCCTGAGAATGTTGTGCACATGGTTCTTGGCCGTCGCCACCTCGATGCCCAGCTGGCGGGCGATCTCTTTGTTGGACATGGCCTGATCGACCAGTCGCAGGATCTCCCGCTCACGGCCCGTAAGGTCGTGGACGGGGTGTCCCGTCTGCTCTTTCGTCGCTGCCGCGCTCCCCAGAGCGATCGCTCCCACACGTCGGAGCAGCGTGAACGCCACGCGCGGGGGGCAGTACAGCTCTCCCCGCACCGCGCTCTCTATCGCGATGATCAGGTCGTCGAGCGATCCGTCCGGCAGCACATAGCCGGCGACGCCTGCCTCAGCCAGCTGGATGACCTCCGCCTCGGTCTCACCTAACGTGATGGCCACCACCTTGACACTCGGCGTGCGACGCCGGATTTCGGCTACGATGCTCGCCGCCTCGGGCATCGCGAAGTCGACCAGCACGATGTCCGGAGGGGCTTCTGCTAGGCGGGTGAGAATCTCTTCGCGATGTGACGCCGTTCCCAGCACCCGCACGCGGCGCGCTTGCGACAAAGCGAGGGCGAGCGCCTCACGATGAACACGGGACCGGCCGGCAATAAGAGCTCGAATCATCGAGGCGGGGCTGGCTCGCGCATGAATTCTAAGATGCCAGGCTAAGAAGCGCGGCGAACATCGGGTAAATCCCCGACACCCGCCTTCGAGGTGACGGCTACCTGTCTTGGAGCAATCCGACCTCGACGGCGAAGCGGAACAGCTGGGCGCGGCTCTTGAGGCCGAGCTTGCCACTCAGGCGGCTGCGGTGGGTCTCGATGGTCTTCACGCTCACGGCCAGCTGGTCGGCGGCTTGCTGGTTCGTGTACCCCTGCGCCAGCAACCGGAGCACCTCGGCCTCACGCCGACTCAGCGGTTTGGGGCGGGAGACGCGCCCGATCTGTTGGCCCGGCGCCGGTTTGCCAGGTCGCGTGAGGTTTACGAAGGAGCGGCCCTGGTACACGGCGCGGATCGCGGTCAACAGCTCGACGTCGGCCGCCTTTTTGACGATATAGCCGGACGCGCCGGCCAGGAGCGCTGCCTGCAGAAATGCCGGATCGTCGTGCATCGTGAGCACGAGCACGCGGCAGCTCGACGCGACGCGCATCAACTGCTCGATCGTTTGCGTGAAGCGGGGTCCGGGCATGGAGAGATCGAACAACACGACGTGCGGCGTGGCCGCCTGGGCGCGGCGCACCGTCTCGGCGCCGTCGGTGGCCTCGCCCACCACTTCCATGTCCGACTGGCCGTTGATGAGCAGCTTCAGGCCGGCCCGGAGGACGGCGTGGTCGTCGGCGATGAGCACGCGGGTTTTCGGCATGGGCGCTACGCGCGGCGCATGGGAAAGTGGACCGTGATCGTGGTGCCCGCTCCGGGCCGTGACTCGACTTTGACCGATCCGCCGAGCAGGGCCGCGCGCTCCCGCATGACTTGCAGACCGAGATGGCGATCTCCCGCGGGGGCGTCGGCACTCTGTGACGGGTCGAAGCCAGCCCCATCGTCCTGCACCCGCAACTCGACCGCCGCCTCGTGGCGCACCAGCCGAACGCTCACGCTCCTGGCGCCGGCGTGTTTCGCCACATTGGTCAGCGCTTCCTGGAGAATGCGGTACACGGTGGCCTGCAACGCCGGCGGCAACGGCTCCGTCTCGAGCCCCTCGATCCGCACGTCCACGGCGACCGCGTGCAGGTCGGCGAACTCCTGCGCGTGGCGGGTCACGGCCGTGGGGAGCCCCACCTCGTCGAGGACGCTGGGGTGCAGCCCCCGCGAGAGGCGTCCCACTTCATCGAGCGTTTGGGCGGCGATCCCGCGGAGCCGCTGCGCCAGCTCGGCTGCCTCCGTGACGGTCCGCGACTCCTCGATCGTGCGCAACCCCACGAGCAGCGCCGTGAGCGACTGCCCGGCCTCGTCGTGGAGCTCACGGGCGATCCGCCGTCGTTCCTCTTCCTGGGCGGTCACCGCCTGCTGGATCAGCCGATTGCGCAGCTCCTCCGCTCGCTCGCGCTCGCTGATGTCCGTCACCACGCCGATCACGCCGATGACGTCCGCGCTCCCCTCGAGCTGCAACGGAGCGATGGAGACCGACACCGGGACCAGCGCGCCACCGTCGGCTCGGAAGGTGGTGTCGGCCCTCCGGTTCTCCCGGTGCCCGGCCGCGACCAGGGCGTCGAACGCCGGCTGCTCGCCCGGCGGCACGAACCGCCGCAGCGGCGCGCCGATGACGCGCCCGAGCGGCATCCGCACGATATCTGCGAACCGCCGGTTGCAATAGGCGATCGTGCCGTCCCGCGTCAGGGTCACGGCGCCCTCGTTCATCTGATCGAACAAGATACGGTAGGCCAGCTCCGCGCCTGCGAGGGTGATGACGTGCTCTCCCCTCGCCCGGGCGACCACGATGGCATCGACTTCACCGGCCCGGATGGCGCGCAGCGTCTCCTCGGCCGTTTTCAGCCGGTCCCGCAGCTCCCGGACTCCAGCCTGAGGCCGGCGCGCGGCCTTGCGTTTCTTGATCATGGTGGGCGCGGACTACGCCTCGTCGTCACGCGGCAGCACATCCAACCCGATCAGCACGCGCTCCACATTCGAGAGGTCACCGATGATCTTGCGGATCGGCGGCGGCAACTTACGCACCAGGGTCGGGATGACGACGATGTCGTCCCGGCGCGCCAGGTCCGGCTCGCTCAACAGGTCGATCACCTCGATGCTGTATCGGCCGGCGAGGTGACTGTCACACAGCCGCTTCAGATTGGCGAGAGCCGTGATCGATTTCGGCGTCTGTCCGGCCACGTACAGCCGCAGCCGCCAGGTCCGGCCCGCCCCGTTTTTTTTTTCGTTCATTTGGTCCTGCGCCTGACGCTCGACTTCACCTCGGCGAGACGCGCCTGCTGTTGGGCTCCCCGTGCGGACCCGATCGCCACACTCCCGTCGGCCCGGCGGCTGACGTCCAGCAGCACGACGCCGTGGTCGGTCATCACAAACTCGCGCACCTGGTTCGAGTGCGCCATGCCCCGGGCCTTGACGATCTGGATCGTGCGGTTGCGCTCGCCGTTCGCCTCCGGGTTTCCGAGCAGCATCCAGACGTCCATCAACGACGACACGCCGAGGT
>DATDFC010000099.1:0-19170 GCA_036522815.1 Gemmatimonadales bacterium | reverse complement strand
CGGCGCGTGCGGCTACACCACCTGCCGTGCCTTCGCCGAATCGGCGGCAGCGGGCCGGACGACGCTCAAGTCGTGCCCGCCGTATCTCGACAGGGTGGGCCGGCAGGCGCAGCTTCAGGCGGCCGTGGACGGGCTTACGGGACTGGCCACGTATCGCGTGTTGCGCGACCGCCTCGCCAGCGAGGTGGCGCGCAGCGACCGCACGCACGATTCGTTCGCGGTGCTGTTCGTGGATCTGGACAATTTCAAGCAGGTGAACGACCGGTTCGGTCACGAGGCGGGGAACGACGTGCTCAAGAGTACCGCGCGAGAATGCACGGCGCACATCCGGACGACCGACCTCGCGGCGCGCTACGGCGGCGACGAGTTCGTGCTGGTGCTGGTGCACACCGGGGTGGAGGGGGCGCGGGTGGTGGCCGACAAGGTGCGCACCGGCGTGGAGGTGATGGGCCGGGATCTGGGCTATCCCGAAGGCCTCGTGACGGTGAGCATCGGGGTGGCCGAGCTCGCGCCGGGGCGGGGGCCCGAGCACGAGGACGTGCTGGTGGCGGCCGACCGCGCGCTGTATCGCGCCAAGGCCATGGGACGCAACCAGGTTGCCACGGGAGCTGCGTGACGTGACGCCATCCAATCCGGTTGAGACTCCGGGGGGCGCGGAAGATCGCGACGCCCTGCCGCTCACGCCCGCGGGCCAGGCTCCCGACCCGTGGGGGGTGAAGCGCGCCGAGAACCTGATCGGGGGGCTCACGGGCATCTTGTCGGCGCGCGTGGTGGTGACCCCGCTGGGTGAGTTGAGCGAGATCCACGTGCTCACCACCAACGAGATGCAGCCGAAGCAGGTGGTGCGGAACATCGAGTCGGCGCTGATGGCGCAGCTGGGCGTGAAAATCGATCACCGCAAGATCAGCGTGGCGCAGACGGCCGACGTGCGGCCCATTGAGCAGATGCAGGAGGAGGCGGTCCGCACCCGCGCCAACAAGCGGGTGGTGATCTTCCAGGGGCTCGAGGTGCGGCCCGCCGACCGGCCGCAGCGGGTGCTCATCCGGGTGCGGCTGTCGTTCGAGGGCAAGGACGCCGAGGCGGAGGAGCAGGGGACCGACACGGTGCGGAACCGCGTGGAAGCCGCCGCGCGCGCCGCGTCGCTCTGTCTCGACGAGTTGTTGCCCGACAACTCCGTGGCGCTCGAGGGGGCGCAGATCATCGAGGCGTTCGACCGCAAGTTCGTGCTGGTGGCGGTGCACGGGTTGGGTGGGCGGGAGGCGCAGCTGCTGACGGGCACGTGCGAGATTCGCGAGAGCCCTGAGCGGAGCTCGGTGCTTGCGGTGTTGGATGCAACCAACAGGTGGGCCGACGCGCGGCGCTGAAATTGAGGCCTCCAGGCACTGTCACATCACTGTAAGTAATTGTAACTCTTCTGGTTAGCGGCAGTTCCCACCGTTGTTGCGTGCAGTCAACAAAGCCCCTTGCGCAGTTCTCATTCTGGTGGTATTTCGTGTTCTGTGAGTTTGCCAAAACAGAAGCGGTATTGGGGCACGCAACGCGTAGCGCGCGTCTGTCAGGTGTCGCCGGCGACGGTAGCGAACTGGATCGACCAGGGGCTGCTGAAGGGGCACAAGACACCGACGGGGCGGCGGCGTGTGGAGGCGGACGATCTCGCGGCGTTTCTGCGGGCGCACGACATGGCGGTGCCGACCGAGCTGGCGAACGGCAACGGGCACGCGATGGTGGTGGTGGTCGACGACGACCCCGGCTACCTGAAGGCGTTGGTGCTGACGATCGACCGGTCCGATCTGGACGTGGAGGTGGTGGAGGCGGCGACGGGAGTGGACGCGTTGCTCGAGATCGGGCGGGTGCAGCCGACGCTGATCGTGCTGGATTACAGCCTGCCGGACATCAACGCGCCGGAGGTGATCCGGCGGTTGCTCGAGCCGGGCCGCCAGCTCGACGTCGAGGTGATCGTGGTGACGGGCGGGATGCCGGAGGCGGCGGCGGTGGAGCTGCGGCAGATGGGTGTGAAGACGATCGTGAACAAGGCAGCGGGGATGCAGGCGGTGGTGGAGGCGATGCAGCAGGCGTTGAAGCGGCGCAAGGTGGCGTAGCGGCAGGTCGAGTTGCCGGTTTTGGCGGATTTGACGGTTTTGGGCTGTGCCGGGCCAGTGGGGAGCCGGCGAGCCATATAGAGACATCTCGAAAAAAGGGGCCCCTGGTCACCGCTACCTAGAGCGGAGCTGAGCGAAAAGACGACGAGCGGAGCGTCGGGGACGCCATAGCGAGGCGTGCCACTCCTAGCGGTTCTTCAAGACCCGCAGTATCTCGGAGGGGGTGACGCTCAATGTTGCATGTGCTCGCAGTGCTTTTTGCGGCCGTGGCGAAGTTGTTTTTCGCGGATGGCATGGCATCCTGGTAGTGGGGGAACTTGGGGTCCCCCTCAAGCTTGACCCTAGCAACAACCGGCAACCGGCATGAGCGACGCGCGAACTAACCAGAGGTTGTTGTCGCCGCGGGTCTACCTCCTTGTGGGGACGGTCTCGACACTTGCCGTGTTGATGGTGTTCCTGTCGGAGTGGCAAGTACCGGCGACTTCTCCCTCCAGGTTCTGGAACGCACTAGCCGCTTTTGCCTTGCTCTCAATCGTAAGTGATGCGCTCTTTTTCAGAATCCCAATAGCCAACTCCAATGCTTCCCTCGCCTTCATCCCTCTGCAAGCAACCGTGCTTCTGTTCGGTCACCCTTGGCCGATGGTCATTGGCGGGTTCACTGCACTAGTCGTCGATACATTGATCCGCAAGAAGTCGACCATTCGCGTTGTCTTCAATACCGCTCAGTACATGCTGGCAGTTGGATGCGGTGCATTTGTATATAGGGCCCTCGGGGGCACCGTAGGGCTCGACAACTTCACTTTCTTGTTCCTCCCCTTCGTCGCCCTGGTGGTCACGTTCTTCCTGGTGAATCATGGAAGCGTCTCACTGGCGGTCGCATTCAGTAGTGGTGTTTCGGTACGTGAGGCGTGGGGCCGCATAAGCGGTCGGGCGCTAGTAAACGACCTGTTTTCGAGCACGCTCGCCGTCCTGCTGGTCTTTTTGTACGTGAAGTTGCAGCTACCAGGAATTGTGATTCTGGTCTTCCCGCTCTTCCTTGTCAGGCAGTTATACCAGATGAACCTTCAGCTGCAGGAGGAGCTGGAGGAGAAGCTCGAATTGATGGTCAAGGCAATGGAGGCGCGCGACCCATATACGTCGGGGCATTCACGGCGGGTCGCGGAGTACGCGCTCGCGATCGGGCGCGAGCTCAGGCTGTCGGCTGACGACCTCGACGGAATAAAGCGGGCGGCGCTCCTGCACGATGTCGGCAAAATCTACGAAGAGTTCGCTCCTCTTTTGAGAAAGGAAGGGAAGCTCTCTCCAGAGGAGATCTCGACGATGCGCACGCACGTCACCAGAAGCGCGGAGCTCGTCGCGACGGCTGGTCGACTACGCGGATCAGTCGAGGCCATGATCAAGCACCATCACGAGAACTTCGACGGGACTGGCTATCCTGACGGGCTGTCTGGCGCGGATATCCCCGTTGGTGCTCGTATCATTATGATCGCTGACACGATCGATGCCATGACTACAGATCGTCCGTATCGACGGGCGATGAGCCTCTCTCGAGCGATCGAGGAGCTTGAGACGTACGCGGGTCGTCAGTTCGACCCCCAGCTAGTCCGTCTTGCGTCGAAGTCGGCCAGCATCCGACGGCTCCTTGGCGAGGAGAACCGCAGCGGTCACCCGGTTCAAACGGATGCTCGTAACCTTCGAACGGCGTGGGCGCGACGCCTCGCGAGCCCGAAGATCTAAGGGTTTTCTCGCGACTCTAGGGTGACGGACTTCGCCGATCCTATTCGAAGAAACCCTGCGCACTCAAGACGGTCTTCAACCCTGTCGCTCCCCAGTCGTCAAACAGCCGGAGCTCCTCCTTAGTGTCGTCGCCGAGAGCTCCATCGCGGCGCTTTTCTATCCAAGCGGATGCGGCCAATACTTTCAGATAGTGCACAGGATGGCGTCCGCGAAATCGATCACGTTGGGCCTTGGCTGCAGCGTGTGCCGCCTCTAATCCCACCGTGTGAGCAAGGCGGAAGAGCCGCAGCTTCTCGAACATCCCAGGGTCCGGCACCGCGCGTTCTCTTTCCGACGCAGCTGCCTCAAGTGACCGGATCATATCTAGGGCGAGAGACAGGTTCTGCATGACCAATGCGATGTTCGCGCTTTCTGCAAGGACCTCGATGTGGGCGCGCCAGCTCCGTTGGTTCTTCACCCACTCTGTTGCCTTTTGGAGATACTCTAGCCCCCTGTCCGTCTCCCCGGAGAACAAGTACGCTTCCGCAAGATTGATGTAAGAAGATGACAGTCGTGGGTGATTCCGGAGACCAGCCCCCACCGCCACGCTCAGACGTCCGACTCGGACGGCCTCAGCAAGATCGCCAGTGAGGATGTGGAGTACTGTCAGATTAGCTGCTGTCATCGACACGCGAAAATCGTCTCCCATTCGTCTTGCGAGTTGAAGAGCTACCCCGAGGGCGTCTCTCGCTTGGGAAAACTCGCACAAAGAGTATCGACAGACACCAAGCGCGTTATGAGCAAGGGAGAGCGCAACCACATTGGGAGAGTCCTCAAGGAGCTGGATGGCTTTCTCTACGCAATTGCATGCGGCATGAAGATCATAGCAGTAGTATTCGCAGAAGCCTAGCGCATACCAGGCGCTCGGAACGTTCCTACCAACGGCCTCGCTTACCAAGCGTTGGAGCTCCGAACGGGCGGTGTTGACCCTTACGTCATCACCGCTCTCGAGACCGGATCGAGCAAACTCCAATAGGGCGTTCGCAATCAGCTCGGCCTCATCCGTCTTTCGCGCGGCTGCCAAGGCCAGGTCGGCAGCTCGACTATACTCCATGACCGCATCCGAGTTGGAGAGGTACGCTGCAGCCGCTCTCAAACGGGTGACCTCTGCAAAGGCTCTAACGCTCAGTTCTACATCGCCACATAGCTCTTCCAACACTGGCATGGCCTGGTCCGCCTTGGACTGATCGATCAGCGCCTTGGCCATGAGCTGCTTGCACTCCTTTCCCGCTGGGCCGATTGACGCCGTCGACAACAGGGCCGCAAGAATCTGCTCAGCCTCCGACGGCGCACCGACACCTAGTGCACGCCTAGCCCCCTCGAGTCCCGTGGGAAGTGCTCGGGTCGGGTCAGAGGCCCGCAAGAAGTGCCAGGCGATCTCCAGCGCGGGTGACTGGGCGTCAACCAGGCGCCGTGCCTCCAGCACCTCCGCCACCGCCCGATGCAGGTGCCGCCGCGCCGGCCCCGCCACCGCGTAGTACGCCTGCGCCCGGATCAGCTCGTTCCGGAACTCGAGCCCGCCGTGCACTTCGCGGAGGATGCCCTCCTCCTTGAGTCGCGACAGCGCCTCCCCTGCCGCCGCCGAGGAGAGCTCCACCACCTCGTACAGCGGCAGATCCGCCAGCCGGCGCCCCAGCACCGCCGCGAGATCGAGCGCCGCCCGTGTCGCCGCGTCGAGCCGCCGGATCTGCCGGTCGAACACCGCGCCGATTGCCCGCGGAATCCCGATGTTCGCGACCGGTTGCGTGTTGAGCGCCTCCAAATCGCTCAACAGCGAGCTCGAGCCGTGCGCCAGCCACTCCTTGGTGAGCAGCTCGAGCGCCAGCGGATTGCCGTTGCCCGCCAGCAGGATCCGCGGCACCGGTACGTCCGCCACGCGGCCCTCCGCCTTCGTCACCACCGCCGCCACGAGCTGCTCGGCCGCGGTCGCTGAGAGCGGTTCCAGCTCGAGCGTCCCCATCGCCTCGATGCTCGAATCGGAGGCGAGCGCGCTCGGCGACGCCACGGTGCGCAGCTCGTTGGACCGCGCCGTCAGGATCAACAGCAGGCGCGTATGGGGAAGCTTGCGGGCGATGATGTGCAGGATCGCCGCGCTCGCGTTGTCGGCCGCGTGAATGTCGTCCACCACCAGCACGAGCGGGCTCTCCTCCGTCCCCGCTTCCACCGCTTTGAGGAACGCGTCCGCCAGCCGCAACGGAATGACTTCCGCCGCCCATTCGACGGGCTTGGGCACGCCAGGGAAGGCGCTGAAGATCTCGGGCGAGACCCGCGTCAGCTCGCTCAGCGCCTCGGGATCGGTCCCGCCGATGGCCCGCTGCAGCGTCAGCTGCTTGATGAGCTCGGCCAGGACCGCGAACGGCAGCTCGCGCTCCGCGTCGTACGCCTGGGCGCGCGCGATCGCCGCGCCTTCCATTTGACACGTCGAGACGAACGCGTTGGTGAGCGTCGTCTTCCCGACGCCGGGGTCGCCGACCAGCACCACGATGCGCGGCGCCCCGCGCCGGACATCGAGCCACGCATCGTACAGCTGCGAGAACTCCCGCTCGCGGCCGATCAGCGTCTCCGCCTCGAAGCGCCGCTCGCACCGCTCCGACACCTGCCCGGCCGGTTGCAGGGCCCGCCGTCGCCCCTCCCGCAGCAGGTCCGCGATCCGCACCAGGTCCGCGCTCGGCTTGGCCCCGAGCTCTTCGGCCAGCCGCGCCTCGAACCGTCCGAACGCCTTGAGCGCGTTGGTGCGATCCCCTACCCACGCCCGCGCCTCGATCAACCCCCGCACCGCGTCCTCCGACAGGGGATCGAGGTCGAGCAGCACCTGCGCGTGGCGCTCCACGGTCGCGAAGTCGCCCGTGCGACGCCCCGCGTCCATCTGCTTCACCAGACAGTCGCGGATCCGGGGCATGAGCCGGGCGCGCCATTCGTCCTTCCACTGCTCGAACTGCACCGCCCCGGGCACCTCGAAGCCATCGAGGAACGGGCCGCGGATCTCGGCTTCGCAGCTTTCGAGGCGGCGCACGTCCGCGTCCACCACACCCGGGACGAGGGCGATCGACGTGCGCTGCACCACGAGATGCTCGCGACCCACCTTCTGCTTCACCACCGTGAGGGCTTGCGCCAGCGAGTGGCGGGCGCGTGGCGCCGGCACGTCGGGCCAGAAGAGATCCATCAGGTAGTCACGCGAGAACTTGCGCCCGCCTTCCACCGCGAGCCGGATCAGCAGGGCGAAGTGTTTGCGCGTGCGAAAGCGGATCTGCTCACCCGCATCGGTAAGCAGCAACGGGACGCCCAGACTCAGGAGGTGCAGGTGCGACGCCAACGGACGGCTCGCGGCGTTTCGGAATGGTACTATTAGGCAGCCGTATCAACGCCATGTCAACACGTTGATTCCCAGAACCTTAAAGCACCCCTGAGGGCCTGCTCTGGGCCCTCGTCAACACGGCGGCGCCCGTGGTCAACCGGCCGCCCACGTGTTACAATCGCCTGCGACCCGCCCGCCAGGAGCAACCATGAGAGCACGTCTCGTTACCCCGATCCTCGCGGTCGCTGCGCTCGCCCTGCTGGGCTGCGACCGAGTCCCCACCGCGGTACCGCAGCCGGGCCGCCCTTCCTTCATTACCAACGGCACCGTGGACGGCGCCGCCCATCCCGCCGTCGTGCTGCTGGTGATGGACGTGAACGGCACGCCGGCGTTCCGCTGCTCCGCCACGCTCATCGCGCCGAAGGTGGTGCTCACCGCCGGCCATTGCGCCGGCGAGCCCGGCGAATTCAGCGGCATGCGCATTTTCACCGAGTCCGACGTCCAGGACGGGAACAACAACTATCCGTTCGCCGGCCCCAACACGATCGAAGCCGCCGAGTGGCACGCCCACCCGCTGTTCACCGAGAGCGCGTTCTTCCTGCACGACGTAGGGGTGGTGCTCTTGACCAAAGCCGTCAAGCTGCCCGCCGGCCAGTACGGCAAGCTCCCCGCGACTGATCAGCTCGACGCGCTGAAGCCGAGCAGCTCGACCACGTTCACCGCCGTGGGCTACGGGCTGCAGCAGATCAACCCGGTCAAGATCGAAGCCGAGCGGATCCGCATGTTCGCCGAGCCGCACCTCGTTCAGATCAACGGGGGAATCGTGGGCGATTTCTCGCTGCTGCTCTCGAACAACGCGTCCACCGGGGGCACCTGCTTCGGCGACTCGGGCGGGCCCAACTTCGTCGGGACGAGTAACGTGATCGGCGGCGTGACCTCGTTCGGGCTGAACGGCACGTGCGGTGGCACCGGTGGCGTGTTCCGGCTCGACCGGAAAAACGTGCAGGACTTTGTGGGACAGTACCTGAGATAGCAGGCAGATGCTGCTGCACGCCTCGTTCGTGATCCTGATCGCCACCGGCGCGCGGGCTACACCCGCTGTGAGCGACTCCTGCTATCACTATCGACCCGCTTCGGTCTCGCTCACCGGACGCCTGGTGCAGCGCCGGGTGCCGGGTCCACCCCACTACGACAGCTTCGCTCGGGGCGATCGCCCGGAGATGGTGGATTTCCTCATCCTCGAGGCGCCGATCTGCACGATCGCCGATTACAACGACAGCCCCAACAGCGACGCCTTTCAGGGGCAAGACACCGTTCAGGTGCGCCGAACCGGATCGACTTGGCAGGAGGTGCGCCGCCTGACGGGCCGCCGCGTCGTCGTGACCGGGACGCTGGCGGAGTGGGCCCTCGGTCCCGACCGGACTCCGGTCGTGATTGATCCAACGGAGGTGCGTCTTCTGCCCTAGTGCGCGGCCGCGGTCCGGCCTGGCTTGCGGCAGATCGGGCACGGCCCCATGCGGGGCTCCTTCCCGAGCTGGAGCTGCACCGGGCCGAGCGTCACGGCGGTGTCCGTAAGCGCGACAGTGAGAGTCATCACGTTGCCGTCCGTCCGGCCGAAGAACCGCGCCGGATGGTCGGGACCGCGGGCCACGGGATAGAGCGTGATGTTGTAGAGCCCGGGGACGTCGAACCGCCCCTGCTCATCGGCGACGATCCCCTGCTTGGTGTCGCCGGCGCTGCAGCCGATGTGCACGTGGGCGGTGGTGTCGAACGCGATCAGTCCCGCATTGTCGCCGCCCCATGTTCCGTGGATCGGCCCGGGGGCACGCGGGCCCCCGATATCGCAGGTGCGGAGCACCGTCAGGGCGAGGCTGGCCAGGATGACCTTGCTCATGGGAGTCCCTCCGTACCGTCTACCCCTCGAGCCACGTCTTGGTCACAAGCAGCTCCTCGACCAAGTCCGGCGCGCTCCGCCCCGCGGCCTCGGCCGCGAAATTGATCACCAGCCGGTGCGTGAGCACCGTCGGTGCCACGGCGCGGAGATCGTCTTCGTCCGGCATGGGCCGGCCGTCCAACGCGGCGCGCGCCTTGGCGCCGAGGATCAAGTACTGCGACGCGCGCGGGCCCGCCCCCCACGACACGTACTGCTTGATGAAGGGCGGCGCCTCGGCGTCGGGCGGCCGCGTCATCCGCACCAGCGTCACCGCCGCGCGCACCAGCGGCTGCGGCACGGGGATGCGCCGCACCAGATGTTGCAACGCCAGGACGTCTTCCGCCGTGAGCACCGGCGTGATCGACGCCCCCACGTCGCCCGTGGTCGATTCGACGATGCGCTGCTCTTCGTCCTTCGACGGATAGCCCACCCGTAGCTCGAACATGAAGCGGTCGAGCTGCGCCTCGGGCAGCGGATAGGTCCCCTCCTGCTCGATCGGATTCTGCGTGGCGAGCACGAAGAACGGCGCCGGCAGCGCGTGCGTCTGGCCGGCGGCGGTCACCTGGTGCTCCTGCATCGCCTGGAGCAGGGCTGCCTGGGTCTTGGGCGGGGTGCGGTTCACCTCGTCCGCCAGCACAATGTTCGCGAACACGGGGCCGCGCACGAACCGGAAGCTGCGCTTGCCGGTGCTCTGGTCTTCCTCGATGATCTCGGTGCCGGTGATGTCCGAGGGCATGAGGTCGGGGGTGAACTGGATGCGCGAGAACTTGAGGTCGAGCGTCTGTGCCACCGTCTGCACCATCAGGGTCTTGGCGAGCCCCGGAACGCCCAACAGCAGCGCGTGCCCCCCGGAGAACACGGCGGTGAGGATGCCGTCGAGCACGTCGCGCTGGCCCACGATACGGCGGCCGACTTGAGCGAGCAGGTCGGCGCGGGCGCGGGACAAACGCTCCAACAACTCCACGTCGCCGAGCGGGGGGGATGCGGGGTGCGGGATGCGAGATGGGTTGGCAGCCATGGCCGTCCTAGGTTAGCACATCATACTCCCAAGCGCCACATAAAGTTGCGCGCTCCGGACTTTGCTTGCGAAATTTTTCACAAGCGCGTATGTTCCCGTCCGAATCATGCCAGACGACGAGCCAAATCGCTTCGGCCAGAGCCTCGGCGAAGGCTACTCCTACGTCGCGCTGGGCTTCAGCTTCGCGTTCGCCATCCTGGCGTTCGGCGCGCTCGGCTGGGTGGTGGATGGCTGGGTCGGGACGCGGCCGCTGTTCGCGCTGGTGGGCGCGGGGGTGGGCGGGTTCGGCGGGTTCATGAGCATTTACTACCGCGTGAAGCGCGACACCGAGACCAGGAAAGGGGAAGCGGGAAAGGGGAAACGGTAGGCGTGAGGCCGTATCTCCTGCTTCTCGTGCTGGGTGGAATGCTGGTGGTGGTGGTGACGTGGTTGGGCGGCCGGCCGGCGGGGATCGGGGGAGCCGTGGCGCTTGGGGCGCAGCTCGGCGCCGTGGCGCTGCTCCGGCCGGCGATGCGCGCCGCACAGCCGGTGTTCATGGCGCGCTGGCTCGGCGGTATGGGCGTGCGCGCCCTGGGGCTCGGCCTGGTCCTGGCCATCGCCGCCACGCACCGCGCCGCGCTGGGTCCGCTGCCGGCGTCGCTCGGCTTCCTGGGCGTGCTGCTGCCGCTGCTCTTTCTGGAGACCAGATTCCTGCGATGATGCAAGGGCCCGACATCGGCAAGGCGATCTTCGAGCACACGTCGGACAGCCACGTGGTCGAGCTGCCGTTCGGGCTGGGCGAATGGCACCTGCCGACGGGCTGGCGCCTGCTCGGCATCGACGTTTCGCCCACGAAACACGTGGTGTTCATGATCGTCGCGGCGCTGCTCGTGTTTCTCACGATCTGGTACGCCGGCCGCCAGGTGGAGCGGCGCCACCGCGAGGGCAAGGCGCCGCATGGCTTCGGCGCGGCGGTCGAGGCGATCGTGCTGTTCGTGCGCGACGACGTGGCGATCGCCAACATCGGGCACGGCGGCGAGAAGTTCGTGCCCTACATCCTCACGCTGTTCTTTTTCATTCTCTACTGCAACCTGCTCGGTCTGTTGCCGTGGGGTGCCACGCCCACGGGCAACCTCGCCGTCACGGGCGCGCTCGCGCTCACCGCGTTCGTCACCATCGAGGTCTCGGGGTTCCGGGCGCTCGGCCCCAAAGGCTATCTCAAGACCATCGTGTTCGTGCCGCCCGGCATGCACGGGATCGGCGCGGTGGCGATGGCCGCGATCATGACGCCGATCGAGATCATCGGCAAGCTCGTCAAGCCGTTCGCGCTCACCCTGCGGTTGTTCGCCAACATGACGGCCGGGCACTTCGTGATCCTGGCGCTGCTCGGCCTGATCTTCATTTTCGGCAGCTGGCTCGTGGCCGCCGGGTCGGTCGCGTTCGTGACGTTCATGATGCTGCTCGAGCTGCTGGTGGCGTTCCTGCAGGCCTATATCTTTGCGCTGCTCACGTCGGTGTTCATCGGCATGATGCAGCACGCGCATTAAAACCAGACGCAACACACCTCGAATGAGGGGACCATGCTAGACCTCGTGACGCTGCTTCAGGGTGGACAGCCGACCGGCGCGGATCTCGCCGCCGCGGCCAAGAACGCCAACGCGCTGCTCGGCGCCGGCCTGGGGCTCGGCCTGGCGGTGATCGGAGTCGGGATCGGCATCGGCCGCATCGGTGGCCAGGCGGTGGAGGCGATCGCGCGCCAGCCCGAGGCGTCGGGTGACATCCGCGGCGCCATGATCCTGACGGCGGCGCTGATCGAAGGCGTGGGGCTCGCGTCGCTGGTGTTCGCGCTGCTCTTCAAGCTGCTCTAGATGCTCGCGCTGCTGCTCGCCCAGGAAGGCGAGTTCACCCCGTTCTCGATCAACACGGGGCTGATCTTCTGGACCGTCGTCGTCTTCGCGATCCTGCTGGCGCTGCTGTGGCGGTTCGGCTGGCCCGCGCTCTTGAAGACGGTGGAGGACCGGGAGCGCCGCATCCAGCAGCAGCTCGAGGAGGCGGAGCGCGCCCGGTCCGAGGCCGCCCGGCTGCTGGAGGAGCACAAGCGCACCATCGCCGGCGCCAAGGCCGAAGCGCAGGAGATCGTGGCCAGGGCGAAGGCGGTCGCCGACAAGGAGCGGGAGACGCTGCTCGCCCGGGCGCGCCAGGAGTACGACCAGCTGCTCGAGCGGGCGCGCCACGAGATCGACGCCGAGAAGGAGAAGGCCATCGTCGCGCTGCGGCGTGAGGCGGTGGACCTGTCGATTGCCGCCGCGTCCAAGCTGCTCGAGGCGCAGCTCGACAGCGAGACCAACCGCAAGCTGGTGACGGAATACCTGGCGCAGCTCGAGGCGGGGCGGGCGCGGTGAAGAGCATCACCATCGCCCGCAACTACGCCGAGGCGCTGCTGCTCGCGGCCGAGGCGGAGGACACGGGCGCGGTCGAGCGGTATGGCCGGCTGATGGACGCCGTGGCAGGGGCGGTGCAGGCGGACGAGCGCATCGCGGTGGCGCTCGACTCGCCGCGGGTGGCCAAGGCGACCAAGGGAGCGCTGCTGGAGCGCGCGCTGGCGGACGTCGCGCCGCCTGAGTTCGTGCGATTCCTCCAGGCGGTGGTGCGGCGCGGCCGGCAGGGGCTCCTGGGAGAGATCGCGCAGGAGTACCAGGCGCTGGTGGACCTGAAGTTCGACCGGGTGCACGCCGGCGTGGTGCTGGTCGAGGAGCCCGACGCCCGGCTCGAAAAACAGATCGTGGAGCGCCTCACGGCGGCGCTCGGCAAGGATGTGCGCGCGCACTTCCGGGCCGAGCGCGGGATCATCGGAGGCGTGGTGGTCCGGGTGGGCGACCGGGTGTACGACGGCTCACTCAAGCGCAAGCTGACGGTGCTGCGGCGCAAGATGCTGACGGGGGAGTGAGGCAAAGGTCGGTAGAGGTCGGTAGAGGTGGCCCGGGGTGACCCGGGCCACCTCCGTTTCGGTCACTACAATCGATACCGGGCGCCGATCGCGACGCCCAATCGTCGCGTCGCATGCCGCTCGACTTCCGGGGGCGGTTCGTCCGGGTTGAATATCGAGCCGCTCAGCACGCCGCTGACGCGCAGCGAGCCGGTGAGCGATCCGGCGAGGGGCCATTCCAGGGCGGCGGCCGTTTGGGCGGCCACGCGCGTGCGGCTGTCGCCATCTACGGTCCACAGCTGGACGGCGGGCCCCGCCTCGAGCCGCACGGCGACGCCGGCCCCGAAGCGCGCCAGGCGGAACGAGACCTGCGGTGCGACCTCCCACAGCGACGCGAGGTCGTATTGCACGACCGCCAGGCCCGGCTGCTCGCCGGCGATCCCCGTCTTGGCGTACAACAGGGCGAGCGCCACGCGTGCGGACCCCAGTGCGCGGTCCAGCCGCAGCTCGACCGTCGTGGGTCGGTACGGGCCGACGGTGGTGCCGGAGGTGTCCCGCGAGGAGCCCCCAAAGCGAGCGACCCCGAGCTCGGCCGTGATCCCCCACTGGGCCGATACCGTGCCCGGAACGACCAAACCGGCTACGAGACATGCTGCGGCGAGCGTCCGCATCGTTCCTCCCGCGTTGTGGATTACTTCATCTCCAGGGTGATCCACCCGTTGGTCGCGTTGTTCTCACCCTTCACGATCCAGTTGTAGCCGGGGTACGTCGCTCCCACGACGGCGTCCTCGACCGCGTTTCCGACGAGCTCGTCGTTGGTGTTGATGAGCGAGGCGAGCGCGCTCAAGAGCTTTTGGAACGCCTGCGCGAACTTCCACGTCTTCTGCCCCGTGCTCGACGTGGTGTCCTTGCCGGCCGTGCGCACCTGGTTGGCCGCGTCCACGGCATCGAGCGCCTTCTTCCACAGGTCGGTGCTCGTCTTGATCTGGCAGGCCGTGTCGTCGTCCTCCATCACGAACACGCGGACGTTCTGGCCCGGATGGGCGGCGTGGTAGGCGTCGAGCTGGCTGTTGCTGAACAGCATCACGCTGCCGCTCCAGTCGAGGTCGTTCTGGTCGAAGTAGTACGGCGCGAGCTGCTGCTCGCCGGCGCACTGGTAGTCGGTCAGCGAGTCGCTCGTCCCCTTCTGGCCGAGGATGTGCACCTCAAATTCGGGACTGCCTTTCAACCAGCCCTCAAAATCATCCACGAAATGGGCTTTGGTCATGTACAGACCGGGCGACGGGGGTGGTGGTGAAACGCCGCCGCCCCCGCCGCCACCGCAGTACTCGAGACACGCGATGAGGGCGGAGGGCTTGGGCGAGAAATCAGTCTCGACCGGAACCAGCGCGATCACCGGAGTTGCGGGCGGATGCTCGGGGTCGAGCAGCCGGCGGTTGCCGTGCACGTCGAACGCGACGGGCACATCGTGGTCGCCGATCGCCGTGGCGACGAGCACGTCGGCGCCTCCGGTCCAGGCGCGGCGATGGGCCGGCACCGGCAGGTACATCTCGAGCGGGATGGCGGCGTCGGCCTCGCGCGCCAGATCGCTCGCGGGCCGGCCGGTGCCGCGTGCCAGCGCCGCGAGCGCGACCCCGCCGTCGGCTGAGAGAAAGCGCTGGAGCGGCAGCTTGTGCTCGCGGTACGGCGAGCGGTCGAGCTGGGCGTGGACGCGGGCGCGGAAGGCGGGATCGCCCAGCGCGAGGGCGAGCCCACGCGCCAGCTGCTCCGGGGGAGCGAGCCGGGCGGACGCGGCTCCGGGCGGTCCGGCATTCGTTCCGGCCGCCGGGCCGGGCGCCGGGCCCGTCCCCGGTGTGCGATCGGAGCAGGCGAGCGCACCTGCGAGCAGGGCGAGGGCGGCGGCCGCGGCACGGCGTGAGATATGGGAAGGCATGGCAGCTCCTTGGTCGAGGTTTGCGACGGCGGGCCAACATGCCCCGCGTCGCTCGCCCGACCGTCGCCCGAATCGCGCGCTCGACATCGCAATCGCGCGCGACTTCCCCGGCGCGCTCCTTGCTGTGTAGCTTCCCGATCCTTATGCCATCGCTCGCCTCGCTCTTTCTTCTTCTTCTGGCCCGCGACACGACGGGCTACTGGCAGCAGCAAGTCAACTACCGCATCACCGCGTCGCTCGACGAGCCGACCGGCGTGCTGTCGGGGCGGGAACGCATCAGCTACGTCAACCGCTCGTCGGCCACGCTGCGCGACTTCTACGTGCATCAGTACCTGAACGCGTTCCGGCCGGGGTCGCGCTGGGCCGCGGCCGACTCGGCCGAGGAGCGCGACCGCTTCCAGCATCTCGGCGATCCGGACTACGCGTTCGAGCGGATCACCGCCGCCACGCTCGGCGGCCGGGAGGTCCGACCGGACTACCCGTACGCGCCCGACTCGACCATCGCGCACTGGACGCTCGCCCGGCCGCTCGTGCCCGGCGATTCGCTCGTCGTCGAGGTCGAGTGGCAGGCGCGTCCTTCGACCCTGCCGCGCCGCCAGGGGCGGCGCGGCCGGCGCTTCGACTTCGCGCAGTGGTATCCGAAGGTGGTGGTGTACGACAAGTACGGCTGGGAGGACCATCCGCTCTATCCGGGGGGAGAGTTCTACGGCGAGTTCGCCACCTACGACGTGACGCTCGATCTCCCCGACGATCAGGTGATCGGCGCCACCGGCGTTCCGGTGGAGGGCGACCCCGGCTGGGAGCAGGCGAAGGCCGACCCGGGGCTCCAAATCGACTATCAGCGCGAGTGGTACCGCACACCACGCACCACGCCCCAGTGCGGACGGGTGGCGGCGGGGCGCAAATGCGTCCGTTTCCGGGCCGAGCGCGTGCATCACTTCGCGTTCTCGCTCAACCCGCAGTACCGCTACGAGCAGGGCCGATACGGCGACGCGGTGGTGCGGGTGCTGTATCTGCCCGAGGACCGTGCCACGTGGGGGAACGGCATCGCGGTCCGTAATACGGTCACGGCCCTCGCCTGGCTCGACTCACTGTACGGCACCTATCAATGGCCGCAGCTCACCAACGTGCACCGCATCGAGGGGGGCGGCACCGAGTTCCCCATGATGATCATGGACGGCAGCGCGGGGATCGGGCTGATCGTGCACGAGGCCGGTCACCAGTACACGATGGGGCAGCTCGCGAACAACGAATGGCGCGAGGGCTGGCTGGACGAAGGGTTCACGAGTTTCCAGACGGGCTGGTTCTTCGAGTCGCACGGTGGGCCGCCGGCATACGACGGGCTCGAGCCCGAGGTCCTGTGGCTCGATCTGGAGCGCTGGAGCGAGCCGGTGTCGTTTCCGGGCGAGCGCTACCGTGACTTCACGACCTATAACGCGATGGTCTACTCGAAGGCGCAGCTGTTCTACGAGGAGCTGCGCTACGTGGTCGGGGACGAGACGATGCGCCGCATCCTGCGGGCCTACTTCGCCCGCTGGCGGCTGAAGCATGTGGACGAGGACGCGCTGCGCGAGGTCGCCGAGGACGTATCGGGGCGGGACCTGAAATGGCTGTTCGCCCAATGGCTGCACGCCACGCCGCTGTTCGATTATCGCCTGAAGCGCGTCGAGCGGCACCACCGGGCCGACGGCCGCTGGCGCACGGTGGTGACGATCGAGCGGCGCGGCGACGGTCGGCTGCCGGTGGAAATCGGCGACGGCGACACGATCTACGCCCGGGCGACGGGCGAGCCCGCGGAGGAGCGGGTCGAGTTCCTGACCGCCGCCCGGCCCGGGCGGCTCGTGCTCGACCCGCGGGGCCGCACCCACGATTACGACCTGCTGAACAACCGCGAGAGGCGGCTGCTGGTAGGGCGCGGCGCCTGGAGTTTCCGGCTGGACGACCCCACCCGGGAGCCCGCCCGGCGCGACCGGCTGGTGCGCGCCTGGCTGCCCGTCGCGTGGTCGAACAGCTTCGGCGGCTTCACGGTCGGGCTGCGCGAGCGCACCAACTATCTCGGTCGCTACGACCGGGGCCTGCTCGTGGCCGCGGTCGCCACCGGCGCCGGCGCCACGAACCGCTTCGACTTCTACGGCCGCTGGGGCAATCCCATCGGGCATTCGGAGCCGCGCACCGAGACGAGCCTGTCCGCATGGTCGGCGGAGGGACGCGCCGGCGCCAAGCTCTCCATGGATCGCTCGCTGCGCCAACATCTGGACTTCGGCGCCGACCCGCACGTCGGGTTCGACGCCGTGTGGATGGCGACTACCGAGCTGGGCTACCTCGATCGGGGGTTATGGGACGACGCCGGCAGCGTCGAGGCGGGTCCGTGGTGGTCGATCACCTCGCGCCACGGTGCGACGGTGCTGCACGCCCGCGTGGTGGCGCGGGGCGGCGTGGTGTACTCGAACCCGGGAAAGGGGATCGTTTCGCCCACCCGCTACGACTTCGAAGGCTTCGGTCGCTTCACCGGGGAGGCGAGCGTACGGACCCCGTTCTGGGGGAGGACGACGCTGGGGCTGCGGCTGTTCACGGGCGCCTACACCGGGGCTTCGGAGCCGGTGCGGCAACGCCGCATTCCCGTCGCGGGGGCGGATCCGTACGAGACGTTCACCGACCCGTTGCTGCGCAGCCGGGGCGCCCTGTTCCTGCGGCCCGACTTCTACTACCATGCGCCAGGGAACGCCAATCTGCGGGCGTTCCGGCGCGACCTCGGGGGGCGCTGGGCGGTGAGCGTGAACGGCGAGCTGACCCGCTCCCTGGGGCGACGCGACCACGGATTCCTGCGGGAGGCATCCCTCATGGGCTTCGCGGACGCCGGCGTGGTGGACACGCTCGCCGTGCCGGCGACCAAGCCCGGTCGCGGGTCCACATTCCTCTATGAAGGCGGGCTCGGCCTCGTGACGAGCCATCAGCTGGGCGACCTCGACTGGACGCTGCGCTTCGAGGTGCCGCTCGTGGTGGCTCCCTTCCAGTTCGCCGCCGACAGCGTCTCGGGAAAGGGACGGCTCGCGTTCCGGTGGCAGGTGAGCCTGTCCCCGAGCTTCTGATGGACACGCGCGCGCACGACCGTCGCGGGTTCTTCCGGGACGCATTCGGCCGGCTGCTGCACGAGGTGACCGTGCGCACCGAGCGCCGGGTGGCGCCGCGGCGCTACTTCCGGCCCCCCGGTGCGGCGGACGAGATCAGCTTTCTGGCGTCGTGCACGCGCTGCGGCGACTGCGTCACGGTGTGCCCGGTGCAGGCGATCATCAAGGCGCCCCCGGCCGCGGGCCTCGCCGCCGGCACGCCGATGATCGACCCCGGCATCCAGGCGTGCGTGGTGTGCGCGGACATGCCGTGTGCCCGGGCGTGCGAGACGGGGGCGCTGGTGCCGCCGCCGGGAGGCTGGGACGAGGTGCACATGGGCGTGCTCGAGCTCGATCCCGAGCGCTGCATCACGTTCCAGGGCGTGTCGTGCGGCGTGTGCGCCCGCGCCTGCCCCGTGGGGGAGAAGGCGCTCGCGCTCGACGCGGGCGGGCGGCCGGTGATCCGGCCGGAAGGATGCGTGGGATGCGGCGTGTGTGTGACGGCGTGTGTGACCTCACCCTCCTCTCTCAGGCTGAGTCTGATACCATGAGAAGTCGGAACGCGGAACGGGGAACGCGGAACCTTGGAACGCGGAAGTCGGAACGCGGAACAGAATGATGAGTTCAAGCGCCATGAGACCTGCGTCACTGTTCCGCGTTCCGCATTCCGCATTCCGCGTTTGGGGCGTTTCATGAGCGACCTCCCCTACCGCGTCGACAAGCCCTGGGGCCACGAGTTGATCTGGGCGCGCACCGACCGCTACGTCGGCAAGATCCTGCACATCGAGCCCGGGCACGTGCTGTCGCTGCAGTACCATAAAAAGAAGGACGAGTCGATCTACGTGCTCGCGGGAGAGATCATCCTGCGGCTAGAGCGCGACGGCGCGCCGATCGAGCGGCGCATGGCGCAGGGGGCGGCGTTCCACATCGAGCCCAAGCTGATCCACCAGTTCGAGGCCGTCACGGCCGCCGATCTGCTCGAGGCATCCACGCCCGAGCTCGACGACGTGGTCCGCCTGAAAGACCGCTACGGGAGGGTGCCGTGAAAGTGATCGTGCCGCTCGCCGGCAAAGGCACTCGGCTGTTGCCGCTCACCAAGCGCGT
>DATDFC010000098.1:0-18243 GCA_036522815.1 Gemmatimonadales bacterium | reverse complement strand
GATCCTGCACGACCCGCGCATCCTGATCCTCGACGAGGCGACGTCGAGCGTCGATACGGAGACGGAGCGAGAGATCCAGCAGGCGCTGGAGCGGCTGATCGCGGGCCGGACGGTGTTCGCCATCGCGCACCGGCTGTCGACACTCCGCAAGGCGTCCCGGCTGTTCGTGATCGCGGACGGGCGGCTGGTGGAGAGCGGCACGCATCGTGAGCTCGTCGCGCAGCCGGAGGGGAAGTACCGGCGGTTGTACGAGATGCAGGTGGAGCTGGCGTGAAGAGGGGCTCGGGGTTCGGGGCTCGGGGATCGGGAGTGCCACCCCGAGTCCCGGGTCCCGAACCCCTAGTCCCGAGGAGGAAATATGGAAACGACTGCTATCAGGCGACGTGACTCCGAAGAAGACACGACGCCCGCCGGCGAGCTGAGGCTCACGCGCCGGGCCGACGGCCGCCTCTGGGCCACGCGCGGCGACACCGAGCGCGCCGTCTGGGTGCGCCGCTGCTTTCCCTGGTCCGAGCCCGCGCGGTTCGTGTCGCTGCGTGACGACGACCAGCAGGAATTCGCGCTGGTGCGCGACCCGGCGGATCTCGACGCCGCCTCACGGCGGGTGCTCGAGGAGGCGCTCGTCGCCGCGGGATTTGTGTTCCAGATCACCGGTGTGACGGCGATCGAGGAGGAAGTGGATATTCGCCACTGGCGGGTCGAGACCCGGCAAGGAACGCGCTCGTTTCAGACCCGGCTCGACGCCTGGCCGCGCCTGCTGCCGCAGGGTGGTCTGCTGATCCGCGACGTGGCGGGGGATCTCTATCGTCTCCCCGATCCGGCTGCGCTGGACCGGGAGAGCCGGGCGCTGGTGTGGGCGTTCGTGGACTAGGGAGAACAGCAGGTCCTTCGCTCGCGCGCGTGCCGCTCCTTGTCCTCACCCCTTTGATCCCCTCTCCCTTCGGGAGAGGGGAAACGCAGCCCGACCTTCGTTCCCCCTCTCCCGAAGGGAGAGGGGGACAGGGGGTGAGGACCACGAAGAGGGGGACAGGGGGTGAGTGAGGACTCCGGTCTCTATTGCTGCGCGCCCTCCCCGCCCTTGAGCCGCAGCGTGGCGCCGAGCTGGAGATCCCAGTTCCCACTGTAGAAGGGGAATGGATTGGTGCGGCTGCTGTTGGTCGAGAACATGGCGTCGGCGTCGAGTCCGGCCCGCAGCCACAGGCGCTCGGTCATGCGGTAGCGCACGCCCAGCAGGGCCGAAACGCCGCCGTCGCTCTGGCCCAGCGCCCCGCCGTACGAGTTGCGTACGTAGCCTCCGCCGAGCAGCACGTGGGTGCGCGTGCCCGTCGCAAACGCTCCGACCAGGCGGGCATGCACCGGCGTGTAGTTCGCCGATCGGGACACGTTCAGCTCGAGCGCGAGGTTGGACCGCACGTACACCGCGCCGAGCCCCCCCACGCCGATCGCGTTCCCGAGCCCCAGGCTGTTGTCGAAATCGGTGTAGCGGACGAACGCTCCGATCTCGACCGTGCCGACGCGTTGGGCGACCAGCGGCACGGCGGCGAGCGATGCCACCGCGGCGATCCGAATCACTCGAGTCATCATGTCGCTCCTCCTGTCCATTATTATCGGGCGCGCTTCGTGGTAATGACGATCACGCCGTTCGCTCCCCGCGAGCCGTAAAACCCGGTGGCGCCGGCATCCTTGAGGACCTCGATCCGGGCCACGTCGCCCGGCGTCAGGGCGGCGAGCGCGCTCCCGACCGCCTCGCGCGAGATCGGAATCCCGTCGATGACGACCAGCGGATCGTCATCGCCGGGGTTGCCGCGGATGCTGCGGTGGCCGCGGATGCGGAGCTGATAGCCACCGTCGGGCAGGCGGGTCACGTCCAGTCCCGCCACCCCACGCAGCATCTCCTCCACCCGAGTGACGCGGGCGTCGGTCTCGCTGGGCACCACGGTGGTCACAGCGCCGGTGGCGGCCGGGGCGGCCTGTTCCGGCCGCTGAGGAGCACGTCCGCAGCCGATCACGACGGCGACGATGAGCCCGCAGCAGTCTCGCTTCAGCTCAGTAACCCGGATTCTGCTTGAGCAAGCTGTTCCGGTTCAGCTCATCGAAGCGAATCGGCATGAAGTACATCTTGTCGTCCCACGCCCGCGTCTGGACGGTATCGACCGCGTAGCGGTAGTTATGCCAGGTCGTCCGGTCGGTACGGCTGGTCCCGTCGAGGAAGATGTTGATGCCACCCGCGACCTTGCTCAAGACTTGGGGCGCGGTCATCCAGCGGCGCACGTCGAAGAAGCGCTGCTCCTCGAAGGCCATCTCGACGCGGCGCTCGTTGCGGTACTCGTCGCGCAGCGCCGCCTGGCCCAACGCCGCCGAGAACGGCGGCATGCCGGCGCGGACGCGAATCTGGTTCAAGACGTTGATCGCATCCGTCAGCTGATTGAGCTCGATCGAGGCCTCGGCGTAGTTCAGCAGGATCTCGCCGTAGCGGAAGAAGATCCACGGCACTTGTTCCTTGGTGAATTGCGCGTTGATGGACGGGTCGACGAATTTCCGGATGTAGTAGCCGGAGTAGGCGCCGTTCCAGTTCTCGACCGGGCTGTCGCGGGTGTCCAGGCCGGGCACGACGCTCGAGTCGGGAAGCTTGAGGGCGCGGAAGGTCTGAATGATGCCGACGGGGTCGAGGTTCTTCACGTCGTCGGGACGCGGCCGCCAGGGCGCGCCGTCGTAGGCAATCGACGCATAAAAGCGCGGGTCGCGGTTGGCGTACGGCGCCGCCGCCTCCGCGGCGCTGCCCCAGTCGAACTTCGAGCCGTCGGCCATCCGATAATCATCCACCAGGTTCTGGATCGGCGTGTTGCCGCCCCACGTGTGGAAGCCGTTCGGGCCGTTGTGCAACCCGGGGTTGTAGCCGTCGTCCCGGGTGCTCAGGAAGAAGCGACTCAGGATCACTTCCTGGCTCATCGACTGCAGGAACAGGTCGCCGTAGTTTTTCGCGGCTTCCTGCGCATTTGCTGGAGTGGGACGGAACAGACCATAGATCCCGAGATCCATCACCGCCTGGGCGGCGTCTTTGGCGGCCTGCCACCGGGCCGTACGGTCTTGCGCGGTTACGTTCGTATACCCGTTCTCCGGCTGGCCGCTCGGGTTCACGTTGTAGAGCTCGCTCGCCGCGTACAGCAGCACGCGCGCCTTGAGCGCGAGGGCGGCCCCCTTGGTTGCCCGGCCGACGTCGATGCCGCTGTACGACAACGGCAGCAGCGCGGCCGCCGAGTCGGCGTTGGCCACGATGAAGGCGACCGTCTCCTGGAAGCTGTTGCGCGCGACCTGGTAGTCCTCGTTCAGGCCGTAGACTTTCGTGATGATGGGCACGCCGCCGTACATCCGCATCAGGTTGTGGTAGAAGTACGCCCGCAGAAAAAACACCTCGCCTTTCATCCGCTGCTTCAGGGCGGCGTCGAACGTAGTCCCATCGATCTTGCTGAGGAAAATGTTGGTCTGCCGGATGCGGGAGTAGGTGGGTGCCCAGTTGTAATGCGCGAACCGGCCGTCGTCGATCGCGCCCCGGTCGCTCGAGGTGATGATCGACTTGACGACCGGCTCCGTGTTGTAGTTGTGGATGAAGTGCGACTCGTCGCTTATCGAAGCCAGCATGATCTCGTACAGACCGTGCCCCAGCCCGCGATACATGTCGTTCACGAAGGCCTGGGCGAGGTTGGGGTCGGCAAAGACCGCGTCGTCCGCAAACTGATCCTTGGGCGTGAGGTCCATGACCCCGTTACAACTCGAGAGCCCCAGGAGCAGGAGCACCGCGGCCGTGCTGATACGGACTTGTGATCTCATGGTATCGTCTCGGTCAAAACGTTAGGGACGCGCCGGCATTGAACACGCGCTGCTGCGGGTAGTACTGACCCTGATTGTCCCGCGTCTCGGGGTCCAGGATCTGGAACTTGTCCCACAAATAGAGATTGTACCCGCTGACGTAGAGCCGCACGTCGTGTACGCCCATCGTCGCCGCCACGTGAGCCGGGAGATGGTATCCCACGTCCACCGACTTCAACCTGATGAACGACGCATCGCGCAGGAAATACGTGTTCGCGTTCGCCACCCAGTACTCGTCGGTCCGGTTGAAGGTGCGGGGGCCCGGCGCGTCGGGATTATCCGGCGTCCAGCGATTCTGGGCGTACTCCTGGGTGAAGTTGCCGATGTCGCCCGATTCGGTGCGGAAGTACTGCACCGCATCGAAGGCAGCGTGGAAGAACACGCTGACGTCGAAGTCCTTCAGCTGCGCGGCGAGTCTCAGGCCGCCGGTGAACTTGGGATCGCCGTTCGAGTTGATCCGGATACGGTCGTTCGCGTCGATCTTGCCGTCGGCGTTGACGTCCTCGAAGATGAGATCGCCCGGGCGGGCACCGGCCCAGTGTGGGTAGTTGGCGACAGCGGCCGAGTCTCGGAAGACGCCGATCGCCTTGTACAGCAGGCCGCCCGACGGACAGGAGGTCACCGTGACGCACATCGGATGCCCGGTCGAGCGCTGCCACGGCGGGGCGCCGGGCGGCTCGTCCCAGAACAGGATCTTGTTCTGGGCATAGCCGCCGTTGAGGGTCACCTGGAACGAGACGTCGCTCGCCATTTGCTGTTGCCAGGTGATCGAGCCGTCGTAGCCGCGGTTGGCGACCACTCCGATGTTCTCGCGCGGCAGGGGGATGGCGGCCGTCTGGGGCACCGAGGCGTTCCGAAACGCCAGGATGTTGCTGCGCCGCTCGGTGAAGCGATCGAACTCGAACGAGAGCCGATTGCTCAGGAGGCGCCCTTCGAGACCGACGTCGAACTGCTTCGCGACTTCCCACGTCACGTTTGGATTGGGGATGCGCGTCGGGAACACGCTCGGGACGACCTGATTGACCCCGAAGACGTACCCGCCCCCGAAGCCGTACGTCGCGAGGTACTGCCACGGCTCGATTCGGTCGTTCCCCGTCTTACCCCACGAGACGCGCAGCTTCAGGTCGTCGAACAGGGGTACGTGGTCGCGGAAGAACGGCTCGTCCGAAATGCGCCACCCCGCCGAAACAGCCGGGAAAAACGCGAGGCGTTTCCCCACCGGAAAGATGTAAGAGCCGTCGTAGCGCCCCACGAACTCGAAGAGATACTTGTCCCGGAAGGCGTAGTTGATGCGGGTGAAGTAGTTCTGCCGCGCCGCGGGCCACTCAGTGCCGTTGTTCGTCTTCCCGAGATCGCCTCCCGCGAACAGCTGGTCGACCTGCCCCGAGACGTAGTAATCGCGGAAGGCGCTGTCGTAGGAGCTGTCCACCGTCTGCCGCTCGATGCCGCCCAGTACGCCGACGGTGTGCGGGCCGAACTGGCGCCGGTACTCACCGAGCAGGTTCAACAGGATGCCCACACCCCGCCCATCATACTGGCTCAACTGCGGCGTGCTGAATCCCCGCTTGGCCGCCTGCAGCACGGGCTGGCCGTCCGCGTCGCGCGTCTGGCCGTCCCAGGTGTACAGGGTCCAGGGAGTGCGCCACGCCTTCTCGTTCCGAAAGCGCACGTCGTAGGACGCGGTGCCCCGGAGCGTAAAACCGCGCATCCCGGGCACCTTGAATTCCCCGCCCAGTGTGCCCTGCACGTAATCACGCCCGTCCCGGTCGTAGCCCGTGGCCGGCGTCCCGATCACGACCGGATTGTCGCCGTACTCGATGTCCGGACCCGGCAGCCCATTCGGCCAATACGCGGGAAGATTCGGCTTGCCGCGCATCAGCGAGCGGAAAATGGAGCCGGCGCTGCGGGCGGGGAAGTTGCGGTCTTCGAGCCGCCCCGCCACGTCGAACCGCAGGCTCAGGTGGTCCGTGATCCGGCCGTCGATGTTGCTGCGGAAGCTGTACTGATTGTACCGCGTCGCGCTGTTGCGGTAATAGCCATCTTCGGTCTGACCGGTCAGCGACAGATAATAGCCGAGGTGCTCGCTGCTACCGCGCAGCGCGACGTTGCCTTTGGTCTGGAACGACATCGGCTTGATCACCGCGCCGAACCAGTCGGTGTTCGGGTAGAGCCAGGGATCGGTACCCGCACGCGTCTTTTGGATCTGGTCGGCCGTGTACGCCGGTGGCAGGTTCCGGTACAAGTTGATCTCGTTCATCATCGTCATGTACGTCGGGCCATCCGCCATCTGGGGAATTCGGGTGGGGTGATTGAAGCCCTGGTTGATAGTCATCGTGAGCTCCGGTGGCTGTACGGCACCACTGCGCCCCCGCTTGGTCGCGACCAGGATGACGCCGTTGGCCGCGCGCGACCCGTAAATCGCCGCCGTCGCGTCTTTCAGGACGCTGATGCTTTCGATGTCCCGCGCGTCGAGCCGCTCCAGACCACCGTCCCGATCCGGCACACCGTCGACCACTACGAGCGCGCTGTTGTCGTTCAGCGTATGGCTGCCGCGGATGCGGATGATCGCGCCGTCGTAGCCCGGCTCGCCGCTAGGGTTGACCGTCACCAGGCCGGGGAGCCGGCCCCCCAGTGTGTTCGACAGGTTGGTCGCGGGGACGCTCTGCACCTCCTTGCCCGCTACGGCGCTCACGGCGCCGGTCAGAGTCCCCTTGGCCTGCTCGCCGTACCCGATCGCCACCACGGGATTCAGCTCGAACGGACTCGGCTGCAGTCGCAGATTGACGAGCGTCGGCTCGCCCGGTCGCACGACGACGGTCGTGTCGGCGGGCGCATAGCCCAGCCGGCGCGCTCGCAGCCGGTGCGTGCCCGGGGCTACGTTTGACACGGTGTATCGGCCAGCCGAGTCGGTCGCGCTGCCGAGTGTCGTCCCGATGACGCTGAGCGTGACGCCGGCCAGCGGGGCGGCTGTGTACAGGTCGGTGATGGTCCCGGAGATCGCACCCTGGGCTTCGAGGAGCCTCGGGGTAGCGGCGAGCACCAGGAGCGAGCACAAGGACAGGACTCGATGCATAGGAGAGCTCTAGGCGGGAGTCGCGGCCAGAACGGGGGGGACGGGCCAGCGCCCTCCGGGCGCCACGGCATCGCGGCGCTCGGGGTCCCCAGCCTCGGGCGAGGCGGGGCGGTCAAAGGACGGCACCCTGACCTGAATCACGTCGCTCCCCTGGACGGCCCAAAGGGTACAACGGGTCAGGACAGTCCCACTTCAAATTTGACGCCGCCACGCCGCACCCGACGCGCCCGCGCCGCGCGGCTCGCGATGACGCCCGGGCGGGGGGGCTCGTTGCGTGCGAGCAATAGCGACGGGCACGCGCATGTCGCACGCTCGCACCAGCGGGCGTCAACCCCCCGCTCGGGTCACGGGTTCTAGTCCTCTAGGATGACCACGCTCGGCTGGGTCGACTACGCGGTGATGCTCCTGTACTTCGCGTTCGTGCTCGGCATCGGCGCGGCGGTGCGGCGCTACGTGCACACCAGCGAGGACTTTTTCCTCTCGGGACGGGCCATTCCCGCCTGGGTGACGGGGCTCGCCTTTGTGTCGGCGAACCTGGGTGCCCAGGAAGTCATCGGCATGGGCGCCTCAGGCGCCAAGTACGGCATCGCCACCAGCCACTTCTACTGGGTCGGCGCGATCCCCGCGATGGTGTTCATCGGCCTCTTCATGATGCCGTTCTACTACGGCTCGCGGGCCCGCTCCGTACCCGAGTATCTGAAGCTGCGCTTCGACGAAAAGACCCGCGCCTTGAACGCCGTCTCGTTCGCCATCATGACGGTGTTCTCGTCGGGCATCTCGCTGTACGCCATGGGCAAGCTCTTGAACCTGCTGCTCGGCTGGAGCTTCGACCTGAGCATCCTCGTGGCCGCGGGCGTGGTGCTCGCGTACATCTTCCTGGGCGGGCTCACGAGCGCGATCTACAACGAGGTGCTGCAATTCTTCCTGATCGTGCTCGGATTCGCACCGCTGGTGTTCCTGGGCCTGCGCGCGGTGGGCGGCTGGTCGGGACTGGTGGCGCGGCTCGCCGACCACGCCACCGCCAATGGCTTCGCGCCCGGCGCGTATACGCGCAGCTGGGCCTTCATGGCACACCCGTCCACCAATCCCGTGGGCGTCGAGTGGTTCGGCCTGGTGATGGGACTGGGGTTCGTGCTGTCGTTCGGGTATTGGTGCACGGACTTTCTCGTGGTGCAGCGCGCCATGGCCGCGAACTCGATGACCGCCGCCCGGCGCACCCCGCTCATCGCCGCGTTCCCGAAGATGCTGTTCCCGTTCCTCGTGATCCTGCCGGGGATGCTGGCGCTGGTGGTGACCCCGACGAGCGGCGTGCGGCCCGTGGATCCGGCGGCCGTAACGTCCTCTACACCTTCTACAACCTCTACAACTTCTACAACCTCTACAACCTCTACCACCTCTGCCGTCGGAATCGTTCCCCCCAAGCTGGATCCGCGCACCGGCGCGCCGCTGCGCGACGCGAACGACCGCGTCGTGCTCGATTACGACCTCGCGACGCCGATGCTGCTGCTGCACTTTTTTCCCGCGGGCCTCCTGGGGCTCGGCCTCACGGCGCTGTTGGCGTCGTTCATGTCGGGGATGGCCGGCAACGTCACCGCGTTCAACACCGTCTGGACCTACGATCTGTACCAAAGCTACCTCCGGCCGGGCGCGCCCGACGCGCATTATCTGGCCATGGGGCGCTGGGCCACGGTGGCCGGCGTCGCCATCTCGATCGCCGCGGCCTACGTCGCCGCGTCGTTCAACAACATCATGGATTTCCTGCAGCTCGTGTTCGCGTTCGTGAACGCACCGCTGTTCGCCACGTTCGCGCTGGGGATGTTCTGGAAGCGTACCACTGGGCACGCCGCGTTCACTGGGCTCGTCGCCGGCACGCTCGCGGCGGCCGTGCACCACGGGCTGTCGCTTCCCGCCGGCGCCGCGGTGGGCGTCAAAGGCGGCTATCTCGGCGTCGTCACGACCTACCCGAGCGAGCTGGCGCAGACGTTCTGGACCGCGATCGTGGCCTGGACGACGTGTTTCGTGGTCACGATCCTCGTGTCGCTCGTCACCCGACCGCGCGCGCCGGAGCAGCTGCGGGGCCTCGTGTACGGCCTGACGCCCAAACCCGTCGACACGTCGGTCAGCTGGTTGCAGCGCCCCGTCACGCTCGCGGTGGTCGTGCTGGCGGTGACCGTGATCTTGAACGCGGTGTTTTTCTGATGTCGCTCGATGTGCGGCTGCCGATCGGCGGGTTCTTCAGTCTGCTGGGCCTGCTGCTCACGGGCTACGGATGGGCGACCCTGGGCACCCCTGGCACGGCCCCCGCGGGCGTGCCGATCGACCTGGTATGGGGCGCGGCACTGTTCGTGTTCGGGGTCGCCCTGCTCGCGCTGGCACGTCGCGCGCGCAAACCCCCTAGCCCCTAGCCCCTAACCCCCAATCCCGGAGCCTTCTCGTGTTCCCGCGATTCACCACGCTCATGTGCCTCGGCCTTGGTCTCGCCGTCATGCACCAGCCCGCACGCCCGCTCGACAACAAGCTCGCCCGCACGCCGCCGATGGGCTGGAATAGCTGGAACCACTTCGGGTGCGACGTCAGCGCGCAGCTCATCAGGGAGACGGCGGACGCGATGGCCAAGAGCGGCATGCGCGACGCGGGATATCAGTATCTCGTGATCGACGACTGCTGGCAGGTCGCCCGCGACGCGGCGGGCCGGCTGGTGGCCGATTCGGTCCGCTTCCCCGGCGGCATGAAGCCGCTGGCGGAGTACGTCCATTCCAAGGGGCTCAAGTTCGGCCTCTACACCGACGCGGGGCGCCAGACGTGCCAGCGCCGGCCCGGCACCTACGGCTCCGAGGAAATCGACGCCCGGACATTCGCCGAGTGGGGCGTGGACTACGTCAAAGAGGACTGGTGTAATTCCGAGGGGCTCGACGGCCCGACGCAATACGCCAAGTTTCGCGACGCGCTCGCCAAGGCGGGCCGTCCCATCGTGTTCAGCATCTGCGAGTGGGGCTCGAACCGGCCGTGGGAGTGGGGCCCACGCACCGGCAACCTGTGGCGTACCACCGGCGACATCGGCGACCGCTGGGCCAGCATGATCGCCCTGCTCGATCTCAATGCCCAGTACGCGCTGGCGGCGAGCCCCGGAGCGTGGAACGACCCCGACATGCTCGAGGTCGGCAACGGCGGCATGACGGAGGATGAGTACCGCGCGCACTTCAGCCTGTGGGCCCTCATGGCCGCGCCGCTGATGGCGGGAAACGACGTGCGCACCATGCCGGCGGCGACCCGCGACATCCTCCTTAATAAGGAAGTCGTCGCGGTGGACCAGGACTCACTCGGCGTCCAGGGGATGCTGGTGCAGGAGCCGGCTCCTGACCTTCAGGTGTGGGCGAAGCCGCTCGCCGACGGCTCGCGGGCGGTGGTGCTGTTCAACCGCTCGGCGCTGCAAACGGTGATCACCGCCTCCTGGCGAGGCCTCGGCATCCGCGGCCCCGCGCGGGTGCGCGACCTGTGGGCCCACGCCGACCTCGGTACGTTCCCGGGGCGCTTCATGGCCACCGTGCCGGCGCACGGGGTCGTGATGGTGCGGGTCACGCCCGCAAGCGGTGGCTAGCCCGCGGCGAGATACCCTTCGTTCCAGCCGATATCGAACACACCGCCGCAGCGGTCGCAACGCATGTCGCTGCTGCGCCGCTCCAACGGTTGGCGCGCGCGGCAGCTGGGGCACACCGCGTAGCGGCCTCCCCAGGCAGGTGGCACCTGCGACGCATCGCGCAGCTCCGCGACGACGGTCCAGCGGCGGGGCGGCGTGCCGACGATCTCCAGAAAGGGTCGCGGCACGGTCACACGCCCGCCGCGGACATCCAGCACCGCCTCGAGCGGGTGGAGCTCGAGGACACGGTACCAGGCGCCCCGGCGCAGACGGACGTTGAGATCGGCGTTCAGGCGGGCCCACTGCAACGCAGGCATGGTCGCTACACCTCGATACGGGGCCGGGTGGGGAGAGTGCAACAACCGCGCCGCATGGTCACGGCTGCTCTTTCCTGACCCAGATCGCTCCGTTGGTGCTCGATTTCACCGCGGCTTCGATGAACTCCACGCCGTGCAGTCCGTCCGCGACAGTCGGGAACAAGACGTCGCCGTCGGGGCGCTGTCCCCGCCGGGCGGCACGGATCGCGTGGGCCACCTCCGTGTAGATCGTGGCGAAGCCCTCGAGATAGCCCTCGGGATGGCCGGAGGGGATGCGCGTAACCCGCGCCGCCGCCGGTCCGGCGCCCGGGCCGGCGCGCGTGAGCCGGCGTCGCGGCTGGCCGAAGGGCGCGTGCCACAGCTCGTTGGGATTCTCTTGCTGCCACTCGAGCCCGCCCTTCGTGCCGTACACGCGCAGCCGTAATCCGTTCTCGTTGCCCGGCGCCACCTGACTGGCCCACAGCATGCCGCGCGCGCCGCCACGGAAGCGCAGCAGGATGTGCGCGTCGTCGTCCAGCCGGCGGCCGGACACGAACGTGGTCAGATCAGCGCACAACGCCTCGAGCGTGAGCCCGGTGACGAAGCAGGCCAGGTGATAGGCGTGCGTGCCGATGTCGCCCAGCGCGCCGCCCGCGCCCGCCTGCGCGGGGTCGGTGCGCCACGCCGCCTGCTTCTGGCCCGTGGCCTCGAGCTGCTCGGTCAGCCAATCCTGGGCGTACTCCACCTGGACGACGCGGATCTCGCCCAGCTCGCCCGCCGCGACCATGGCGCGCGCCTGGCGCACCATCGGGTAGCCCGTGTAGTTGTACGTCACCGCGAAGATCTTGCCGCTCTGCTCCGTCAGGCGCACGAGCTCGCGTGCCGCGGCGGCCGTCGTCGCGAGCGGCTTGTCGCAGATGACATGGATGCCGGCCCGGAGAAACGCCGTCGCGACCGGCGCGTGCAAATGATTGGGCGTGACGATGGCCACCGCCTCGATGCCGTCGGCGCGCTTCGCCTCGGTGGCGGCCATCGCCGCGAAGTCGTCGTAGGTCCGGTCGCGGGCGAGGCCCAACTCGAGCGCCGAATCGATGGCGCGTTGCCGCGCGGACGACAACGCACCAGCCACGAGCGCGTAGTGGTCGTCGAGTCGCGCCGCGATCCTATGGACCGCGCCGATGAACGCCCCCTGCCCGCCCCCGACCATGCCGAGGCGGATGCGACCCCCTGCCGCGGCGTCACCGCGTCCCTCGATCACGGGGCCTTCCGGTCGAGGCCGAGCAGGCGGCGATTGGCGCCCTGATCGACGCCCGAGTCGGCGAAGTCGTCGAAGGCCCGCTCGGTCACCCGGATGATGTGGTCCCGGATGAAGCCCGCGCCCTCACGGGCCCCGTCCTCCGGGTGCTTGAGGCAGCACTCCCATTCGAGTACCGCCCAGCCGGCGTAGCCGTATTGGGTGAGCTTCGCGAAGATGCCGCGGAAATCGACCTGGCCGTCGCCGAGCGAGCGGAACCGGCCGGCGCGCTCGAGCCACGGCTGGAAGCCGCTGTAGACGCCCTGCCGGCCGGTAGGATTGAACTCCGCGTCTTTCACGTGGAAGGCGACGATCCGCTCGTGGTAGCGGTCGATGAAGTCGAGATAGTCGAGGCACTGCAGCACGAAGTGCGAGGGGTCGTAGTTGATGCCGCAGCGCGGATGATTGCCCACCCGCTCGAGCAGCATCTCGAACGTGGCGCCGTCGAACACATCCTCGCCGGGGTGCAGCTCGAAGCCGACGTTGACACCCTGCGAGTCGCAATAGTCGAGAATCGGCTTCCAGCGTCTGGCGAGCTCATCGAATGCGGTCTCGACGAGGCCCGCGGGCCGCGGTGGGAACGGGTACAGGAACGGCCAGACCAGCGCGCCGGTGAAGCTCACCATCGTGTCGAGGCCGAGGTTGCGGCAGGCCTTCGCCCCGGCCTTGACCTGCCCCACCGCCCACTCGGCTCGGGCGCTGGGATGGCCCCGCACCGCCGGTGCGGCGAACCCGTCGACCACGGCGTCGTAGGCCGGATGCACGGCGACGAGGTGGCCCTGGAGGTGGGTCGACAGCTCGGTGATGACGAGGCGGTGCTCGGCGAGTACGCCCTTGATCTCGTCGCAATAGGTCTTGCTCGAGGCCGCTTGCTCGAGATCGAAGACACGCGCGTCCCAGGTCGGGATCTGGATGCCCTGGTAGCCGAGCGACGCCGCCCAGCCCGCGAGCCCCGCGAGTGAATTGAACGGTGCGGTGTCGCCCGCGAACTGGGCGAGAAAAATCGCCGGGCCTTTGATCGTCTTCATGGGATGGTCACTCTGGGGCGTTCGTTGCGAGGAAGTATCCGCTCCTCGGCGCGGGGTGAGCAAGGGTGCGTCGCCGGGCGCCCCCCCGACGATCGTTGACGCGGCGTTGACGCTCGGTGCGCATCATGCGGTCGCCATGCGAGCGCGCCGAGGCTAGGTTCCGGCCATGAGCGAGACCTCCCTCATGACCGCGGAAGAGCTGCTGCGGCTGAACCTGCCCGACAAACGCACCGAGCTGATCCGCGGCCGGCTCGTCGTCCGGGATCCCGGTGGCGCGCGACACGGAGCCGTCGCCAATCGGATCGCCTACCGGATCACGGCTCACGTCGAGGCGCATGACCTGGGTCGGGTCTACGCGGCTGAGACGGGCTTCAAGATCGAGTCGGATCCCGACACCGTACGGGCGCCGGACGTCGCGTTCATCGCGAAACACCGCCTGCCGGAAGTCGAGCCCCGAGGCTATCCCGGTTGGGCGCCGGACCTCGCCGTGGAGGTCCTGGCCCACGACGATCATCCGGCGGAAACGCTCGAGAAGATCGCCCAGTGGTTGAAGGCCGGGGTGCGGCTGGTATGGGTGGTCGACTCGGAGAAGCGGACCGCCCGAGTCTATCGCGCCGACGGGAGCGAAGCACTGCTGGGCCCGAACGAGCCGTTGGACGGCGAGGACGTGCTGCCCGGCTTCCGCTGCCCGCTCGCGGATCTGTGGTGAAAAGCGAGAAGGATCCGCTGTCCCGCCCCGCCATCCGCCTCCACCTTCCAAAGTAGCGACGGGAACGCGCCGCCGGTGTTGTTGACGCCCGGTTGACACCCGCGCGCATGTTCGCTCGCTGTGGATTCGCAGCAGCGTTACGTTTCGGACATGGCGCCACCGGCCATGCAGACGACGGACGACCTGCTCCGCTTTCGCGAGCCCGGCAAGACGGCCGAGCTCGTCCGCGGCGTGCTGATCGTGCGCGAGCCGCCAGGAACGGGCCACGGCGCTCGCGCCGCACGGCTCACCGTGCGGGTAGGTGCCTTCGTCGAACGACACGACCTGGGTCAAGTGTTCGCTCAGGACACGGGCTTCAAGATCGAGCGTGACCCCGACACCGTAAGGGCGCCGGACGTCGCATTCGTGGCGCGCGAGCGGCTCGCTCACGTCCCGGAGGAGGGCTACGCCGAGCTCGCGCCCGATTGGGTGGCCGAGATCCTCTCACCAAGCGACCGGCCCGGCGAAGTGCTCGAGAAGGTGGGACAGTGGCTGGGCGCGGGTGTGCGGGTCGTGTGGGTGCTCGACCAAGTGCGGCGGGATGCGCGCATCTACCGCGCGGATGGGACGGTGTCGATCGTGGGACCGGACGAAGCGCTGGACGGCGAGGACGTCATCCCAGGCTTTCGCTGCTCGCTGCGCGACATCCTCTGAACTAACGGGATCCAACTGGGGCGGGAGGACTCGAACCTCCAACTTCCCAAGCCGCGCACCCCACGCGCTCAGCCCGGCCCCAACCGCCGCAAGAACTTAGCCGATCCCGGGGACGGCAAACAGGCGCCTCCCGAGCGGAAAACCGACTCCGAAACCGTCACGCAACCGCCACCGGCGGCCGCGCCATTGGAGGACGTGTGAACTCTGGAGCTAGGCACCCGGCGACAGCCGCTGCGTGACGCAAGCAGGGTGACTCCGCGCGCGTCACTCGTCGAACAGATCGGCGTGGGTTCCGGTGCGGACGAAGGTGATCTCATCCCCCTCGATCCGGTAGATCAGGAGCCAGTCGGGTTCGACATGGCACTCGCGGAAGCCCTGCCACTCCCCGGACAGCTTATGATCGCGGAACCGCGGCTCGAGTTGCTCCTCGTTCGCCAGGCGGCGCATCAGGGCGTCGAGCGTATCAAGGTCCTTGCCGCGGCGGGCCGCGCGCTTCCAGTCCTTTTTGAACGCACTGGTAGCGCGCGGACGGAGCATCCCTAGCGGCTGCTCCGCGCTCTGCGCTTTCCGGGACGGGTGCGCCGATCGTCAGCTGTGTCGAGCTTGGAGCGCAGCTCGTCCATTGACCCGGCTCGGATCAGATTCCTACCGGTTTCTGCGTCCCTCATGGCACCGCGCGTGGTCGCGTTCGGCATGCGAACCGGGAATGGAAGGCCCTGCACCTGGACGACCTGGCGGTAGAAGAGAGTAATCGCGGTGGTCGGCGACAGTCCCAGCTCCTCCAACATCGCCTCTGCTCGTTGCTTGAGGTCCGGCTCCACGCGGGCCCGGATCATGGCGCTCTTCGGCATAGCCCCCTCCGATTCACTCGGCAATGTATCCCAATTGAGGTACACGCGCAAGTCCCGGCACTCGAAGGACCGGAGGGAGCGGCGGCGGCAGGCAAGTCTAAAGAGTGGTTGGACGAGGCGGCTCGGCTATCGCACCCCGGAGGAATGCTATGCCCGATGACGTTAAGTGTTGCACCTCAAAGTTTGATCTCAGGCCGCATTCTCGCGCACCTGCCAGACGTTGCCCTCTGGATCGTGCCCGTCGCACGCACGAAATCCCCGTGCCTGCCACTCCTTCTCGGGCGGGCGAAACGCCCCGCCGAGGTCTGCAGCGGCGTGCCGCGCGGCGGCGATGCTCGCCACGGGCAAGCACAACTTGACGTACGAGTCCTCGCGCACGGCGATGCGCCCACCGGGGCCCGGGGCCACCGCGGGCTCACCGCGCAGGGCGTGGATGACTAACTGCAGCCCAGCGAGCTCGAGGATGGCATGATCGGCTTCCGCGAGGACCAAGTCCATGGCCGCAACCGACTGATAGAAGTGGGTCATCCGCGGCACGTTGGTGACAAACAAAACGACGCTCGGCTTGGGTAGTGAGGACACGGGGAACTCCTGGACAGATGAAGCGGGAGCCAATGAGAATGGCGCTTGACGGATCGCGCTTAAGCCGCGGACATCTCGAACCCTACCATACACAACTCTTCCTCTGATTGGGATCGTGCAATAGCGTCAGTGGGTCAAGTCCACCACAGTCGCATGATTTGTCCCGAAGTGGGGGTCATCCCACATGAACAGCCTGTTCCCGTCGGGGAATACCGTGATACGCTGCGCCGTCACCCCGTCCAACGCCTGGATGCGGACGCGTTCGAGCACGGCGCCCGACGGCAGCGCGATCTTGTCATAGCCGTACCACGTAGGAGCATACGCGACCGAACCGTCGGGTGAAATCCCCGCGTTGAACTCGTTGCCCTCCGTCGCCAGCAGATTCAGCGAGCCATCGAGCAGCACGTTGCCGACGTACCACTTGTCGCCCGTCCGTGTCGCGCTCGCGGCCGGGGAGCCTATATAGGCAGGTGCGCGACACGAGGAAAACGCGCCCGTCCCCGCGTCGTAGAGGTACAGGCAGGTAGGCCCGGGGTAAGAGGTGACGTTAATTACGAGGACCTTCGAGTGATCCGGTGATCCCCACAATGAGGGTGATCCCGCCAATGAGGCCGCCGCGTTCAGGTGGCCTAAATCTCGACGGATGCTGTCTTGGCCAGTCGCCAGATCGCGCTCCAGCACAACGGAGAAGGTGGAACCGGCAGAATCGACCTGGCCGATCGTAAACACTTTCCGATTCGCGCTTGTCCGGAGCCACAGGGGGCTCGTGATCCCGGTCATGCGGGATGTCGTCACGGTATTGGCAAGCCGATCGAGCACCGCCAGTTGCGCCGTGTCGGGGAGTGCAACGATCACCGTGTCGCCACCCGGCAGGATGTCGATGCCCTCCCAGAAGAAGTCGCGCTTGTTCATCGGGAGGTGGATGGGAGCGCCGAAAGTAAACGTGTTGAGCGCGAGGACCGCCACGCGGGCGCTGTCTGGTTCGATGAAATACATGACATTACGCACCGAATCGTACGTGGCATCCGCAGCGTGCACGCCGAGTGAGACCGATTGGTAGGGATGGCGAACCGCGTTGAGCACGACGACTCCCCCCACGTCCTGCCATGCGAGCAAGTTGTACGGGTTCCGGGCCCAGACATCGAGGTTGTAGCTGCCCTCCCAGCTCGCCTTCACAGGGTACCTGATCGTATCCGAAAACACGGTGTCGTGCACTGCGAAGGAATCCGCAATGTTCAGGCCGGGGGCGAGACTATAGCCCACCCACGACAGCGCACGCGGGTCGTGTGCCGAGATAGCGATCTTGAGCGTCTCGCCGGTGACGACCAGGACGTCGCCCGGCGGAATGATGATCGAGCCTTCGATCTTCGGCCCCGGAGGGTGGTAATTTGCGGACCATTGGCCAAAGACAGGGATTCTGCGCCCTCGGCTTATCAGATCGCACGACACGTCGCCCGCGGCGCTATCGATCGGCACATGAAAGAGATCGCCCTGATAATCGCAGCCGACGAAGGTGAACCTAATTGTGGACGCTCCCACGCTGCCCGTGAACGTGGTTTCGCCGGAATTGCCGATGGTATCACTCGGCCCGACACAACCGAGCGCCTGCGTGACCGTACCCGTGAGGTTCGCGCCTGCCCGCGCGACGTTGAGCGTGCCGTAATGTTCGCACTGGAGCTTGAAGTCAGAACTGAAGAGCTCTGCGCTGAAGGTCCACTCGCCCTCAACAACGGCCAACGGACCCTGTGGCGCAGTCGGCTCGTTGCTACAGGCACCGACGCTCATTAGGGCCATCATGGTGACAAAGATGGGGCGTATTGCGAACTCCCGGGTGCAGTGTGTATGCCCGTGCTGCCACCGCACCGCCGGAGCTTCGTGTTGCTCGTCGAGCTGGCTCACTGCTGCCATATCGGATCGGTCAATTCAAACGTCGTGGCCAACGGGAGCTTCAGTCCCGTCGCCAGCTGCAGGAGGGTCAGCCGCTGTAGGATGGAACGGTAGACCAACCACTTGCCGTCTGGTGACCAGGCAATGGCAGGCGAGAACTCAAACTCGCTGTCGGAGAGCAGCGCTTGATGGCCCGTGCCATCCGGGTGGATCAGCATGAGGCTCCCCAGACTGTCGTACGCGATCCATTCGCCGGTCGGAGACCAGCGAGGGACGTCCCCCACGACGCCGAGACTCGTGTCGGCCCCGGTCGCCAAGGTTCGCAC
>DATDFC010000097.1:0-14482 GCA_036522815.1 Gemmatimonadales bacterium | reverse complement strand
CGCGGCCGCCGGCGCGGCGGCGGCGCGGGCGTCGCGGGACATCGACATCGTGATTCCCAAGGGGGCGGCGATCACGATCAAGCTCAACAAGCCGCTCACGGTCAAGGCTGCGAAGACGGCGTAGGGGCCGGCGGCAGGCGGCGACGAGGCAAGATCGTTCGCGCCGTGCGTGCCAGCAAGGATCTGGTGCCGGGCTCGGGCTGCGCGGCCTAGCGTCCGACCAGCCGAACGACCCCGAACACGAGCCCGACCGTCGTGACGGCTTGCCCGACCCAGAGCAGGAACATCCACCGAATGATCCGCGCCTCGAACGCGGACATCCGGGCCTCGAGGTGACTCTCCAGAGACGCCATGGCCGCTTTGACCTCGGCAATTCGCTGCTCGAGCTTCGCGTCGAGCCCGGCGACGCGTTGTTCGATTTTGGCGTCGAGCTCGGCCGTGCGTTGCTCGATTTTGGCTTCGAGCTGCGCGGTGCGTTGGTCAATCTTGGCGTCGAGCTGCGCCGCCCGCTGCTCGAGCTTCGCGTCGAACCGCGCGAAGTTGACCTCGTTCAGCTCGCGGAGGTCGTCGCGATAGGTTGCGTCCACCTGGTTCAGCCAGTTCACGAGCTCGTTGGTCAGGTCATCCCCGAACTTCTCGTAGAACTTCCGGGACAAGGTCGCCGTGACCGGCATTCCCGCTGCTCTGTCGGTACGGCCATACGCTAATCTACGCTCGGCGCAGTGCGGTAATCAAATTCACGCGGAGGGGTTCGCTATTACTCGAGTCGTAGCTCAGTACCCCGCCGCCCCTCCGCCACGCCTCGGATCCGCCACCCCGACCCAGCCGGCGGCGGCGCGCGCGATGGCGTTGACCTCGGTCTTGTAGCTCCACGTCTCGACCTTGTGCCCCATCGCCCCGAGCGAGTCGATGGCGGTCTGCTCGAACCCGTCCCGCTCGAGGTACACGACGTCCGGTTGCGCCTGGTGATGCAGCCGCGGGGCCGCGACCGCCTCGGCGAGCGACATGCCCTGGTCCACCACATCGCTGATCACCTGGTACACGGCCGTCGGGATGCGTGAGCCCCCGGGCGAGCCGAGCACCAGCACGAGCCGCCCGGCGGAGTCGACCACGATCGACGGCGTCATGGCGGAGAGCATGCGCTTGCCGGGCGCGATGGCGTTCGCCTCGCCCTGCACCAGGCCGAACAGATTGGGCCGCCCCGGCGCCGACGTGAAATCGTCCATCTCGTCGTTCAAGAGGAATCCGGCGCCGGTCACCGTCACCGCGCTGCCGAAATCGTTGTTCAGCGTGTAGGTGCAGGCGACCGCCGAGCCGTCCCCATCCACGATCGAAAAGTGAGTCGTCTCCGTACCCTCGGAGCGCCCTCCCGATATCGGTACGGCGGGCGTCGCCCGGTGCGGATCGATGTCCGCGCGTAACGACCCGGCATACTGCTTCGACAGCAGCCGCTCGAGCGGCATCTGAACGAAGTCGGGATCACCCAGCAAGGCGTTGCGGTCGGTGTACGCGCGGCGCATCGCCTCGGTCTGGAGGTGCATCAGCTCCGCACTGCCGAACGGCGGAACCGGAGCGTACCCCTCCATCACGTTGAGGATCTCCGCCAGGGTCACGCCCCCGCCGGACGGCGGCGGCATCGTATAGATCGTGTAGCCGCGATACCTGATCGCGACGGGGTCGCGCCACTTGGCGACATAGTGCGCGAGGTCTCGACGCGTGATCAACCCGCCCCCGCGCGCCATCTCGCGCACGATGAGGTGAGCGATACTGCCGTCGTAGAACGGCGCGGCGCCGCTGTCGGCGATCAGCTGCAGCGTGCGGGCGAGCTCGGGCTGCACGAAGCGGGTTCCGGGCGGTGGTGCGACTCCGTCCACCAGGAACTGCGCTCGCGAAGCGGGGAAGCGGCCCAGCCGCTCGGCTTCGCGTTCGATCACGTGGCTGCGCGGGCCGTCGAGCAGGTAGCCGTCGCGGGCCAGCGTGATGGCGGGCACGAGCAGCTCCTTCCAGGGGAGCCGGCCGAACTTGCGGTGCGCCTCGTACATCCCTGCCACCGTTCCGGGAACTCCCACGGAGCGATGGCCCGTGAGCGACGAGCTGATCGCGTTGCCCGCCGTGTCCACGTACATGTCCCGCGTCGCCCGCGTAGGGGCGGTCTCGCGGAAGTCGAGCGCGCCGACCGTGCCCTCGTGCATCCGGGTGACCATGAACCCGCCGCCCCCGATGTTGCCCGCCACCGGGTGGACGACCGCGAGCGCGAATGCGACCGCCACCGCGGCGTCGACGGCGTTGCCGCCGCGGCGCAGCACGTCGACGCCGACGTCGCTCGCCAGGGGATGCGACGTCACGACCATGGCGTGCTCACCGGTGACGGGCGTGACGCGCTGAGTGAGCGGCCAGCCGGCCGCAATGAGGGCACGACCCGGCGTCCCCTCTTGCACCGCGGCCCGCGCGGAGGTGTCGACAGGAGAGGGCGCGATGGCCGGCGGAATGGAGTCGAGCACGCCGGGGGCCACGGGGATCGTCTCCGGCGCCTTGATGCCGCCGCGGCACGCCAGCACCAGCAGGCCGAGAACGAGGGATCTGCGCATCTCGAATTGTGCACGTTGACCCGAGTTCGGGTCAACGTCTAACTTGGGGCCATCCGAACCCCTTCATGACCGTCCCCGCGCCCGACTACCGCGACCCGCGGCTCACCGAGCAGCGCAACCCGCGCACCCAGCGTATCGACGTCGCCTCGAGCCTCGAGATCGTCGATCTGATCAACGCCGAGGACTCGACCGTGGCTCCGGCGGTCCACGCGGTGCGCCAGGACGTGGCCCGGGCGATCGACCTGGTGGTCGACGCGTTGCGGCGCGGCGGACGGCTGGTCTACGTGGGCGCGGGGACGTCCGGGCGGCTGGGCGTGCTGGATGCGAGCGAATGCCCGCCCACGTTCGGCACCCCGCCCGAAATGGTCGTGGGGGTGATCGCGGGCGGGTACGCGGCGCTCGTCAAGAGCAGCGAGGGCGCCGAGGACGATGTGAACGCGGGGATGGAGGCGATGGATCAGGCGGGCGTCGCGGCGCACGACTTCGTGCTCGGCATCGCGGCGAGCGGGACCACGCCGTTCGTGCGCGCCGCGTTGTCGCGCGCCCAGACGATCGGCGCGACCACCGGCCTGGTGTCGTGCTCCGATCCCCCCCAGGTGCTGCGCGCGACCTGCGACGTGCTCATCCTCCCCAAGGTCGGCCCCGAGGCGCTCACCGGCTCCACCCGCATGAAGGCCGGCACCGCTACGAAGCTCGTCCTCAACACGCTCTCCACCGGCGCGATGATCCGGCTGGGACGGGCCTACGGCAATCTGATGGTCGATCTCAAGGCGGTCTCCGCCAAGCTGCGCGACCGGGGCGAGCGCATCGTGATGGAGTGCTGCGGGGTCGATCGCGCGGCGGCGCGGGCGGCGATCGACGCGGCGGGCGGCAGCGTGAAGCTCGCGATCGTGATGGTGCGCACGGGGACGGGACGCGCGCAGGCCGAGCAGGCGCTCGCCGCGGCGGGCGGCTTCGTGCGTCGCGCCGTAGGCGACCCGCCGCCGGTCGCGTGACGGCCCTCCTCGCCGTCGGCGTCATGTCGGGCACGTCGCTCGACGGCGTCTCGACCGCGCTGGTGCGGCTGACCGACGATCCGCTCGACGCCCGGCTCATGGCGTTCCGTCAGGACCCGTACGCGGCGGCGGAGCGGGGCCAGATCATCGACGCGATCGCGCGCGGGGGCTCGCGCGACCTGGCGCTGCTGCACGTCGCCCTGGGCGAGCGCTTTGCCGGCGCCGTGCTGCAGCTGCTCGCGGCCGCGAAGCTGGCGCCCCGCGACGTGGCGTTCGTGGCGTCGCACGGGCAGACGGTGTGGCACGAGCCGGGTCGCGCCACGCTGCAGCTGGGCGACCCGGCGGTGATCGCCGAGCGCGTGGGCATCCGGGTGGTGAGCGACTTCCGCGCGCGCGACGTCGCGGCGGGGGGGCAGGGCGCCCCGCTCGTTCCGCTCGCCGACGTGCTGCTGTTCGGCCACGCGGACCGCGGCCGCCTGCTCCTGAACATCGGTGGCATGGCGAACGTGACGTACGCGCCGCGCCTGGGCGTCACCGACGGCGCCGTTGCGTTCGACACCGGTCCCGGCGTCGCGGTGGTGGATGCGGTGACGCGGCGGATCGATCCCGCCGCGCGATTCGATCAGGACGGCGCGCGCGCGCGCCGCGGCAAGCCGGTGCGCAAGGTGCTCGAGGCGCTGCTCGCGGATCCCTACTTCGTCGCCCCCCCGCCCAAGAGCACGGGACGGGAGCACTTCAGTCCCGACTACGCCGCCCGGCTGGTCGACGACGTGAAGCGCGGCGGCGGGTCCGACAACGACGCGGTGGCGACGGCGACGGCCCTGACGGTGGAAACCATCGCGCGCGGCATCGAGCGCTGGATCCGCGCCGGGCCGCAGGACGAGCTGGTGATCTCGGGCGGCGGCGCCCGCAACCCGCTGCTCGTCGAGCGGCTCGCCGCCCGCGTCGCCCCGCGCCCGCTGGTGCCGTTCGAGCAGCTGTTCTTCGACGGCGAGGCGAAGGAGGCCCTGGTGTTCGCGTTCCTCGGGTTTCTCACCATCCTCGGCAAGGCCGGCAACCTGCCCGCCGCGACGGGTGCGCGCGGCCCGCGCGTGCTGGGCCGTATTACCCCGGCGTGACGGCTTCGCTCGCGCGGCTCGTGTTTCCGGCGCTCCGCTGGCGACGCGGCAGCTTCGCGCACGAGCGGACGAAGATCGACGCCGCGCTGGCCGCCGGTGTGGGCGGGTTCATCATTTTCGGTGGGACCCGCGAGGCGACCGCCGACCTCACCCGGGAGCTGCGGCAGCAGGCGGGGCGCCCGCTCCTGGTGGGCGCGGATCTCGAGCGCGGGCCCGCCCAGCAGGTGCAGGGGCTCACCGAGCTGCCGCCGCCGGCCGCCCTCGGCTGGCTGGGCGATCTCGACGCCACCGCCGCGTGCGGCGTCATCACCGGCGCCGAAGCGCGCGCCGTCGGCATCAACTGGGCCTTCGCCCCGGTGTGTGATCTCGACCTGGAACCGAAGAACCCCATCGTGGGGACGCGCTCGTTCGGCGCCGACCCCGTGCGCGTCGGCGAGCAGGCGGCGGTGTGGATCCGGGCCCTGCAGGAGCATGGGGTGCTGGGCTGCGCCAAGCACTACCCCGGGCACGGGCGGACCCTCGAGGACTCGCACGCGACCTTGCCGCGGGTGCGCGCGTCGGCCGCCGAGCTCCAGCAGGTGGACGGGACCCCGTTCGAGTACGCCATCCGAGCCGGCGTGGGAAGCGTGATGAGCGCGTTCGTCGCCTATCCGCAATGGGATCCGACGGGGAGGGCGGCGAGCTTTTCGAGCGAGATCTTGGGTTATCTGCGGGCCACCCTCAACTTCGGCGGGTTGGTCGTGACCGACGCGCTGATTATGGCGGGCGCGAGCGCGGCGCAGCCGGTACCGGCGGCGACGGTGGGCGCGGTAGCGGCCGGGTGCGACGCGCTGCTCTATCCGGAGGATTTCTCACGCGTCGCGGCCGCGCTCGATCGGGCCGTGGGGGGCGACATTCCCACGCCGCGGGCGGACGACGCACTCGCCCGCTACGACGCGGCCGTGAGTCAGTGGGGGGACTCATCCTACCGGGCGGACCAGGGCGAGCCCGATCTCGCCGCGCACGCCGCCTTCGCGGACGGCATCGCCGACCGCGCGGCGCACCTGGTGCGGGGCGACGCTCCCCGCATCCGGGGGCCCATCGCGGTGTCGATCGTGGACGACGACGTGGGCGGGCCGTACACGATCCCCCCGCGCGATGTCTTTCACCAGACGTTGCGGGAGGCGGGCGTCCAACTGGGGAAAGGGGAAACGAGAAAGGGGAAACGCGTCGTTCTGGTGTACTCGGAACCTCGCTCGTGGAAGGGGCGCGCCGACCTCGGTGCGCGGTCGCGTGCCGCGCTGCGGCGCCTGGTGCCCGGAGCGCAGCTCGTGGTGCTGTTCGGCCATCCCCGGCTCGCGGCCCAGATCCCGGAGACGGCTCCGATCCTGGAATGCTGGCATGGGCAGGTACTTATGCAGCGAGCAGCAGCGAGGCGGGTGTTGAGCTGGTTGGCCTGAAAACCGTCACGGGAGAACCGTCGCGGAGAAACGTCACGGAACGACGTATCTCCGTGACGTCTTCCCGCGACGCCTCTCCGCGACGCAGTTAACGAAGTCGTTGCAGGTACTCGACGACCACGTGTGCGGGGATGGCGTAGATGATCTTGCCTTGCGACTCGCGGTTTCCTCCGTACAGGACCGCGACGACGCGGCCCGCGCGATCGAACATCGGACTGCCCGAGGAGCCGGGCGCGCCGTATCCGTCGACCTGCACCAGGCCGGCGAGCACCTTGCTGACGGTGCCCACAGTCAGCGTGGGGTCGGCCACGACGTCGCGCTCGCCCAGGCGCTCCATCGGGAGGTCCTCGCCCAGCGGGTAGCCGATGATGGCCACGGGATCGCCGCGCGCCAGGGCGTCCGACCCGGGCGCGAATCCCGCGACCCGCGGCGTGCCGCCCCGGATGTCGACGCGCACGACGCCGACGTCCGCGGAATCGGCGACGCCGACCAGGCGACCCGGGAACCACTGCCGGCTCCCCGAGAACTTGACCGCGATCCGCTCCGGCCGGCGGCCGCCGTCCTCCCCCAGGAGCACGTGCTTGTTGGTGACGAGGGTGCCCTGGGAATCGACCGCGAACGCGGTGCCGGAAAAGATCTCCCGCTCGGAGAACGCGACGACGAGCAGGGCCACGGCGTCCTGGTTCTGTTGCGCGATGGCGCGGTAATCGACGGCCGCCGCCCCGGCCAGCCCGCGCTGGCGCGCCTCGGCGGAGTCGAGCTGCGCGCGCAGCCGGTCGAGCGTCGCCGCGTCATGTCTCGAGCCCGCCGCCGCGAGCGCAGCCCGCAGGCGCGCCACCTCCGCCCGCGACTGGCCCAGGGCATCCCGCAGGCTCGCGAGCTCGGATTGAAACCGCGCGAGATCCGTCGCCTCGCGGGCGCTGTTGCGCTGGACCCAGCCGAACGCCACCAGCGTCGCCGCGAGCACAACGATCAGCAGCTTGGTGGTGCGGCGCAGGTGGAGCGTCTGGCGTGCCACCTCCGCGGCGATGCGCACCGCCGTGCTGGACGCCCTCGCCCGCGGGTACTGCGCGCGGGGTGAGGACATGCGCTCCGCCGCCTGGCGCACCGCGTCGGACACCGCGTCGCCGCCCGGCTCCCCCGCGACCACGCGGAATTCCACGGCCGGGCCGTTCTGCCCGAAGGTGATCACGTCGCCGTCCTTGAGGCTGACGTCGCCGGTGACGCGCGTGCCGTTGAGGAACGTGCCGTTGGTGCTGCCCAGGTCGCGCAGCAGGAAGCGCTCGCCCTGACGCACGACCTCCGCGTGCCGGGCGGAGACATCGATGTCGCGATCCGGGTCGAAGCGCACGTCGGACAGGGGATGACGGCCCAGCCCGATGTAGGACTTGCGGAAGATCTCGACCTGCCCGACGCGTGCGCCCGAGAGGAACGTGAACCGGGCGTTCACGGGCTCCGCTTGACCAGATAGAGCGCGACGGCCGCGGCGAGCGCGGCGAGCGTGAGAGCGACCAGCCGCCAGCGCGCCCGTGCCGTCGGCTCCGGCGGGCGGCTGCCCTTGTACACGGGCACGGGCTCGGTGCTGGTCTCGGTGTCGATGAGGGGATACACCTGGTGCCCGACCTCGGCGCTCGCTTCCGGCGGGCGCAGTCCTTCGCCGTCGAAGCGCGCCAGGATGACGGTGATGTTGTCGGGCCCGCCACGCTCGTTGGCGAGCGCGATCAGCCGGTCGCATGCGGCCGGCAGGTCCCGCTGGCGCGTGGCGATGTCCGCGATCTCTTCCTTCTTTACGGAGCCGGAGAGCCCGTCGGAGCAGAGCACGAGAATGTCGCCCCGGCGGACCTCCTGATGCGTGAGATCCACCTTCACGCGCGCGTCCGGCCCGAGCGCCTGGAGGATGATGTTGCGGCGCTCGCTCTTGGCGGCTTCTTCCTCGGTCAGCTCACCCGCCTCGACCAGGCGCTGCATCAGGGACTGGTCCTTGGTGAGCTGGACGGCCTGGCCCTGGCGAATCAGGTAGGCGCGGCTGTCGCCTACCTGCGAAAGGAAGAAGCGGTCGCCCAGCACCCCCACGGCGGTCGTGGTCGTGCCCATGCCGCGGACTTCGGGGTGCGCCGCGGCGTACGTGTGGATCTGACGGTTCGCCGTTTCGACGGCCTCCCGCAGCCGGTAGGCGAACCGCTGCGCCGTCAGCTCCCGCTCGCTCCCCCAGGCGTTCACCATCTGCTCGTAGATCGCCTGGGTCGCCATCTCGCTCGCCACCTCGCCCGCCGCGGCGCCGCCCATGCCGTCGGCGACCACGAACAGCGAGCCGCGCTCGCCGATCTCGTGCGTGCGCACCGCCGGCTTGAGCGAGGCGTCGCGGCGCGTCAGATCCGCGACGAGAAAATGGTCCTCGTTGTGGTCGCGCGTGCGGCCCAGGTCCGTCTTGGCGAAGACCTCGACCTTGATCGCCTTGGAGGGGGAGCGTCCGAACATGGTCAGCGTTCGCACTGAGCGGCGATCTTGGGATACATCGTATCGGCCGGCGCCATGGTCACCGCCTTGCGAATCCATTCACATCCCTGGGCACGATCGTTCATCTGGACGACGGCCATGCCGTAGACAAAGGCGGCGTAGGCCCGGTCTTCTCGACTGATCCCGGGCGCGTTGAACAGGTGGAGGGCCGAGTCCCGTATCCAGGGAGCCGTTTTGGGGGCCAGCCGATAGAGATACATGTTGTCGAGCAGCTCGCCCGCGCGCCGCACGTCGATGCCCGGCTTGGCTCCCGTGGCACGGCGGCTGGTGGGAGGGGACAGGCGCTTCTCCGGCGGGCGCTGCGGCGGGCTCTCGGGGACCGACGAGGGCACGGGCGCGGTGTCGCGCGCCGGGATCGCCGCGACGCGGACCGTCGTGTCGGCCCGGGCGTTCGTGCCGACCGCCTTCCCTCCACCGCGCAGCGCCAGCGCCGCCCCGATCCCTCCCAGCACCACCACCGCACCGGCCACGATCGGCGCCAACCGGCGCTTGCGCCGCGGCGGCCCCCTCCGGGCGGAAGGCATGGCGGCGGACCGCCGCAGCAGCTCGGTTTTGGCGTCGCGCTCCGAGTCCGGACGGGTCGGTGGTGGGAACGGACTCAAGCGGGCTCCCCGCTGCAACCCGAGCACCGCCGCGACATCGTTCGCGAACTTGGCGGTCGACTGATAGCGATCCGCCGGGTTGCGTGCCAGGGCGGTGTCGAGCGTGGCCTGGAGGCCGGGCGGGAAGCGCAGATCGGGGCGTATCTCGGCGAGCGTGGCGGGCTCGTCGGTGAGCCGCTGGACCATGGTGTCCTGGGCGGTGGTTCCCGCAAAGGGGAGTTCGCCCGTGAGCATCTTGAAGAACACGAGGGCGAGCGCGTACAGGTCGCTGCGGCCGTCGACCGGGTCGCCCGCCAGCTGCTCGGGACTCATGAACTCGGGCGTCCCGACCACGAGGCCCGTCTTCGTGACCTTCTGGGTGTCGCTGCCGCCCACCGCCTTCGCGATCCCGAAATCGACCACCTTGACGATGTCGGTGCCGCCGCGGCCCCGCGACAGCATGACGTTGTCGGGCTTGAGATCGCGGTGCACGATGCCGAGGTCGTGCGCTGCCTGGAGGGCGTCCGCCACCTGGAGGAAGATCGCGCCCGCCCGGGAGACCGGCAGCTCGCCCTCGCGCGCCAGCAGCTCGGTGAGGGGCTCCCCTTCGATGAACTCCATGGCGAGGTAGATCAGGCCGTCGGGAGTTTCCCCGAAATCGTAGACGGCGCAGACATTGGGATGGCTGATCCGGCTGGCGTTCGCGGCCTCGCGATTGAAGCGTGCCACGGCGTCCGGGTCGTGCACCATCGACGGGCTCATCACCTTGATGGCGCTCTTGCGCCCCATCTTCACGTGCTCGGCGAGGTAGACCTGCCCCATCCCCCCCTCACCGAGCTTCCGGACCACGTGATAGCGGTCGGCCAGCACCTGCCCGACCAGGTCCGTCCCGGGCGACGACGAGCGCAGCGTCTGCCCGTCGTTGGGGCAGAAACGCACCTCATCGGTGTATTCGGTCGAGCAGACGGGGCAGGTTTTCACGCGCCGAGCTCGATGCGCAGCAGCTTGTCGCCGACGAGCACGCGCGAGTTGTGACGCAGCGGCATGTCCCCGCGAGCCGCCAGCGCGACGCCGTTGCGGCTGTCGGCGTCCACCACGACGAAGTCCGCGTCTTCGGAGCGCACCACGGCGTGCCGCGCGCTCATCGACGGGTCGTAGGGAAAGATCCAGTCCCCCTGTTCCCGCCCGATCATCACGTCGCGGCCGGGCGAGAGCTGGATCACGTCGCGCGCGCTCCCGTCCGAGCGCAGCTGCGTCAGGCTCGCGATGTCGGCGCTCGGGATCAGGCTGCCCATGCGCCGGGTGGCGTCGGCGTCGGGGGGATGCGGCCCCGGGTAGCCCAGCCGCCGGAACCGGATCACCTGCGAGCCGATGAGCAGCAGATCGCCGTCGAGCAACCGGTGCGGCGCCTCGAGGAACACCCAGGTACCGTTGCGGCTGCCCAGATCGCGCACCATGAGCGTGTCCTGCTCCCAGGAAATCTTGGCGTGCAGCGGGGACAGGAACACGTCGTCGGGGAAGCGGATGTCGCCGTCCTGCCGGCCGATGGTCGTGTCGCGTCCGGCGCGCTCGAAGCGCTGCGCCGGGGTCCCCGCGTCGTCGAGCAGCACGAGCGTGATGCTGCCCCCGGCCGGCGCAGCGGGGGAGGGGGACACGCGGCGCGCCAACCCGGTGTCTCCGACGGGAGCGCCGCAGGTAGCGCAGAAATGGGTGGCCGTTCCGATCGCGGCGCCGCAGCGCGCGCAGCTCGGACCGGAGCCCGGGGCGCTGAGGCGGCGGCCGCAGTGGGGGCAGAACGGCCGCGCCGCGCTGGCGCGGGCGCCGCAGAATGGGCAGGCGAGCGACTCGCCCGCGGCAACGCCCCCCCCGACTGCCGCGGCGAGGGGCCGCGTCGCCGGATTCGAGGTCGCCCCGCCCATCATGCCCGTGGACTGGTCCATGGGTTTGCCGCAATCCATACAAACTCGCGCGCCGGGCTCATTGTCGCGGCCGCAGTAGGTACAAGCGGTCACAGGCGGAGGTACCCCACAGGGCGCACAAGTTACGGAATGCCAATCTATTCGGCAAATTGGCGGGTCGAAAGGGCCGATGCTACCTTGTCGCGCCTGTGCGATCGGTCGGCGTGGTGCTCGCGAGCGTCGTGGCCGGATGCGCGGTCTCGCGCGCCGGCCGCGCGCCCGTCCCGGCCGCCGCGGGGGCGGCACCATCCGAGTCGCTGCGCGTCACCGTCGTCTATCCCGCGCCCACCGACGTGCTCGAGTCGCACGACTCCGCATTTCTGTTCGGCGCGGTGCGTGGGGCGCGTGGCCCAGTGCATTTGGGCATCAACGGGCAATCGGTGCCCGTGCTCCCCGATGGCGGCTGGATCGCCTGGGTCCCCCTCCCCGACGACACCGTAGCGCCGTTTCTCGTCGCCGCGACCGCGGGGCCCGACTCGAGTCGCACGGTCGTGACGGCCCACATCGCGCCGCGCTTCCATCCGCCGCCCGGCCGCGCCGCGTGGATCGATACGACCAGCTTCATGCCGGTGGGGACGCTGGCCTTGCCGGCGGGCGAAGGCGTGCTCCTCAGCGTGCAGGCGGCGCCGGGGGCGTCGCTGCGCCTGGTCCTGCCCTGGGGAGCGAGCGTGCCGCTCGTGCCCGACACGCTGCCCGCGGAGCCGGCGTGGAGCGTGCGCGCGTTCGTGGCCGATACGGCGGCGTACCGGCTGCCCCCCGCGCCGGGGCGATACCTGGGCTGGCTCCCGGCGGGCGCAATGTGCGCCGACGGCCGCACCGCCTGCGCCACGCTCGTCGTGGCCGCTGGGGGAGACACCGCGACCGCTCGCTGGCCGCTCACGATCACCACTGTCGACATGACGTTCCCGCAGGTCGTGGTCCTGAACGACGACACGGCCCACACCGGGACGACCGACAGCATCACGCCCGGGCGCGCCGTGCCCCACGGCACCTACAACTGGTTCTTCCCCACGGGGACGGTGGCGGTCGCATCCGGCCGCTGGAACGATCAGGTGCAACTGCAGCTGTCGCGCGCTGCGGTCGCGTGGGTGAGCGCGAGCGACGTCGTGACGCTCGCGCCAGGCACGCCGCCGCCCCGGGGAGTGGTGGCCTCCGTGCGCCTCACGTCGGGACCGAAGTCCGTGACGCTGCGCGTACCGCTTCCCGCCCGACTCCCCTTCCTCGTGACCGAGCGGGACCGCAGCGTGACGGTGCGACTGTACGGCGCCGCGTCCGACATCAATTGGATGCAGTACGGCGGCACCGACCCGCTGGTCAAACGGATGCGGTACGCCCAGCCGGCCGCCGACGAAGTGACCATTACGCTCGAGCTGGCCCGGCGCCTGTGGGGTTATCGCACCCGGCTAGAGGGGCGCGATCTGCTGCTCGAGATCCGACGCCCCCCGCGGATCGATCGCGCCCGACCGCTCGCGGGACGCACCATCGTGCTCGACCCCGGGCACCCACCGCTCGGAGCGCGCGGGCCGACCGGCCTGTGGGAGCCGGTGGCCACGCTGGCCGTCGCCCTCAAAGCCAAGACGCTGCTCGAGCACGCGGGTGCCGCGGTGCTCCTGACCCGCACGGACTCGACGCCGCTGGAGCTGTACCCGCGCACCCGCTTCGCGGAGCAGCACGACGCCGACGTGCTCGTGTCGATCCACGCCAACGCGCTCCCCGACGGGGTGAACCCCTTCACCAACAGCGGCACCAGCGTGTACTACTTCCAGCCGCGCAGCGCCGCGCTAGCGCGCGCGCTCGAGCGCGCGCTGGTCGCGGAGCTCGGCGTCCGCGACCTCGGCATGGGGCGGGGGGACTATGCGCTGGTGCGACCGACCTGGATGCCGGCGGCGCTCACCGAGGGGCTGTTCATCATGTTGCCGGAGCAGGAGGCGATGCTCGGCAGCGAGGAGGGGCAGTGGCGGTATGCGAGGGGGGTGGTGCGGGGGATCGAGGGCTTCTTGCGGGAGAGGGCGGGGGAGTGACAATGCGGAATGCGAAATTCGGAATGCGGAATGGCGGCGTGAGCGTCGTCCACTATCCCGACCTTCCATTTCCATTCCGCATTCCGCATTTGGCATTCCGCATTCTCTTGCTGCTGTGCTTCGCCGGGCGAGCAGAAGGTCAGGTGGACCCCTCCGGCCCCTGGCGCACCCTCCACACCTCCCATTTCCGCATTCACTTCCGGCCCGCGTATCGCGCTGTGGCGCTGCTCGAGGCGCGCGAGGCGGAGCGGTCGTACGCGTTGCTCGCCGGCGAGCTGCACCCACCACGCGACGTGGTGGATCTCACCCTGGGCGACGACATCGACGCGGCGAACGGCTTCACCACCGTGTTTCCCACGAGCCGCATCACGATTTTCGCCACGCCGCCCGCGGGCGACCACGGCCTGCTGTTCTACGACAGCTGGCTGCGTCTCGTCACCACGCACGAGCTCACACACGTTTTTCACCTCGACCGCACGAAGGGAATCTGGAGCGCGCTGCAGCACGTATTCGGCCGGGCTCCCGGCCTGTTCCCCAACGAATATCAGCCGAGCTGGGCGATCGAGGGGCTCGCGACCTACTACGAGTCGCGGTTTACCAACGGCGGCCGGGTACGGAGCAGCTTCCACACGCAGGTGCTCGCCGCCGATCGCGCGGCGGACGCCTCGCGCTCGCCGTGGGATGCCCTGCTGTTCACGCGCTGGGCCGATGGGACTGTCCCGTATGCGTACGGCAGCCGCTTCCTGCATTCGCTCGCGAGCGTCGCGGGCGACTCGGTGGTGCCGCGGTTCGTCGAGGCGACGTCGGGCCAGCTGATCCCGTTCCGCGTGGGTCGGCAGGTGGCCCGGGTGGCCCCCGGGCATACGCTCGCGACCGAGTGGATCCGCGGCACGCGCCCGGCGCCCGGCAGCGGCGGGCGACAGCCGCCCGGGCAAACGCTCGACAGCCTGCTCCGCACCGAGCCCGTGCCGCGCGTCTCGCCCGATGGGCGCCGCGTGGCCTACGTGCGGGACGACGGGAGCGGCGCGAGCGAGCTGCGGGTGCGGGACGCCGCCACGTGGCGCGTCGTCGCCCGGCACCGCGTGACCGGCGGGGTCGACTACGACTGGGTGGCAGACACGCTGGTGGTGGCGCAGCTCGATTACGTCACGCCCTGGCGCATCCGCAGCGATCTGTACCGCTGGGCGCCCAAAGGATCGTGGCGCCGCGCGACGCGGGGCGCCAGGCTCGTCGCGCCCGCGGGCGGCGCGGGGCGGCTCGTGGCC
>DATDFC010000096.1:0-12251 GCA_036522815.1 Gemmatimonadales bacterium | reverse complement strand
TGATCTCGGCCACCCGGTCGAGCTCCGCGGCTGCTAGTTGGCTGAAGAGCGGCACCTTCTGGAGGATGGCCGTTACCGACACGATGGGCTTCCCCTTAGGCGTGGTGGGGTGGATGGTCGCGCAAGCTTACGTCCAAGCTCAGCCGCTGTCAATTCGGCGCGACGCCCGGCGCTTGCCGCCAACTTGTGGCGCCAGTTATATTTCCATACTTCGTGCCGGTCGACTTCCAGTCAAGGATCGTGTGCAGTGAAACCCGGAATTCACCCTGCCTATCACCGAGCGACCGTGCAGTGCGCCTGCGGAAACAGCTTCGTGACGCGCTCCACGGTGCCCGTGATTCACGTCGAAGTCTGCGCCAAGTGCCATCCGTACTTCACCGGCAAGCAGAAGCTGATGGATACCGCCGGCCGCGTGGAGCGCTTCCGCCAGAAATACGGCACGGAGAAGGCCGCCGGGTAAGCCGTGGAGGCCCGACTCCGCCAGGCGCTCGCACGGGCGGAGGAGGTCGCCCAAGAGCTGGCCCACCCCGAGACCGCGCGGAATCCGGCCAAGCTGAGGCAGTTGGGCCGGGAGCACGCCCGCCTCGACCAGATCCGACAAGTGCACGAGCGGCTGGACCGCTTGGGGCAGGAGCTGGCGCAGGCACGCGAGGTGTTGCAGGACCGCGACCCCGAGCTGTCGCAGCTCGCCCGCGCCGACGTGGAGCGGTTGCGCCCCGAGATCGCCCGCCTCGAGCAGCGGCTCGCGGAGCTGCTCACGCCGGCCGACCCGCTGGACGACCGCGACGCGATCGTGGAGATCCGTGCCGGCACGGGAGGCGACGAGGCGGCGCTGTTCGCCGCCGAGCTGTTTCGTATGTACACGCGGTTCTGCGAGCGGCGCGGCTGGAAGGTCGAAGTCGTCTCCATCTCCGAGGGGAATCTCGGGGGCCTCAAGGAAGCGATTGTCGCCGCCCGCGGTCCCGGTGTCTACGGCACGCTGCGCTACGAATCGGGCGTGCACCGCGTGCAGCGCGTCCCGGTCACGGAGGGGCAGGGCCGGATCCATACGTCGGCTGCCACCGTGGCGGTGCTCCCCGAGGCGGAGGAGGTCGACGTCAAGATCGAGGAGAAAGACCTCCGCATCGACGTGTTCCGCTCCCAGGGGCCGGGCGGTCAGAGCGTCAACACGACCGACAGTGCGGTGCGGATCACCCACTTGCCCACCAATCTCGTGGTCCAGTGCCAGGACCAGAAGAGCCAGCTGCAGAACAAGATCAAGGCCCTCGAGGTGCTGCGCTCGCGCCTGCTCGACAAGATGATCGCCGAGCAGGAGGCCGCCCGCGCCCGCGAGCGACGCGCCCAGGTCGGCACGGGCGATCGCTCGGCCAAGATCCGGACGTATAACTTTCCGCAGAATCGCGTTACCGATCACCGCATTCACTACACGGTGCACAACCTGTCCGAGGTGCTGGACGGCAACCTCGACGACCTGATCAACGCGCTGCGGCTCGCCGGTGAGAAGGAGCGTCTCAGTGCCTGAGCGTGCCGCGCACGCCATCGGGGAAGCGCTGGACGAAGCAGTCGCACGCCTCGCGCGGGCCGATATACGGGATCCGCAGCGCGAAGCGACGACCCTGTGGGCCGCCGTGGCGGGGGGCGGCATGAAGCCCGGCGCCGTGTGGCTCGATCGCGCACGCGAGCCCGCCCCCGACGTGGCGCGGCGCTTCGAAGCGGCCCTCGAGCGCCGGCTGGGCGGCATGCCGTTCGCCTATGCCGTCGGCCGGATCGGGTTCCGCACGCTCGAGCTCACTCTCGATCAGCGCGCCCTGATTCCGCGGCCGGAAACCGAAGGGCTAGTCGACCTCGTGCTTGGGCACCTTCGTGCAACGTGTAACGTGGAACGTGGAACCTCGGGGACCGTGGCCGATATCGGGACGGGATGCGGGTGCATCGCACTGTCACTTGCCGTGGAAGGTGCATTCGAGCGCGTGATTGCCGTGGATGCGTCGTGCGAGGCGGCGGCGCTGGCACGTGAGAACGTCGCGCAGGTGCGACCGCCCGTACCGGTCGAGGTGCGCGAGGGCGACCTGCTCACCCCGCTCGCGGGCGAGCACTGTCGTGCCATCGTCTCCAACCCGCCCTACCTGACCGAGGCCGAGTACCTGGGCCTCGACCCGGCCGTGCGGCTGTTCGAGCCGCGCGACGCGTTGGTGAGCGGTCCGGACGGGCTCGCCGCGACGCGCGCCCTGCTCGCGGGCGCCCGCGGCCTGCTCGAGCCGGGCGGGCTGCTCGCGCTGGAGGTGGACGAGCGGCGCGCCGACCGTGTCGCGCGGCTCGCGCGCGAGCTGGCGTGGTCGCGGGTCACGGTGCACGACGACTTGTTCGGCCGGGCGCGGTACGTGCTGGCCATCCTCGAGGAGGGCGCGTGATCGACGAGAAGGCGCAGGAGCTGGGGCGGCTGCTGGGGCAGAGCGACGAGTACAAGACCCTGCTCCGGGCCAGCGACCGGATGAAGGCGGATGCGACCTGCAAACAGCTGCTGGCCGACGTCGAGCGCATCGCCCAGGAGATCGAGCGGGCGACCCAGGAAGGCCGCGAGCCCTCGAAAGAGCAGGTGGAGCGCTACGACCGCGCGCTCCAGAGCGTCCAGGCGAATGCGGTGTACCAGCAAGTGGTGGCCGCACAGGCCAACTTCGAGAAGCTGATGGCGAAGGTCAACGCGCGCATCTACGACGGCATGAAGCAGGGCGCGGCCAGCCCGATCATCACGCTTGGTTAGGGACTGGGGGATGGGGGCTCGGGGCTCGGGGGTGTTCGCAGTGGTCGAAGGCCCCGAAGGGGCGGGGAAGTCGACCCTAGTGCGGTCCCTGGCGGGTCGCCTGCACGCCGACGGGCGGCCCGTGGTGACGGTGCGGGAGCCGGGAGGCACTCCGGTCGCCGAAGCGGCACGCAAAGTCGTGCTCAAGTTCCCGCACGACATGACCCCGGCGGCCGAGCTGTTCCTCTTCTTGACGGCGCGCACCGATCTGGTGCACCGCGTCATCCGGCCGGCGCTCGAGGCGGGGGACGTAGTGATCGCTGATCGTTATAATTTGTCGACCATGGCCTACCAGGTCGCCGGCGGAGGCTTGCCCGCCGACGAAGTGGAACAGGCCATTCGCCTCGCGACGGGAGGCTTGCTGCCCGATGTGACGCTGGTGCTCGACGTCCCGGTGGAGGTGGGGCGAGAGCGGCAGCGGGCGGCGCACAAAGTGCAGGACCGGTTCGAGCGGCAGGACGATGGGTTTCATCGGCGGGTGCTCGAGGCGTACCGCCAGGCTCGGGGTCACGGCGTTGTCCATCTCGACGCCACGCAGTCGAAAACGGCCGTGCTCGACGCCGCCTGGAAGGAAGTGCTCGCGGCGATGGCCCTTCCAACACGAGGCTCGTCATGAAGCTCCGCAAGATCGTGATCGTCACGGCGGTGGCCGGCCTGGCACTCGCCACGGGTGGGTGGTTGTTGCAGCACGAGGCGGCGCCCGCAGGAACGGTGTACCAGCAGGCCCGTCTGTTCGAAGACGTGCTCGCACACGTGGCCGACTACTACGTCGATTCGATCGACGAGCGGCGACTCTATCAGCTGGCCATCGACGGCATGCTCGACCAGCTGCACGACCCGTACTCGGTGTTCCTGAAGCGGGACGACTTCAAGGCGCTGAACGAAGCCACCACGGGCAACTACGGCGGTCTCGGCATCCAGATCGAGGTGCGCGACGGCTGGATCACCGTCGTGGCGCCCCTGCCGGACACGCCGGCGGAGCGCGCCGGAATCCAGACGGGCGATCAGATCGTGGGGCTCGACGGTCGCTCGACCGAAGGCTGGAAGCAGGATCAGGCGGTCAAGGAGCTGCGGGGGGAAGCGGGGTCGGCGGTCGAGCTCAAGGTGCACCGGGTGGGGATCGAGCAGCCGCTCACCTTCAAGCTCACCCGCGCCATGATCCACGTCCGCTCGGTGCAGGTCTCGATGATGCTCGACGACAAGGTCGGCTACGTGCTACTCACTCCCGTGAGCGAGACGTCGGCCTCGGAGCTCACCGACGCGGTGACGGGGCTGTTGCAGAAGGGCATGAAAGCCATGATCCTCGACCTGCGCGGCAATCCCGGCGGGCTCCTGGACCAGGGCGTGGCGGTGAGCGAGCTGTTCCTCGACCCGGGCGAAGAGGTCGTCGCCACGCGCGGCCGCGCGCCCAACAGCACGCGGACGTATCGCGACGCCAAGCCGCAACCCTGGCCCAACCTCCCGGTGGTCGTGCTGGCGAACGGCGGCACCGCCAGCGCCGCCGAGATCATCACCGGGGCGCTCCAGGACCACGACCGGGCGGTGGTGGTCGGCACGCCGACGTTCGGGAAGGGCCTGGTGCAGTCGCTGTGGCAGCTCACGCCGGAGACGGCCCTCAAGCTGACCACGGCGCGCTGGTACACACCCAGCGGGCGCACCATCCAGCGCAAGAGTAAGAACGAAGACGATCAGGTGGCGCAGGCCGAGGCGGCCGAGCTCGGGCGCGACAGCACGAAGGTCGATTCGTCACTGGTGTTCCACACCGATCACGGACGCACGGTGCTGGGCGGCGGCGGCATTCGCCCCGACGTGTTCATCAAGCCGGATACGTTCACGACCGCGGAGCGGGCCTTCATGAAGGCGCTGGGCAGCAAGATCCCGACGTATCAGGACGTGCGGGCCAGCTACGCGCTCGAGGTCAAGGGCTCGGGGCGGATGAAGAGCGCCGCGTTCAGCGTCACGCCGGACATGGTGGACGAAGTGCTGCGGCGGCTGCGCGCCCGCGGCGTCGCCGTGCCGGACAGTGTGGTGGCCGGGGCGCGGACACTGATCGCGGACGATCTCGGGCACGAGATCACGCGCTACGTGTTCGGCAGGCCGTCTGAGGTCCGGCGCCGGATGGACGAGGATCATCAGGTCCAGGCCGCGTTGGCGCTGGCGCGCCGCGCCAAGTCGCCCCAGGATCTGCTGTCGCTCGCCGCCGCGCAGGCGCCGGCCACGCCGCGCAACTGAACGCTTCGGTCGGCATCATCGGGCCGGGCCGGGCGGGGGTAGGGCTCGGACTCGCCCTGGCCGGGGCCGGCTACACGGTGCGGCTCCACGGCCGCACCAACAAGGGGGTGCCGCGGCCGCTCACCCTGAGCGTCGGCCCGGGCGACGAGCCGCCTCCCTGGATCGCCCAGCCGGCCGTCATCCTCCTCGCCGTGCGCGACGACGCCATTCGCCCGCTTGCCGGGGTACTGGCCGACGCCGGCGCGATCGGCTCCCAGCAGGTGGTGCTGCACCTCTCCGGCGTGCACGGCCAGGAAGCGCTCGGGCCCCTGGTCGGGTCGCGCGCGGCGTTGGGCTCGCTGCACCCCCTCCAGACCATCTCCGACCCCGAGCGCGCGGCCGAGCGTCTAAAAGGCGCCTGGGCCGCCGTGGAAGGGATGCCGCGCGCCGTGGAAGCGGCGGAACGCCTGGCGCAGGACGTGGGGCTGCGCCCGTTCCGGATCGCGTCGCAGGCGAAGCCGATGTACCACGCCGGCGCCGTGTTCGCGTCGAACTATTTCGTGGTGGTGGAAGCGGTGGCGCAGCGGCTGCTGCGACACGCCGGGCTCACGGACGCGGAGGCCTGGCAGGCGCTGCGGCCGCTGGTGGAAGGGACGCTCGAGAATCTCGGGCGACTGGGGCCGTTGGACGCGCTCACGGGTCCGGTGGTGCGGGGGGACGAGGCCACCATTCGCCGCCACGTCGAGGCGCTCACGCAGGACGATGCGGCGTTGTACCGCATGCTGGGGCGGGCCGCGCTCGAGCTGGCGCAGAAGCGGGGGATGGACGAAGGCACGGCGGCGCGGATCGCCGCCGCGCTGGCGACCGACCTGCCGCCCGTGATCCGGAAGGCGTAGGTCTACTGGAAAACATTATTAAACATCATCAAAGTTGACAAAACAGCAGTACAGCGATAGCTTGGGCTTCAAACCCCCAGGGCCTGGCCGTGGCCACCGATCAGCCGATCAGGAGCTATTCCGCGTTCCTCAAGGCGCTGCTCAGCGATCGAGAGCGGTTCTTCGAGGAGGTCGTCGACGGGGTTGCGCTCGGTAGCAAGCTGCGCGATGCGGTCGTCACGATCATCACACTGTCCGGCTTCTTCGGCCTGGTCGCGGGCGCCTATTCGGGTCCCGCGCAGTCGGTCTCGGCGGCTGTCAAGCTGCCGTTCCTGTTCTTCGCGACGTTCGCGGTCTGCTTTCCGGCGTTCTTCGTCGTGCAGGTTCTCGTCGGGTCGCGCTTGCGCCTCTTACAGGTGGCCGTGCTCGTGTTCGGCGCCCTGGCGCTCACCTGCGTGCTGCTGGCCGCGTTCGTGCCGATCACGGCGTTCTTTCTCGTCACAGGTGCGAATTACTACTTCCAGCACCTCCTGAACATCCTCCTCGCGGGAGTGGCCGGGCTGTTCGGCATGTACGCCCTGCATGAGGGGCTGAGTGTGGTGTGCGAGAAGCGCGGCGTGTATCCCCGCAAAGCGCTCACCATCATGCGCGCGTGGGCGCTGTTGTTCGGATTCGTCGGCATCCAGCTGGCCTGGACGCTGCGCCCGTTCCTCGGCGACCGCAACGAGCCCTTCCGGGTGTTCGGAAAGTACCAGGGCAACTTCTACGCCGCGATCATCTACGCGGTGAACAAGTTGATGGTCGGCGACGAGAACGCGACTCCCTCGTCGGCCAAGCGGGACACGATCCCGCGATTTCGCGGCCTGAGCATCCCGCCGTTCGACACGGTCGCCGACTCGGCGCAGCTACCGAAACGGCCATGACACGCGATGACGGGGGGGCTCGCGGGTCCCTCGACAACGAGATCCTGACGATCGAGGAAGTGGCCGCCTACCTGCGGCTCACGCCACAGACCATCTACAAGTGGGCCCAGGAGAAGCGGATTCCCGCTGCGAAGCTCGGCAAGGAGTGGCGCTTTCGAAGGAGCATCATCGATCACTGGCTGGATGAGCAGATTCTGAGCAGCGATTCCGGCTTCGAGCACTTGAGGAAGGAGAAGTAGGATGGCCTCGGTGCGATTCGCGGCCATGCTCCTCTTCGGGGGAGTCCACTCAGGCGCTTCTGGCGTCCAGGTGCCTGCGCCTCCCATGCGCATAGCCGTGGGGTTCGGAGTGGATACCGCGCGATCACCGCAGCGCGAGATCTTTGCGCTCTATCGGTCCTATCTCGCGCATCTCGGCGATTCGATTCGGCCCAATCCGTTTTGGTCCGAAGCGGAGCAGCAGCGGTGGCGGGTCTTCGATCTCGTGAGCAGCTATGTGTATCAGGGCTTCACCAATTTCACGGTGGTCCATCTCGCTCCAGCGGTAGGGCTGGACAGTACGTACCTTATCCGGGCGCTCGTGGCGTCGGTCGATGACTCGACGCGCGACGTCAGGCTATTGGCGCTGTACCGCCTGTACGCGATTCGCGAGGCGGGACGCTGGGTGCTCGCCAACGCCTTGCCGCGTTTGACGCGCACGTGGCACCGCGAGACGATCACGTCCGTGACGTTCGTGTATCCTCCGGGTTGGCGCTTCGCGCGCTCTCGCGCCGAGGCGAGCGCTGCGTTTGTGGACTCGCTGGCGCGGGCGTTCCAGTTGCCACCACCTCGAGCGATCGAGTACTACGTCACCGGCGATTTGATCGAGACGTTTGGTGCCATGGGCCTTGACTTCTTCCCCATCGGTGCCGATACGGTCGGCGGCAGGGCCAACGTCGGTGACGACCTCGTGTTCGTCGGCTCTTCCACCAACTCGGAGAGTTATCGCCACGAGCTGGCGCACGTCGTGCTGGCGCCATTGGCGGGCGGCGGTCGAACGCACCCGCTGATCATGGAGGGCCTGATGACCTGGACCGGGGGCTCGGCCGGCCTCGACTTCACCGGTCTGCTCCCCGGGCTCAAGGCGTACCTACAGACTCACCCCGCACTCACCCTTGAGATCGTGATGGCGACTCCACCGCCTCGCGCGGGCTCGCTGGACGTTGGGTACGACGGGGCGGCCGTACTGTGCGCGATGGTATACGACAAAGGGGGTGTTGCGGCGATCCGCGAGCTGGTCACCGCCGGACCTGAAGCGAGTAAAGCGCTCGATACTGCGTCCCGTCTGCTCGGCGTATCTCGCGATGACCTGGACAAGCTCTGGCGCAAGCGGGTGTTGGCTTACTGATCTACCACCCGTACTCCGGCCGGCGGCGAAAACGTGAGCTCGCGTCCCGGCACGCCGCCGTTCACCTTGATGGCCCCCAGCATCACCGTGCGCCGCTGGCCCGACGCCTCCACGATGTCGAGGCGGCGGACCAGGCCGTCGTCCCGGCCCACCCAGATCGTCGCCTCGCTGTAGGGCTGGTCACCCGCCTTGGGCACGAGCACCACGACATCCGCCACCCCGTCCGGGAGCGAGTCGGCCCGGTCGTAGCGCGCCGTGTAGCGGTCGCGGGGATGCTCGACGAACTGTCCGATCAGGTTGGGGCCGGTCGCGCCGTACTCCGGGATGCGGGAGCGCAGCACCTGGCCCGGCGTCGTGCTCGGCGTGTAGAGCCAGAGAAACCGCCCGTCCGCCACGATCCGGTCGCCTTTGGGATCGGTGAACCGCATGGCAAAGCGGCTGGGGCGCATCTGGTACAACCGACCGTGGGTCGTGTCGGGCGCGCCGAGCATCGGATTGCTCACCACCTGCGTGAAGTCGGCCGACAGGCTGGTGATGGTCTGGTAGACGGCGCTGGCGTGGTCGAGGGTCGGCCAGGGGTCGGGGGTCTGGAGGCCGAACGTCAACGCAACCGCGCAGAACGCGGAAGTCGGAACGCGGAACGCGGAACAGGCCAACCAACGCTGGTGCATCTGTTCCGCGTTCCGCGTTTCGCGTTCCGCGTTCTTCACGCTCCCACCGGCGCCGGTTCGGCGACCCGCCTCCCGATCACGTCCGCGATCACCCGGATTTCCCGCATCAGCTGAGCGAACTGGTCGGGATAGAGGGTCTGCGCGCCGTCCGAGAGCGCTTGCTCGGGATTGGGATGCACCTCGACCATGATCCCGTCGGCTCCCGCGGCCACCGCGGCGCGGGCCATGGGGATCACCTTGTCCCGCAGCCCCGTGCCGTGCGAGGGATCGGCGATGATGGGCAGGTGCGACAGCTTGTGCACCACGGGGATGGCCGTGAGGTCGAACACGTTGCGGGTGGCCGTGTCGAACCCGCGGATGCCGCGCTCGCACAGGATCACGTCGTGATTCCCCTCGGCGAGCAGGTACTCGGCCGACAATAGCAGCTCCTCGATCGTCGCGGACATGCCGCGCTTCAAGAGCACCGGCTTCTTGGCCCGGCCCGCGGCCTTCAAGAGCGAGATGTTCTGCATGTTGCGGGCGCCGATCTGGATGATGTCGGCGACCTCCGCGACATGACCCACGGCTTCGGGGTCCATCGCCTCGGTGCAGATCAGGAGCCCTGTCTCCTCCCGTGCCTTCGCCAGCAGCTTGAGCCCCGGGCGTCCCAGCCCCTGGAACGCGTACGGTGACGTGCGTGGCTTCCACGCACCCCCGCGCAACACGACGGCGCCGGCGTCTTTCACGAGCCGGGCGGCGTCGATGATCTGCCGCTCCGTCTCGACCGAGCAGGGTCCCGCGATGGCGACCACGTCCGTGCCGCCGATGGCCACGCCGCCGGGCAGACGCACCACGCTGTTCTCGCTCTTCCACTCGCGGCTCACCTGCTTGTAGGGCTTGGAGACGTGGATCACGTCCTGCACGCCGGGGAGGCCTTCCAGGCGCGACGCGTCCACCCGCCCGTCGTTGCCGACCAGGCCCACGGCGGTGCGCTGCGCGCCCGGCATGGGTCGCGCCTTGTAGCCCATCTCTTCGATCACCGCGATCACGCGCCGTACTTCTTCCTCGGTCGCGCCGTGTCGCATCACGATCAGCACTGCTACGGCCCCTCCCCTCCCGCTCCGATGGTGAACCGGTCGCCGTCGCGCGCGGCCGTCACCGGTCCGCCGAAGTGCGTGGCGGCGGTGCGCGCCGGGTCCGAATTCTCTACCGGCGGATAGAAGTGCGTCAAGACGAGCCGCCGCGCGCCGGCCTCACGCGCCAGGTCGCCGGCCTGCTCGGGCGTCAAGTGAATCTCCATCGCCAGCTGGGCGGGGAGCGAGCACTCGGCGAGCAGCAGGTCGGCCCCGGCGGCCCAGCGCGCCAGCTTGGTCGAGGGACCCGTGTCACCCGTGTACACGAGCCTCCCTTCCGGCGCGGTGAGGGACAGGGCGACGCTCTCCTGGGTGTGCGGCACGGGGAACGTCTCGAGGCTCATGTCCTTGTCGAGCGGGAATGGCTCGCCTGCCTGGACGTCGAGAATGCCGATGGGGAACCCCGGGTCGAGCAGCCACGCGCCATAGCCCTCGGCCAGCTTCTTGAGGAGCCGCACCACGCCCGGTGGCCCCAGGATCACGAAGGGCTCCTGGCGTGGCGGCGCGGTGGTGTACTTGAGCGCGTACACCAGCATCGGGAGCTCGCCCCAGTGGTCGGGGTGGAAATGCGACAGCACGACGTGCGTGATCTGGTGCCACGGCAGGCCGAATTGCGCCAGGCGGTGCAGGGCGCCCGCGCCGCAGTCGAGCAGGATCTTCAAGTTGCCGCGGTCGACCCAGTGGCACGCCGAGGTCCGGCTCCCGGACGGCGCGACGGTGCCGGTCCCGACGGTGACGAGCTCCACTCAGGCCGGTTCCATCTGACCCAGCCGGACGCCCACGATGGTCGAGACGCCGGGCTCCTGCATGGTGACGCCGTACACGGCGTCGGCGGCCTGCATGGTACGGGGGTTGTGCGTGATGACGATGAACTGGGTCAGGTCCTTGAACTCGGCCAGCAGGCGCACGTAGCGCCCGACGTTGGCGTCGTCGAGCGGCGCATCCACTTCGTCGAGCAGGCAGAACGGGCTGGGCTTGGTCAGGAAGATCGCGAACAGGAGCGACACGGCCACGAGCGTCCGCTCACCCGACGAGAGCAGGTGAATGCGCTGCGTGCGCTTGCCGCGGGGCGCCGCGTGGATCTCGATCTCGCTCTCGAGCGGCTCGGCTTCGTTCGCCAGCCGCACGTCGCATTCCCCTCCGCCGAACAGCGTCTGGAACACGGTGCGGAAGTTCTCGCGCACCTTGCCGAACGACTCCAGAAACAGCGCCTTGGCCGTCTGGTCGATCTCGCGCGCGGCCTGCTGTAACGAGTGGCGCGCGGCCACGAGGTCGTCGCGCTGCGTCATCAGGAACTCGAGCCGTTTCGTCTCCTCGGCGTGCTCGTCGACCGCGAGCGCGTTCACCGGCCCCACCGCGTCGATCGCCGCCCGCAGCCGCTCGTTCTCCTGGCGCAGCCACTCCAGGTCTCCCGCCACTTCGGGAGCGTCGGCGAGCAGCTGGTCGAGCGGCTTGCGCCACTCGGCCTCGACCTGCGCCACGAGACCGCGCCGGCGGCCGAGAATCTCGGTCCGCTCGAGCTCGAGCTTGTGCTCTTCGGCGCCCCGGGCCTCGAGCGCGGCGCGGGCGGCTTCGAGTGCGGCCTCCGCCCGGGCGAGTCGCGCGTCCGCCTCTCCCACCTGCGTTTCGGCGTCGCGCGCGGCGGCCTCGAGCGCGCCCACCGCGAGACGGCGCTCCTTCAGGGTGTCCTCCCACTGCGCCTGCTGCGCCGTGAGCGTCGCGGTATCGTGGTCCAGGGCCGCGATCTCCTCCACGAGGGTCGCGGCCTGGCGGCGCGCTTCCTCGGTTTCGGCGGCGGCGCGCGTCGCGCGCTCGCGCGCGGCGGCGAGGCGCGCTTCCACCTGGGCCGCATCCACCTGCCACTTCACGCGCTGCTCCCGCGCCGCTTCCTGTCCGGTCTCGAGCTCGACCAGGCGCTGCCGCTCACCGCCCAGGCGCTCGTCGAGCCGCACCCGCTCCACGTCGTGCGTTTCGATCTCGCCGTGCAGCGCGCCGAGCCGGGTCTCCACTTCCGACAGGCGCGTCGACAGGCGCTCGACCTGGGCCGTCGCGTCGGAGGCCTCTCGCTGCGCGTGGGCCGCGGCGCGCTCCGCGTCGCCCTTCAACGCTCCCGCCTCGAGCTCGTGCTGGCGGGCCTGCTCCGACGCCTCGCCGGCCGCCGCGAACGCGGCTTCCGCCGCGGCGAGGTCGGCGAGCGTGCGCTCGAGCGCGGCCATGGCGGCCGCGCGGGCCGCTTCCCCGTCCCCGACTTCCTGCGCCAGCGCCTCGAGGTC
>DATDFC010000095.1:0-11449 GCA_036522815.1 Gemmatimonadales bacterium | reverse complement strand
GGGCCCGGGCGGCACGTGCTCCCACGCCGCTTGAAACCCGAGCGCCCCAAAGAGGTGGCGAAGATCATCGATCTGCTCGGTGCGGGTGAGAAGTTCCCGCAGCACCACGGGACCCCTGGTTCGGACGCGACCAACTTGGGGACTGAGGTGCCGGGATTAGGTACCGGGGTGTTGCGGGGAGGGTCGAATCAATGCGGAATGGGGAATTCGGAATGCGGAATGGTGAGGCACGCGTCGTGCGCCACGACGGCGGCTGTGCCATTCCGCATTTCGCATTCCGCATTCCGCATTCAGGAAGCCTTTCGCAGCCTGATGCTCCCGTTCACCGTCTCGAGCGCCAACCGCCGGCCGCCGCTGCCGATCGTGCCAGTCACGCGGCGGGGTCCCAGGCGACCGGTGACCATGAGCGGGAAGTCGGTCTCGATGTCGCCGTTGACCGTGCTGGCGCGCACCTCCGTCGAGACGTTGGCGGGCAGGTTGAGGGTGATCCCGCCGTTCACTGTGTGGAATTCGAGCGCGTCCGTCCACTGGGCGCGGCCCATCGACGCCGTGATCGAGCCGTTCACCGTCGAAGCCTCCGCGCTGCCGGAGGTGGAAACGCGAATGCTGCCGTTCACCGTCTGCGCGTCCACGTCGCCCGACAGATTGGCCGCCTCTACTTCGCCGTTGACCGTATGGCCGGCGAAGCGCACGCCCGCGGGGACCCGGACGGTGAAGTTCACCTTCACATCGTTGTCATGCGTGTTCATGTGACCCCGCTCGCCCGCCTCGCACGTGTTCTCGCGGGCACCATCGCTCGGATACACGGCGCAGATCGTCACGCCCTCCTCGGACGGCACGACCTCGATCTTCACCTCGTCGGGGTCGCTGCGGCGCGCGTGCTTCACCGCCGTCACCTCGACCTCGCCAGAGCCGGCGACGGCGTCGATGTCGCCATTCAGGCCCTTGATCTCGATCGTCTTGCCCGCGGCGAGCTGGCCCTTCCAGTGGAACTCACCCTGGGCCGCCGCGGGGCGCGCGAACGCCAGGGCGGCCGCGATGACGAGCGGCCCGAGCGTGGCCAAGCGCATGGTCATTCCTCCTCCTGGTCGTTGTCGTGGTCCTTGTCCTTGTCCCAGTCCTTGTTCTTGGCCCGCCAATCCTTGTCCTTGGCCAGTTGGCCGGGACGGCACAGCCTGATGTCACCGTTGAACGACTCCAGTTCGAGTCGGGCGCTGCCCGATCCAATCGTGAGCGTGAACCGGTGCTTCGTCTTCGGGCCGACGAGCTGCACCGGGAAGCAGGCGCTGAAATCGCCGTCGAAGGTCGAGACCGAGACGGAGACGCTGGATTTTTCCGGGATCGACACCCGCAGGTCGCCGTCGTGGGTCGAGAAGCGGTAGCGGCCGCCGTCCTTGATCGTCCCGTCGTACATCACGTCGCCGTTGACCGTGGTGGCTTCGGTGTTGCCGGATTCGATCTGGACCAGCGAGATGTCGCCGTTCACCGTCTCCGCCGAGATGTCGCCCGAGATCTGGCTGGCCTTGATGGTTTCATTCACGCTGCTCAGGTCGATACGGCCGCGCGCCTTCTCGAGTGTCACGTCTCCCTGCACCGACTTGAGGGAGACATTGCCGGCGCCCCCCGAGACCTTCACGGAGCCCTGGACCGTCTCGGCTGTGATCTCCCCCTCGCTCCCCTCGACCGAGATGTCGGTGTAGACGCCGGATAGGGCCAGGGCCATGGCGGCGGGGACGGTGATGTCGTAATCGACCACCTGGGACGGGCCGCGCCGGCCCTCGGACTTCACGCGTACCACCTGGTCCGACGCGTCGACGATGATGCGGTCCCGGCTCGAGTGGCTCGCCGCGATCCGCACCGCGCTCTTGCTCCACGTCTTGACGGCGATCTCCCCGCCGAAGTTGTTCACCTCGAGCCGGGCGCCTGCCCGCACGGGGACGGTCGTGTCGGTCTGTTGCGCGAGCGCGAGGCCTGCCAGCGTCGCCAGGGTCGTGAGCATGCTCGTCTGTCCTCCTCTAGGTCCGCGCGCCCGCGAGCGCCGCCGCCTGCCGCAGCAGCTCCAGTTTGCGCCGCATCTCTTGGGCCAGGTGCAGATTCAGATATGAGTTCGCCGGGTCCGCGGCCAGCGCGCTCTGCGCGTCGCGGATCGCCCGATCGATGATCCCGAGGTTCTTCTCGATCACCCGCACCGTGGCCGTGTCGAGCCGGCCGCGACGCTGTGCCAGGATCCGCTCCAAGTCGGCCACCGCCGCCGCGTACCGTGGATTGGCCTCGTACGTCCCTGCGTTGGTCAGAATCGGGCTCGGGGTCGTGTTCGACTGCGCTGCTTGCGTCGCGGTCGGCCGACGCCCGAGCAGCCAGGCCGAGCCCGCCGAGAGCAGGGCCAGCGCGACGGCGGCGGCCGCGAGCTGCGGCACGGTGAAGGACAAACGTCGGCGCGCTCGCCGGGCGTCGAGACTCACTACCCCGACGTGCCGCGCGATCGCGGGCCAGAGGTCCGCCGTGGGAGGCCTGTCGTCCAGCGCCTGCGCCCGGGCCACGACCCGGCGCAGCTGCTCCAGCGTCGCGCGGCACTCGGCGCAGCCCTGCAAGTGCGCTTCGAGCGCCGGGCGCTCGCTCGCGGGAAGATCTCCGTCCAGATACTCGGAGAGTCGATTTGTCCAGGTATCGCTCATGTATGCTCTCTTTTCTGTTCCGCGTTCCGCATTCCGCGTTACTCCAGATGCCGGCGCAGCGCCATCCGCGCGTGATGCAATTGCGATTTCGACGTCCCCGGCACGATCCCCAGCAGCTCCGCGATCTCCTCGTGGCGGTAGCCCTCGATGTCGTGCAGCACGAACACCTGGCGGGCTCCGTCGGGCAGCTGCTCGAGCGCGGCCTCGAAATCGAGCGACAGCTCCGCCGTGTGTGCTCGGCCCGCCACGCCGTCCAATGCGCCCGCCGAGTCGTCGTAGCGGCCGCGCTCCGTGCCGATCGTGGTCCGCCGGGCCAGGATGACGTTCACCGCGAGGCGGTGCAGCCACGTCCCGAACGCCGCCTCCGCGCGAAACGTCGAGAGCTTGCTCCACGCCCGCACGAACACGTCCTGCGTGAGATCGTCCGCGTGCTCCTCCCCGGTCATCCGCCGGGCCAGGCTGTGAATGCGCGCGACGTGCGTACGGTACAGCCGCTCGAACGCCCGCCCGTCCCCGGAGGCGGCGAGCGCCACGTCGGCTGTTTCCGCGTCCCGCCCCGTCTGGTCGAGATCCCTGCGCAGTGTCGCCACCCCGGGAGTGGTGAGCTCCATGTGCCTGATTCGATATGGCTTAGGGGTGAAAGGTTGTAGCGGATCGGGTAGATTGCGAGCCGTGACCACGAGCCTATCCGCCCTCGCCGGCCTCGGCCTCGTGCTCGGGCTGCGCCACGCCTTCGAGCCCGACCACTTGGCGGCCGTTTCCACCCTGGCCACCCGCCAGGGGCGGCTGCTCGACGCCTGCCGGCTGGGCCTCGCCTGGGCCCTCGGGCACACCGTGAGCGTAGGGGTGGTGGTGGGCGCCATCATCCTGTTCGGGCTGACCCTGCCCGCACGCTTCGCCCCGGCGGCCGATTTTCTCGTGGCCCTGCTGCTGATCGGTCTCGGGGGGTCGGTGTTGTGGCGCTATGCGCGCGGGCGCTGGCATCTCCACCTGCACGCCCACGGCCAGGACGGAGAGCCCCACCTCCATCTCCACAGTCATGCTCACGGCGGCGAGCACCAGCACACGCACCCCCGCGGCGACGCCGGGCGCTCCCTCGGGTTCGGCCTGTTGCATGGGCTCGCCGGCAGCGCCGCGCTCCTGCTGTTGCTCGTCGCCGCCGCGCCCACGCGTGGGGCCCAGCTCGCCTATTTCCTCGCCTTCGCCGCCGGCACGACGATCGGGATGCTGTGCGTGTCGTTCTCGCTCGCCGGGATGGTGCGGCTCGCGGCCGGCCGCGGCGCGCGTTGGGTCACGCTCCTCCACCTTGGTTCAGCAGCCGCGAGCGCAATGGTTGGAGTGGCGCTCGCGGGACGAGTGGCCGGCGTCTTTTAAGCCGTCTAAGTTAGACCCCCTCGCTTTCCGTGGAGCTCCCCCGTGTTGCGCTTCCCATCCGCCGTCTGCCTCGTCGTTGGGCTGTCACCCGCGGTCGCGTCCAGTCAGGGCGTGACCCCCGATACCACACCGTTTCACCGCGGTCAGTGGGCGGCGCAGTTCGGTGCGGGAACGAGCTTCGCGAGTCTCGGCTTCCTGAAGTTCACCGCACCGACTCGGGCCTGGCTGCTCGACTTTCATCTGAGCGGTGGCCACTCGCATTCCACCGCTCACAATGGTGACTCGCTCCTCGCGGACGGCTACACCTCCAATGCAACGGGGAACACCCGTGTCGGCCGTCGATTCTATCAGGCGAGGAGTAGGGTCGTCGCGAGCTTTCAAACCGTGGGCTTACTCGGCGGGTATGCTCACTTGTGCGAGGGGAACTTGAGGCTCCTCAGCTTCTGCGACAACGGCTGGAATGCCGGGGCATTCGGCGAGTTCGGCGGCGTGTATCTCGTCAGCCCGCGGCTGAGCCTAGGAGGCGCCGCCACCGCCGCCTTTATGTACGAGCGCTCGCAGGGTCACGACAACCTCGGCAATCGGGAAACGCACTGGGAGTACGGCGGAGCGTTTCAGGGGCTCTCGTTTACCGCGACGGTGTACTTCTAGCACCTGCATGCGGTGTCTCCGCTGGCTCCCCGCGCTATTGCTGCTCGGCTGCCTCGACAGCTTCTCCCCCGCGGGGGCGGTCCCGTTCACGCCCCCCGCTGCGTATCGGACGTGGTGGACCGCCATCGAGGCGTGCGCCAGTGTCTGGGCCGACTACGATCGGCTGGAATGGTACGAGGTGCCGGGCGTGGACTATCCCTGTCCCGCGTATGAAGGCCGCTGCGATGGCTGGTGGCAGCCGCCCCACACGATCTACCTCGCCTATCGGTGGCGCAACGACCGCCAGCTGGTGGAGCACGAGATGCTGCACGACCTGCTGCAGCGGGGGGATCATCCGTCGGTGTTTCAGGCGTGCGGCGTGTAGACCCGACCCCGCCACTGCACCCGCTTCGATCCGCGCCACGCCGACCGCATCATGATCCACGCCACCACACCCGCGCCGAACGGGTAGAGCAGCGCATACCAGAGCGGCGCACCGTCCGCCCAGTACACGGCAACCCAGATCGTAAGTGAGATCAGCGTCGTGACAGCCGCCCACCACCACGCGAACACCGCCCAGGCCAATGGCGGCACGATCCACAGCAGGGCCGGCAGCCACATGAGATGCGGCGCGACCCGCCGCACCAATGGGATCGGGGGAAAAGCGAGCGGCACACCGGTCGCGAGGTTCTTGGTCCACCCCTCCACGATGCCGGCGAGGCTCGAGTACATGCGCGTGACCATGTACTGCTCGCCGTGTGTCAGGAAGATGTCGAGATGGTGTCTGACATAGGCCTGCGCCAACGCCATGTCGTCCACCACACTGTCTTTCACGGCCTGGTGTGTTCCCACCATCTGGTACGCCGTACGAGTGGTCAGGATGAACTGGCCGTTCGCGATGGCGTCCCAATCCACGCGCGTGCGGTTGATGCGTCGCAGGTCGCCCACGCGCGCCGCCAGGGCCATGAACACGTGCGGCTGCACCAGCCGTTCCCAGAACGTCACCATTTCCTGGCGCGAGATCACACTCACGAGCGCGACCCGCTCGGTCGTGAGCACGCCCACCGCCCGGCCAATGAGCTCCGGGTGCTGACGGGTGTCGGCGTCGACGAACAGCAACAACTCTCCACGCGCCACTCGATAGCCCTGCACCAGCGCCCACTGCTTGCCGAACCATCCGGGCGACAGCTCCGCTCCGCGCACCAGCCGCACTCCCTCCATCCGCTCCACGATCGCCGCCGTGCCGTCGGTCGAGCGGTCGTCTACCACGATCACCTCGAGCGGCCGGTAGGCCGTCGCCAGGATCGAGCGCACGCACGCCTCGATGTTCTCGGCTTCGTTACGCGCGGGGACGATCACCGAGACGAGCGCGCCGCCGGTCTGCGGCGGCCAATCTCCCAGACGGGGGCGGCGCGTCGCGTAGCGGTAGACGAGCAGCGCTAAGAACAGCGCGTACGCGGCGGGGATGCACCACGTCACCCGAGCTTGTCTCCTTCCACCGCGCCCACTACGGTCGCCGCGGTGAGCGTCCCGAACACGTTGGTCATGGTGCGGAACATGTCGGGGACGCGGTCGAGCCCGAGCAGCAGCTGCAGGCCGGCCAAGGGCAGCCCGGTGGCGGCGAATGCGGGGACCAGGCTCACGATGCTCGCCGACGGCACGCTCGCGACGGTGAGCGAGGCGAGGAACACCGCGGCCCCCGCCTGGAACATGCTCCCGACGCCGAACGACACGCCGCTCAGCTGAGCCACGAACAGTACGGCCACTGCTTGGAACAGAGCGCTTCCACCCCGGCCGATGCTCGCGCCCAGGGGGAGGACGAACGTCGCGACGGGACGGGAGATGCGCAGGTCGCTTTCCGCGGCGTCGAGCATGACCGGGAGTGTCGCGAGCGACGACGTGGTCGAGAACGCCATCAGCAACGAGGCGCGCACGGCGCCGAGGTAGCGGCGCGCGCCGAGCCGCGCGACCAGCAGGACCGCGGGCAGGTACACCGCCGCGATGAGCAGCGTGAGCCCCACGATCACGGTGGCGATGAACATCGCCATGAGTACGATCAAGCGTACGCCGAACAGCGCCACCGAGCTGGCGACGATCGCGAAGATGCCGAGCGGCGCAAGCAGCAGCACCCAGCGTACGATGCGGATCAGCGCCTGCGCGGCCACCTCGGCGAGCTCGGTGAGTGCGTGGCGCTTTTCGTCGGGCAGGGCCGCGGCGGCCACGGCGAAGACCGTCACGAACACGATCAAGGGGAGCAGGTTCCCCTCCACCGCCGCGAGCACCGGGTTCGCCGGGATCAGGTCGACGATGAAGCGGGCGCCGGACGTGATCTGCTCCGCGGCGTGCCGCACGGCCCCGCTGTCGGCGGCGGCCACCTGACGCAGTACCGCTTGCTGGTCGGGAGTGACGGGTGCGAGCGGCAAGAGCAACGCCGCCAGGCCGAAGCCAATGAGGATCGCAACGATCGTCGTGCCGCAGAAGAAACCGAGTGTCCGGACGCCCAGCCGACCTACGCGCCCTACGTCGCCCAGCCCTGCGACCCCCAGGAACAGCGCGGTCACGACGAGCGGAATCACCACCATCGACAGCAGGTTCTGAAACAACGTGCCGACCGGCCGCAGCCACTGCGAGATGGCGACCAGCAGCGGTGACTTGGTGACGGCGGCCGCGATGCCCAGGACGAGCCCCGCGATCAGTCCGATCGCCATCGAGACGTGGAGTCGCACGCTATTATTTACCACGCTCCGAGAACGGCTGACACCCTGGCCACACCCTCACGCCACACAGTCCGCCTTGCCACCGTGTCCGTCGAGGTCACGAGCGCGGGAGGCGATCGGCCCGTCGTGGTGCTGCCGGGCGCAGCCGCTGAGCTCGCCGATCGGCTGGCGCGAGCCGGATTTGCCACGGTGACGTTCGCGGCGCCCGCGTCCGGCGGCCTGGAGCTGGTGCTCGACGCATTGCAGCGCGGTGCGCTCGGTCTCCGGGCGCAGCGCTACGGACTGGTCGAGCGCGGCGACGACGGATCGATCGTCCTCACGCGCTTCGCAGCCGGGGCGCGATTCCCGGGCCCGACCGTGCGGGACGAGGCCGCGGTGGTGCAATGGCTGACACAGCACCTGGTGTGATCACGCTCGCCGCCGTGCGCCGGGCGCTCGCGGGTCATCAGCCGCAACCGGCCCAGGCGGCGGGCGCACGCCCCGCCGCGGTTTCCCTGGTCCTGGTCGACGGTCCCGCAGGCGCCGAGATCCTGATGATCAAGCGCGCCGAGCGCGCCGGCGACCCGTGGTCGGGCCAGATCGCGTTTCCCGGCGGGCGTCAGGATCCCGAGGACCGCGACCTGCTCGCCACCGCGGTGCGCGAGACACGCGAGGAGACGGGCGTGGACCTCGCTGCCGCGGAGCGGCTCGGCGTGCTCGAGGATCTCGTGCCGCGCACCGTGACGCTGCCACCGGTCATCGTGCGGCCGTTCGTGTTCGCGGTGCCGCGCCGCCCCGCGCTCACGACCAACATGGAGGTGCAGCGTGCGTTTTGGGTGGCGCTCGCCCGGCTGTCCGAGCCCGCGGTGCAATCGCAGCTGACAATCACCCTAAGGGACGGTATGCGGACATTTCCGGCCTATCGCCTCGGCGACGACATTGTCTGGGGCATGACAGAGCGCATCCTGACGCCATTTGTCCACATGATTAGTAAAATCTAGCCACCGCGAATCCCCATATTTGCTTGACAATATCATTGGATTAGTATAGCCTAAAGCAAGTATTTAAGCTGTTGTGGTGCCGCCTCATACCTGGGTCGTGGCACAGCTATTACGCGCGCCTTTCCGGCAGGGAGAATCGGCATGCACGCGCTCATGAAAGAAGGCCCGCCCCTCACGCGGTCGGTCGAAGACTACCTCAAGGCCATCTACCATCTGTCGAACCAGGGGGGCTTCGCGGCGACGAGCGACATCGCCGCCATGCTCGAGGTGGCTCCGCCTTCGGTGAGCGGGATGGTCAAGCGGCTCTCGGAGACCGGCTTGATCGAGCACGTCCCGTATCGCGGCGTGCAGCTCACCGCGCAGGGCCGGCGCGCGGCCCTGAGAATGATCCGCCGCCACCGTATCCTCGAGCTCTATCTGATGCAGCACTTGGGCTACGACTGGGGCGGCGTGCATGCTGAAGCGGAGCAGCTGGAGCACGCCGTGTCGGACGAGCTGGTCGAGCGCATGGCGAGCGCCCTGGGGCATCCGTTGTACGACCCGCACGGCGCCCCCATCCCCACGGCGGCGGGAGAGATCGAAGAAGCCGAGCTGGTCTCGCTCGCCGATGCGGCGGTCGGCTTGAAGCTCGAGCTGCGCCAGGTCGGGACGCAGGACGCGGCGCGGCTGCACTACCTGGCGGAGCAGGGCCTCACGCCCGGCGTGCTGCTCACGGTGAGCGAGCGCCAGCCGTTCAACGGGCCGACTACGATCGCCCTGGTGCCGTCGGGCGATCCGCGGGTGGTGGGACGCGAGCTGGCGCAGCTGTTGTGGTGCCGTGAGGTGCCGGTGGCAGGGTATGGCGCGGCCGCTCGTTGAGCCCGACGCGGGGTGGCGGCGTCCGCGCCTCGCCCCGAGCCTCGCCGAGGCGTACCGCTCCGTTCCCGTCGATGCCCGCACCTGGTGGCGCCGGGTGCTCGCGTTCGCGGGCCCGGGCTATCTCGTGGCCGTGGGCTACATGGATCCGGGCAACTGGGCCACCGACCTGGCGGGTGGATCGGCGTTCGGCTACGCGCTGCTGAGCGTCATTCTCATCTCGAATCTGATGGCGATCCTGCTGCAGGGGCTCGCCGCCAAACTCGGCATCGTGACGGGACGGGACCTGGCGCAAGCGTGCCGCGACCACTATTCCCGTCCCGCGACGCTCGCCCTGTGGGTGTTGTGCGAAATCGCCATCGCCGCCTGCGACCTCGCGGAGGTGATCGGCTCCGCGATCGCGCTGAACCTGCTGCTCGGAATTCCGCTGCCGGTGGGGATCGTGATCACGGCGCTCGACGTGCTCGTGGTGCTGTTCCTGCAGCACAAGGGCTTCCGTCTGCTCGAGGCGTTGGTGATTGCGCTCATCGCCACCATCGCCGGCTGCTTCCTGTTCGAGATCGTCATCGCCCGCCCCGCGCTCGGGGCCGTGCTGCACGGCTTCGTCCCGACTCTCACGATCGTGGGTGATCCGGCCAAGCTGTACATCGCGATCGGCATCCTCGGCGCCACGGTCATGCCGCACAACCTGTATTTGCACTCGTCCATCGTGCAGACCCGACGGTACGAGGAGTCGGCGGCGGGCAAGCGCATGGCCGTGCGCTACGCGTTTGTGGACTCCACCGTGGCCCTGAGCCTGGCGCTGTTCATCAATGCCGCCATCCTGGTGGTCGCGGCGGCGACGTTCCATCGCGCCGGTCGCACCGACGTGGCCGAGATCCAGCAGGCCTACCAGCTGCTCACGCCGCTGCTGGGCGTGACCGGCGCGAGCGCCGTGTTCGCGTTCGCCCTGCTCGCCTCCGGCCAGAACTCGACCCTGACCGGCACGCTCGCCGGCCAGATCGTGATGGAAGGGTTCATCAACCTGCGGATCCGGCCGTGGCTGCGCCGGCTGATCACGCGGCTCCTCGCCATCATTCCCGCCATCATCGTCGTCTATCTGTACGGCGAGCGCGGCACCGGGCCGCTCATCATCTTCAGTCAGGTCATCCTCAGCCTGCAGCTGCCGTTCGCGGTGTTCCCGCTCGTGATGTTCACGAGCGACCCGCACAAGATGGGCGCGTTCGTCAGCCCGCGATGGATGCAGCTGCTGGCGTGGACGGTTGCGGTTATCATCGCGGTGCTCAACGTCTGGCTGCTCTACCAGACGTTCGTGGGTCTGTAGATGTACCGCCGAATCCTCGTCGCGATCGAGAACTCCGCGGCGGACCGCACGATCTTGACGCACGTCTGTCAGCTCGCGCGATTGACCGGGGCCGAGCTGCTCCTCGTCCACGTCGCGGACGGCTGGGCCGCGCGCCACTTCGACGAGCTGAAGCTGCGCGAATCGGAGGAGATGAGAGCCGATCGCGCGTACCTCGATCAGCTGCAGCACGATTTGCGCGCGCAGGGACTGCACGTCGACACCGAGCTGGCGAAGGGCGACCCGGCGACGCAGTTGATCAAAACGGCTGAAGAGCGGGACGTCGACCTGATCGCCATGTCGACGCACGGCCATCGCTTCCTGAACGATCTGCTGCGCGGCGCGACCGCCGATCGCGTCCGTCACCTCGTCAAAGTGCCGGTGCTCCTGCTCCGCGCCCAGTAATCGAGAACCGACTCAGGCGATCGTTGCCGCGTCGGCGTCGTCGGTGACGACGTGCGAGTGGTGGCTGCAGATCTCGTCGACGGCTGCGAGCTTGTACGACGTGTCCGTCGCGTAGCCGCACAGCAGCGAGAACGTGTGTGTGTGGGCGAGCGAATTCCAGAGCCGTTCGAGCTGCGACGCAGCGCGCGTTCGATCCGCCTTCCACAGGACGTCGACCATCTCGCCGTACGCGCGCACCCTCGCGCCGTCGTTGGCGGCGCTGGCGCCTTCAATCACCGGAACAATCGTCCGGCGAAACTGAATCGGATCCGGCATCATACCGAGGAGCAGCTGGGCCAGCGTCTCCTCGGCGTCGAGGAGCACGAGTCGGTCGTCGCGCGCCAACTGTTCCGAAGAGAGGCCGCGCGCGCGCAATTGCTCTCGAATCTGATCGACGTGCGGCGGCGTCGCGATCACGACCGCAGGCTGACC
>DATDFC010000094.1:0-13657 GCA_036522815.1 Gemmatimonadales bacterium | reverse complement strand
GCCCGCTGGGCTGCCGCGGAGGGGGCCCCAGCCGTCGCAGCGCTCTTGTCCGTCTCGATTACCGCTACGAGCGTCTGCACCGGCACCGTCTGACCCTCTTGGACTTTAATCTCCGCAAGCACGCCCGCGCTGGGCGCCGGGATCTCGGCATCCACCTTATCGGTGGAAATCTCGAACAGCGGCTCGTCCCGTTTCACCTCGTCGCCCAGCTTCTTGAGCCACTTGCTCAAGGTCCCTTCGGCGATCGACTCGCCCATCTGGGGCATCAACACGTCAATCCGAGCCATGCAGTCTCCTCAGTACGCCGCCAGCCAGCGCGCCGCCTTGACGATATCCTCCGTCTGCGGCAGCACGAAGTCCTCGAGCGTCGGCGCGTATGGCAGGGGAACGTCGTGCGCCGTCACGCGCATGATCGGCCCGTCGAGCCACGCGAACGCCTGCTCGTTGATGCGGGCCGCGATCTCGCCGGCCACACCCCCGGTGCGGGTGTCTTCGTGCACGATCAACACCTTATTCGTCTTCTCCACCGTCCGCATGATCGCGGCGTCGTCCATCGGCAGCAGGGTCCGCAGGTCGAGCACCTCGACCGACAGCCCGTCGTCCCTGGCGAGCTGCTCGGCGGCCTCGAGCGCCTTCCACACAGTCGCCCCGTAGGTGACGATCGACAGGTCCTTCCCCTCACGGGCCAGCCGTGCCTCGCCGATCGGCGTGAGCACGTCCTCCCCCTCCGGGAGCTGCTCTTTGATCCGGCGATACAGCCACTTGTGCTCGAGATAGATGACGGGGTCGTCGTCGCGGATCGACGCCTTGATCAGGCCCTTCGCGTCGCGCGCGGTGGCCGGATAGACGATCTTCAAACCCGGCGTGTGCAAGAACGCCGCCTCCGGGTTCTGCGAGTGGAACGGACCGCCCCGCACATAGCCGCCGCATGGCCCCCGTACCACCATCGGAGTCGCGAGCCCCGCGCGGTAGCGCGCGGTCGCCACATAGTTGGTGAGCATGTCATAGGCGCACGAGATGAAGTCGATGAACTGCATCTCCGCCACGGGGCGCATTCCCATGTGGGCCGCCCCCGCCGCCGCGCCGACGATCGCCGCTTCCGAGATCGGCGTGTCGATCACGCGCTCCTCGCCGAACTGCTTCGCAAAGCCTTCCGTCACCTTGAAGGCGCCCCCATAGGCGCCGACATCCTCCCCCAGGATGAAGACGCGCGGATCGCGCTCCATCTCCTCCCACAGGCCCTGGCGCAGCGCCTCCAAATAGGTGACCTCGGCCATCACAGGCTCCGATACCAGTGCGGCGTCAGGACCGGCGGATTGGCGTACACACCCTCCAGGGCCGAGGCGCCGGGCGGCAGGGGCTCATCGACGCATGCGTCCGTCGCCTGGTCGATCTCCGCCTTTGTCTGCTCGTCGATCGCCTGCAACTCGCGCTCCTCGACCCATTCGCTCTGCAGCAGCCGCTTCACATAACGGTCGACCGGGTCGTTCTGCTTCGCCCACCAGTCGAGCTCGTCCTTGGGGACGTAGTGCTGGTCGTCGTGCTCGGCGTGGCCCTTGCGCCGGTACGTTTTCACCTCGATGACGTGCACGCCGTGGCCGGCGCGCGCCCGCTCAACGGCGAGCCTGGTGGCCTCGTACACCGCGAGCACGTCGTTCCCATCCACCGTCACCCCCGGGACGCCGTACGCCTTCGCCTTCTCGGCCAGGTCCTTGACCGCGAATTGTTTCTCGGGGGGCGTCGAGTACGCCCAGCGGTTGTATTCCGCGATCACCACCAGGGGCACCTGCTGCACGGCCGCGAAGTTGAGGCCCTCGTGGAAGGTCCCCGTGGAGGTCGCCCCATCCCCGATGTAGACGAGCCCCACCCGCCGTTCGCCGCGCAGCTTGAAGGTCAAGGCGATGCCCGCCATGACGGGGACCATGTCTCCCAGGTGCGAAATCTGGCCCAGATAGCCCTGCTCGAGGTCGTTGAAATGGACGTTCAGCTCGCGCCCGCGCGTCGGGCCCTCGGCCTTGGCCATGTACTGGCGCAGGATCTGGATCGGTTGCGCGCCCATCACCAGCATCGAGCCCAGGTTACGGATCAAGGGGGAGAGGATATCCCGATTGCGGCCGCGGTCGAGGGCGTACGCCGACGCGACGGACTCCCCCTCCTGGCCGAGCGAACGGAACAGGCCTCCGATGACCTTGCTCTGCCGGTACAGGGCGACGAGCCGCTCCTCCAGGGTCCGCGTGAGCCGCAGGTAGCGATAGATCTCGAGCAGCTGGTCGCGCGTGAGACCGGCCGGCGCAGGCGGGGACTGGGTGGTCGGAGCGGCGCGGGATGCCATGACGTAAATTGTAGTGGGCGCCCAACCCCGGGGCCATGCCCCGGGGTCACGGAGGAGGCCAAATGGCGACGTTGAAGCTGCGCGTGAGCGGTATGACGTGCGGGCATTGTCAGGCGAAAGTCGAGCAGGCGCTCAAGCACGCGGGCGGCGTGTATTCCGCCGTCGTGGATCTCCAGGCCGGGGAGGCCGAGGTCGACTTCGACGACGACACCGCGACCACCGACCAGCTGATTGCGGCTATCGAGCGAGCGGGCTACCGCGCACGCGTGGCGGGTTAGTACGCGCCCCGCAGGTCGTGGCCCGGCTCGACCTGCTTGTGCACCTCCGCGAGAAACCGTTTGGCGAGACGGTCGAGCTCCGATTCGCCCACCTGATCCGTCGTGACCTGCACCAGCGTATAGTGTCCGCCCTCGGGCCGGGCCGCGACCGTGATCCGGCCCAGCGCGCCCGCGTAGCTGCGCCGCCGGCCGCCCTCGTCGGCCGGCGCCAGGCGGCCGCCGAAGAACGCCTTGGCCTGCGCGAGCACATCATCGGAGCTGAGGCTCGTGCGGTGGAAGTATCTCATGCCCAGGCCGGTTTGAAGCGGCGCAGCGTCAAGCTGCTCAGCACCACGCTCAGGCTCGACCACGCCATCGCCGCACTCGCGAGCACGGGCGACAGCAGAACGTGGAACGCGGGATACAGCGCGCCCGCGGCGATCGGAATGCCGATGACGTTGTACACGAAGGCCCAAAAGAGATTGAGTTTGATCGTCCGCATGATGCGGCGCGACAGCTGGATCGCGGTGACCACGCCGCGCAGATCGCCCCGGATCAGCGTCACGTCCGACGCTTCCATGGCCACGTCCGTCCCGGTCCCGATGGCGATCCCCACGTCGGCCTGCGCGAGCGCGGGCGCGTCGTTGATGCCGTCGCCCACCATGGCCACGCGCTGGCCCTCGCGCTGGCGTTTTCGCACGAGGTCCGCCTTCTGCGACGGCAGCACTTCGGCCACGACCTCGTCGATCCCGACCTCGCGCGCTACCGCGTCGGCGCCGCGCCGCGAGTCTCCCGAAATCATGCACACGTCGAGGCCCATCGCTTTCAAGTAGGCGATCGCGTCCTTGGCGGTCGGCTGGATCGGATCGGACACGGCGATCACGGCATGCACCGTGTTGTTGACCACGACGATCAGCGGCGTGCGTCCCTGCGCCGCGAGCCGGTCCGCGTCCTGCCCCAGGGTGCCGAGCTCCAGGCTTCGCTCCCGGGCGTGCCGCAGCGAGATCACCTCGATGATACGCCGATCGACAGTGCCGCGCACCCCCCGCCCTTCCATGGCCGCAAATTTCTCGACCGGGAGCACCTCGACCTGGCGGTCCTTGGCCGCTCTGGCGACGGCCACCGCCAGCGGATGCTCCGAGCGCTGCTCCACGGACGCAGCCCATTTCAGCACCTCGGCGGGAGCGAGCGAGCTGCCGTCGGGCCGCTTGGCCGTAATGATGTGGGTGACGGTGGGCCGCCCGGCGGTGATGGTTCCGGTCTTGTCGAGCAGTACGGTGCGCACGCCCGACAACCGGTCGAGCGCCGCGCCGCTGCGGATGAGAATCCCGTGCTCGGCGGCCTTCCCCGTCCCCACCAGGATCGCGGTGGGCGTCGCCAACCCCAGCGCGCACGGGCACGCGATGATGAGCACGGTGACGAGCGCCACCGTCGCGAATACGAGGGCCGGATCGGGGCCGACGTCGAACCACAGCACGAAGGCCGCGATCGCCAGGGCGATGACGACCGGGACGAACACCCCCGCCACCTGGTCCGCGAGTCGCTGAATCGGCGCCTTCATCGCCTGCGCCTCCTCGACGAGCCGGACGATCTGGCCCAGGGCCGAGTCCTTCCCGACGCGTGTCGCCCGGAACGTGATGCTGCCGGTGGTATTCAGGGTGGCCCCGATGACCTCGTCGCCGATCTTCTTGGCGACCGGCATCGGCTCCCCCGTGAGCATCGACTCGTCCACCGCCGAAGCGCCTTCCGTCACCACCCCGTCGACCGCGATTCTCTCGCCCGGCTTGACGATCACGAGGTCGCCCGGCACGAGCGCCTCGACCGCGATCTCGGCCTCCCTGCCGTCGCGCACCACATGGGCCAGCTTGGCTCGGAGCCCTGCCAGGCGGCGGATCGCCTGCGACGTGCGCCCCTTGGCCCGCGCCTCGAGCAGCCGACCCAGCAGGATCAGCGCGATGATGCCACACACGGATTCGTAGTAGACGTCCGCCTCGCGCCCCGCGGCGACGAGCAGGCCCGGCGCGAAGGTGGCCGCGAGCGAATACAGATACGCCGCCCCGGTACCGACCCCGATGAGCGTGTTCATGTCGGCGGTGCGGTGCTTGAGCCCGCTCCACGTGCCGCGGTAGAACTGCTGCCCCGACCACACGACGACCGGAAGCGTCAGCAGGGCGAGCGCCAGCTTGACCCAGTACGGATCGATCGCGCTCAGGGCGGGGAGGGCCTCCTGAACCCACTGTGCCAGCGGCAGCAACAGCCGCCCCAGCAGGTCGACGCTCCGGAGCGTCGCGTCCGCGTGACCGGTCATGAGGAGCATCGATCCCAGCATGGTCACCACCGTGGCGACGGCCGCGACCGCGAACTTGCCCGCTAAGGCGCGGACCTCGCGCCGCCGCGCCAGCCGCTCCCGCTCGAGTGGGTCCTCAGCGGCGATTGGCGCCGCGACCTGGAACCCGGCCGCCGCCACCGCCCACTCGAGATCCTCGGCCGTCGCGGTACCGGGGACGTAGTCCACGGTGACGGTCTCGGTCGCCTGGTTGGCGACGGCGCGGACCACGCCCGGCACGCGGCGCAGCGCCTGCTCCAGGGGGGCGACGCTGGGCGCGTAATGCAGCTGGTCGACGGCGAACGTGACGCTCGCCTTGCCGGCATCGTAGCCCGCGGCGCGGACGCTCCGGATCAGCTCGGCCAGCTGCGTCCGGGCGTCGTCGTAGTCCACGGCCGCCTTGCCGGTGGCGTAGTTCACGCTCGCGCTGGCGACGCCGTCCGTGCTGGCGAGCGCCTGCTGCACGCTCGCGGCGCACGCGGCGCAACTCATGCCCTCGATCGGGAGGAGAATGCGTGCCTTACTCATGGCGCGTGTGGGGTGACGCGGCGCGGTGCGGCTCGGCGGTCGCCGGCTCGTCGCGCACGTCGGCGGAGCCCGCCGCCGGCGCAGCCGACCCCTTGGACAGCAGGAAATACCACAGCACCCAGACGATGGCGGCGACCCCGGCGGCCGTGACAGCGTACTGCGCGGCGCTCACGCCTTCTCGTAGTATTCGATGCCGAGGTGGGTGATCTGTTCCTCGCCCATGAGCCAACGGAGGGTGTTCTTCAGTTTGGTCTGCTGGATGAACAGATCGTGCTCGGGGTACAGCCCCGGCGCGGTCTGGGGACTCTTGAAGTAGAACGACAGCCACTCCTGGATGCCCGAGAGACGCGCCCGCTGCGCCAGATCGAAGAACAGCGCGAGGTCGAGGACAATGGGGGCCGCGAGGATCGAATCGCGGCACAGAAAATCGACCTTGATCTGCATCGGGTAGCCGAGCCACCCGAAGATGTCGATGTTGTCCCAGCCTTCTTTGTTGTCCCCCCGCGGCGGATAATAGTTGATTCGCACCTTGTGAAACACGTTGCCGTACAGCTCGGGATACTGGTCGGGCTGGAGGATGTATTCGAGCACCCCGAGCTTTGACTCCTCCTTGGTCTTGAACGACTCGGGGTCGTCCAGCACCTCGCCGTCGCGGTTGCCCAGGATGTTGGTGGAATACCAGCCGGCCAGGCCGAGCATGCGCGCCTTGAACGCGGGCGCCAGCACGGTCTTCATCATCGTCTGCCCGGTCTTGAAGTCCTTGCCGCCGATCGGGAGCCTGCGCTCCTCCGCCAGGCGCTGGAGCGCGGGAACGTCGACGGTGAGATTGGGAGCGCCGTTGGCGAACGGCACGTTCTCCATCAGCGCGGCGTACGCGTAGAGCATCGAGGGCGCGATGGCGGGATCGCTCTGCTCCATCGCCTGCTCGAACGCCTGCAAGCTCTGGTGCGCCGGCCCGATGGTGAGAAACACCTCGGTCGAGGCCGCCCAGATCATCACCAGGCGGTCGGCCCCCGAGCGCTTTTTGAAATCGCGGATGTCCTGTCGCAGCTGCTCGGCGAGATCGCGCTTGTTCTTGCCGGTCTTCACGTTGGTGCCGTGCAGCCGCTTGACGTAATGCTGGTCGAAGGCGGCCGGCAACGGTTTGATCCCCTGGAGGAAGTCTTTGATGGGCTCCAGGTGCTCGTGCCGGTCCAGCACGCCCGCTTTCACGGCGGCGACGAAGGCGTCGTCCGGAATCGGGTCCCAGGCCGTGAAGACCAGGTCCTTCAGGTCGGCGAGGGGCACGAAGTCCTTGATCTTGGGACTCCGCTTCTCGGTGCGCTTCCCGAGCCGGATGGTTCCCATCTGCGACAGCGATCCGATCGGGATGCCCGTTCCGCGGCGCACGTTCTCGACGCCCGCCACGAACGTCGTCGAGACGGCCCCGAGACCCACCAGCATGATGCCGAGCTTTCCCCTGGCGGGCGTGATGTCCCGGCCGGACGGCTGTGCCACGATTACGGTCCTTTCCGACTCTGCAGCGCGGGCGCGTGCCCGGGCAGGGTCTCCCGGACACGCGGCGGCCGCGGCATGGCGGGCTCGCGGGCGACACGCGCCACGTACAGCACGCGCTGCACCACGGTCACGGCGGTCGCGAGCGCCAGCACCACGACGATCCAAAACAACAACGCGCCGCGGTTCCCGGCGCCGAGAAACAGGGTCGGAGCGCCGAGCAGCAGCACGCGCTCGGCGCGCTGCGCGATGCCCACCTTGACGCTCAGGCCCAGCCCTTCGGCTCGGGCCCGCGTGTACGACACGAGCAGCGACGCCGTCAGGGCGACGAGGCACGCGGCGACCGCCAGGATGACGCGGGCGGGGGCGACGCCGCCGCGCAGGAAATAGATCGCGATGCCTGAGAACAGCGCCGCTTCGCCGACCCGGTCGAGCGTCGAGTCGTAGAAGGCGCCGAAGGTCGTGGCCATCCCGCCGCGCCGGGCCACGCGGCCGTCCACCATGTCGCACAAGCCGGACAAGAGGAGCAACAGCCCGCCCCAGCGTGCCCGGCCGAGGCCGAACGCAACCGCCGATGCGACGATCACCAGCGTGCCGATGGTGGTGATGAAGTTGGGCCGAATGTGCAGGCGAATCAGTCGCACGGCGAGCGGGTCGAGCAGGTTCCCAAAGCCGTCACGCACCTTCTGCGGGATCACGATCATGGCCGGGGGAAAGTAGCGGGAGGGGGGCGGAGTCTCAATAGAGCAAGTACTTGGCGCGCAGCCGGCGAAACCGCGCGAGCGCCGGCTCCCAGCCGCGCCACACGGCCTCCGCGGCGCGGGCGCTGAGGATCGCGCGGCGCAGCTCGCCACCCTCGGCCAACCGGTCGAAGCGCGCCGCGTCGAAGCGCAGCGAGTCGCGGTGCGCCGCCTCGATCGCCGTGAGGACCAGCACCGCGGCGCGCGTCGGATCGTAGCGTCGCCGGTCGGTGACGCGCAGCCGGATGCCGCGCAGCTCCACGCCGTCGTACTTCCCGTCGGTCGGCGCCTTCGGCGTGAACACGACCCCCGACACCTCCACGCCGTTCAATCCTTCCTGGGCCCACCTGCCGGCGCCACGCAGCCGCGGTAATACCGCGCCCGTATCGAGCCAGGGTGCGCCGATCACCTTGAACGCGAGCGGCGTGCCGCGTCCCACGGAGAGATTGGTGCCCTCGAACAGGCAGGTCCCGGGATAGTGCAGGGCGCTTTCCAGGTCCGGCATGTTGGGCGACGGGCGCACCCACGGCAGGCCGGTGTCGTCGTAATACATCGCGCGCCGCCACCCCGCGGCCGGCACCACCGCGAGCCGGGCGTGGATGCCGTACACGTCGTTCGCGAGTCGCGCCACCTCGCCCATCGTCATCCCGTGGCGCATCGGAACCGGCAGGAAGTCCCCGGTGCGCTCGAGCGCACGCGCCGTCGCCGGTACGTTTCCCTGCACCGCGACGCCGCCGACGGGGTTAGGCCGGTCGAGCACCACCAGCGGCTTACCGCGGCGCGCGGCCTCCTGCAGCAGCAGGACGGCCGTCGTGGGATAGCTGTAGTAGCGGGCGCCGATGTCCTGCAGGTCCACCAGCACCACGTCGACGCTGTCGAGCCCCGCGATCGCGGACAGGGGCGTGCCGCCGTAGAGGCTGTAGATTGGTAGTCCGGAAGCGGAGTCGACCGCGTCGGGGAGCCCCGGGCGGTCCTCCGTGCCGCGCAACCCGTGCTCCGGACTGAGGATCACGAGCAGGCGCACGCCAGGGGTACCGCGCACGAGATCGATGTCGCGCTGACCCAGGCGGTTCACCCCGGTTTGGTTCGTGAGCAGCGCGACGCGCTTGCCGGCCACGAGCCCGATCGAATCCGAGAGCAGCACTTCGATCCCCGGCCGCACCTGCGCGGCCGCGGGTGCGGCGCACACCAGCCCCAGCAACAGCGAGAGAGAATGCGGGCGCATAGACTCCTGATCGTGACGGCGGTGCTCGGCTGTGCCAGCGGACACGCGGCGAGGCCGATCCCCGCCCCCGCCCCTGCCCCCGGCCCCCGGCCCGCGACGTCGGTCTCCGCCGACTCCATCTTCGCCGCGCTCACGGTGCGGCAGCGCGTGGGCCAGCTCGTCGTTCCCTGGCTCCTGGGAAGCTACACCGCGCTGGACGATTCGCTTTTCCAAGTCGCGGCGCGCTGGGTCGACTCCCTCGAGGTGGGCGGCCTGATCATCTCCGTCGGGTCGCCGTTCGACATCGCGGCCAAGCTGAACGCCCTGCAGCGGCGCTCCCGCCTGCCCCTGCTCGTCTCGGCGGACCTCGAATGGGGCGCCGCGATGCGGGTGGTGGGCGCCACGGCATTCCCACAGATCATGGCCGTCGGAGCCACCGGCGACCCGCGGGATGCCTACACCATCGGGGTCGCCGCGGCCGCCGAGGGCCGCGCGGTCGGCATCCACGTCAATTTCGCACCCGACGCGGATGTCAACAACAATCCCGCCAACCCGATCATCAATACGCGCTCGTTCGGGGAGGACCCGCGCACCGTGTCGCGGTTCGTCACCGAGTACGTGCGCGGCCTGCACGACCACGGCATGCTCGCCACCCTCAAGCATTTTCCCGGTCATGGCGACACCCAGATCGACTCGCATATCGGTCTCCCGTTAATCTCGTCGGGGTACGCGCGGCTCGACTCGATCGAGCTCGTGCCGTTCCGCGCGGGAATCGCCGCCGGGGCGGACGTTGTCATGAGCGCGCACATCGCCTTCCCCGCCTTTACGGGCTCGGACGAGCCGGGCACCCTCTCGGCCGCCGTGCTCACCGGGCTGCTGCGCGACTCGCTGCGCTTTCCGGGCCTGGTGGTGACCGACGCGCTGACGATGGGCGCCATCGTGGCGAAGTATGGCGCCGGGGAGGCCACCGTGCGCGCGTTTCTCGCGGGCTCCGACCTGCTGCTGATGCCGGCCGATCCCGATTCCGCGATCGCCGCGATGACGGCGGCGGTGGCGACCGGCCGCATCACGCCGCAACGACTCGAGCAATCGGTGCGTCGCGTGCTCGAGATCAAGCGCCGGCTCGGGCTGTTCCAGGCGCGCACGGTGTCGCTCGATTCGATCATGCTCGTGGTCGGCGCCCGGCGCTTCCAGGACCAGGCGAACGACCTCGCGGTGCGTGCTCTGACCCTGGTGCGCGACGTGGCAGGACGGCTGCACGCGCTGCGCGCCCATCGCAGCCGCCTGGCGCTGATCGCCTACGCCGACGAGAACAACGGGGGCGTGGGGCAGACCATGGCGCAGCTGCTGCGCCAGGGCGGCGACACGGTCGATTATTTCCGCTTGTGGCCGATGTCGGGCACGCTCTCGTACGACTCCGCGCGCGCGGTGATCGCGCGGGCACCGGCGACGGTGTTCGCCGCCAACGTGCGCCCGCTGTCCGGCCGCGGCACCATCGCTCTCCCCGACTCGCTCGCCGCAATGATCAGCGCTACCGATTCCGCCCGCCCCACCGTCCTGGTCTCGCTCGGCAGCCCGTACTTGTTGGGTCAGGCACCCACGGTGAAGTCGTATCTCATCGCATGGAGCGGCGTGCGGGCGTCGGAGCGTGCCGCAGCGCTCGCCTTGCTCGGTAAGGTTCCGATCGGCGGACACCTCCCGATCCGGGTACCACCGGCGTATCCGCTCGGCTGGGGTGTCGTGATTCCCGACTCGCAGCCGTGAGCATGCGGGCCGCGTTGGCGGTCGTCTGCCTCGGAGGGCTCGGCGCCGCCTGCGGGGGCGCAGCGGCACCGCCGGTCCCGGCGAGCGCCGCCATCCCGGCCGCGACACCCGCGTCCCTCGGCTTCGACAGCACGCGCCTGGCGAGCGCACTCGCCTACCTCCGGGCCGAAGCCGACAGCGGCGCCTTCCCAGGCGCGGTCCTGGCCGTCGGACGACACGGCCGCCTGGCGCTGCTCGGGGCCGTGGGGGCGTACGGCGTGAACGACCACCGACCCGTCCAGGCGGGCACAATCTACGATCTCGCCTCGCTCACCAAGGTCGTCGCGCTGACCACGGCATGCATGCTGCTCGTGGACGAAGGGAAGCTCGCGCTCGATGCGCCGGTACAGCGCTACGTGCCCGCGTTCATCGGGCCCATGAAGGACGGCGTCACGATCCGCCACCTGCTCACCCATTCCGCCGGCCTGGTCGCCGACCTGCCGCTCTACGACTCGACGGCCACGCGCGCAGCGGCCCTTCACGCCGTGGACACGACCACCCTGGTCTCCCCGCCCGGCGTGACGTACCGCTACTCCGACTTGAGCGCCATCGTCCTGATGCAGGCAGTCGAGCGGATCACCGGTGAGCCGCTGGACCGTTTCGTCGCCAGGCGCGTGTTCGGACCGCTGGGCATGCCCGCGACCCGATTCCTGCCACCGGCGGCGTGGCGGGACCGTATCGCGCCCACCGAGAACGACACCGTGTTCCGCCATCGCCTGCTCGTGGGGGAGGTGCACGACGAGAGCGCGGCGCGGCTGGGCGGTGTGTCGGGGAACGCCGGGCTGTTCTCGAACGCGCTCGATCTATCGCGCTTTGCGGCGCTGCTCTTGAACGGGGGCGCCTGGGACACGCTGCAGCTGATCCGCGCTGAGACCGTCGCGGAGTTCACCGCGCGTCAGAACCTCCCGGCAGGCTCGACGCGTGCCCTCGGGTGGGACACACCCTCGGACTCCGGATACTCGAGCGCCGGGACCAAGCTGTCGCGCCGCGCGTTCGGTCACACCGGCTTCACGGGTACGTCGTTGTGGATGGACCCCGAGCGCGACCTGTTCATCATCCTGCTCACGAACCGCGTCAATCCCACGCGCGCCAACCTCGCGATCCTCCACGTCCGCTCGCAGCTGGCGGACCTCGTGGCCGACGCGCTCACGCACCCCGAGCTGTAGCCGGCGCGCTCACTCCACGACCGTACTCCACCCGCGGCGTGACAAGTCGCGGTAGATGACGGCGCCCGCGACGCCGCTGAGCGCAAGCAGCAGCAGACCCGGTACCGTCTCGTGCAGCAGCAGCTTGCCCACGCCGAATAGTGCGCCGTACACCAGCACGCACCCGGCCACCCAGTCCAGCAGATTGGCGAGCCCGTCGCGCGACGGCTGCACGTCGGGCGCTCGCACGGCGACGGGCCCCCACCCCGTGCGCGACGGCCGGGTGCGGCGGTAAAACGCGACGAGCGTCGATTCCGACTCGGGACGTGTGAGGAACGTGACGGCGAGCCAGACCACGGTGGTGACGGCCACCGTGATGAGCACGATGTACGCGAAGTCGCGCGGCCGGTCGCTCGCGAGTCCGCCCACGGTCTGCAGCCCGATGGACACGACGAACGCCGTGATCATCGCCGAGACTTCGCTCCACGCGTTGATCCGCCACCAGTACCAGCGCAGCAGCAGCACCGCGCCCGTACCCGCGCCCGTGATGATCAACACCCTCCACGCCCCGCCGATCGATTCGATGCGAAAGGCCACGGCAGCCGAGACCACCGTGAGCAAACCGGTCGCCAGCCGGGACGCCAGAACGTAATGCGACTCGGCGGCGTCGCGCCGCACGAAGCGACGGTAGAAATCGTTCACGAGATAGCTCGCACCCCAGTTCAGCTGGGTGGCGATCGTCGACATGAAGGCCGCGGCGAACGCCGCGACCATGAGCCCGCGCAACGACGATGGGAGATAGTCGATCATCACCCGGATGTAGCCGGTCTCAGGATCCTTGAGGTTGGGAAACAGAATCAGCGACGCGAGGGCGACGAGGATCCAGGGCCAGGGCCGGACGGCATAATGCGCGATGTTGAACCACAGCGTGGCGAGCAACGAGTGCTTTTCATCTTTCGCGCTCAACATCCGCTGCGCCACGTAGCCGCCCCCACCGGGCTCGGCACCCGGATACCAGGTGGCCCACCAATTCACGGCGATGTACACGAAAAAGGTGATCATCGGCATCCACGCCGAGCCGACGTCGGGCACAAAGCTCAGCACGGATCCCCGACCGCCGGTCGTGGCCCCGCGCAGCTGATCGATCGCGGCCAGCTTGACCCGCATCGAATCGATTCCGCCCACGGCGTTCACGGCGAACACCGCCAGCACGATCACCATGCCCATCTTGATCACGAACTGGAACAGATCGGTCACCAGCACGCCCCACAGGCCGGAAAGGGTCGAGATCGCGGACGTGAGGACGATCATCCCGACCACGATCCACAGCGCCTCGGCTTTCGTGACGCCGAAGACGAGTCCCAGGATCTTGGCCATCGCGAGGTTGACCCAGCCGAGGATGATGCAGTTGATGAGCAGACCCAGATAGACCGCCCGGAAGCCCCGGAGGAACGCGGCGGGCGGGCCGGCGTACCGGATCTCCGCGAACTCGATGTCGGTCATGACGCCGGAGCGGCGCCACAGGCGGGCGTAGAAGAAGACGGTCAGCATGCCGCTCGCGAGCAGGTTCCACCACAGCCAGTTGCCTGCGATCCCGTTCTGCGCGACCAGACCCGTGACGACGAGGGGGGTGTCGGCGGCGAACGTGGTGGCGACCATCGACGTGCCGGCGAGCCACCACGGAACATTGCGGCCGGAAAGAAAGTATTCCGCGGTGCTCTTGCCGGCCCGCCGCTTGTAGTAGAGGCCGACCGCGATGTTGAACAGGAAATAGAGGGCGACGACCAACCAATCGGCGAGCGTAAGTCGCATGAGCGCGCGGGCCTCG